>JBFFZF010000012.1:0-44337 GCA_041568755.1 Longimicrobiales bacterium | reverse complement strand
GTCGAGGATCTGGTCTCGCCGCACGAGTGGTCGCTGGCCGATCGCCAGATCGGGGCGGGCGGCTACGGAATCACGGCGCTGCCGCACCTCAAGGAGCTGGTGATCGCGGGGCCGTCCGAGGTCACGGGCATTTCGGAGACGCCCAGCCGGCGGCGCATCTTCACGTGCCGGCCGCGATCGGACGCGGACGCGCCGGCGTGCGCGCGTGCCATCCTGACGCGGCTGGCGAACGTTGCGTACCGTCGGCCCGTCACGGACGCCGACGTCGCACCGCTGATGCGCTTCTACGAGGAGGGCCGCGCGAGCGGTGGATTCGAGGTCGGCATCCGCACCGGCCTGCAGGCGATCCTGGCCAGTCCCGATTTCGTGTTCCGTTACGAACTGCCGCCGGAGCCGGGCGCCGTCCGACCCGGGGACAGCTATCGCATCAGCGACATCGCGCTGGCCTCCCGGCTGTCGTTCTTCCTGTGGGGCGCGCCGCCGGACGCCGCGTTGCTGGCGGCGGCGGAGCGGGGCGCACTGTCCGACGATGAAGAACTCGAGCGTCAGGTGCGGCGCATGCTGGCGGACGCGCGGGCGGACGCCATCGGACCGCGCTTCGCGGGGCAGTGGCTGCGCCTGCAGGATCTGGACAAGGTCCGCCCGGACGCGTTCTGGTTCCCGGACTACGATCAGCAGCTGGCCGACGCGATGCGGCGCGAGACCGAGCTGTTCTTCGTCGACCTCGTGCGTCGGGACCAGAGCGTGCTGCGTCTGTTCGACGCGGACTGGACATTCGTCAACGAGCGGCTCGCCCGGCACTACGCTTTCCCCGGCATCGTCGGCACGCAGTTCCGCCGCGTGCAGATCCCGGATCCGAACCGGCGCGGCCTCTTCGGGCACGGCAGCATCCTCGTCCTGACCTCGCACGCCAACCGCACTTCGCCCGTGCTGCGCGGCAAGTGGGTGATGGAGGTGCTGCTCGGGACGCCGCCGCCGCCGCCGCCGCCCGGCGTGCCGGATCTGGAGGAGACCGAAGGCACGCAGGATGGCCGGTTCCTGACGACGCGCGAGCGCATGGAGATGCACCGCAAGGATCCCGTTTGCCGCTCGTGTCACCAGTTCATGGACCCGATCGGGCTGGCGCTCGACAACTTCGACGTGACGGGCAAGTGGCGCATCCGCGAGAACGGGATGCCGCTCGACACACGCGGCGAGTTGTACGACGGCACACCCGTCCAGAACCCACGGGACCTGCGCACGGCGCTGCTGGACCGGCCGATCCCGCTCATCCGCACGTTCACGGCGAACCTGATGGCGTACGCGCTGGGCCGGCGCATGGAGTACACGGACGGTCCGGCCATCCGGGCGGTCGCGGCGCGCGCGGGGCGGGACGGTTACCGCATGTCGGCGTTCATTCTGGGCGTCGTCATGAGCGATGCGTTCCGTATGAAGCGCGAGGCCGTCGCCGATGCGGAGGGGTCGCGGTAGAGGCCGACATCCTGAACGGAATGGATCAACCGCGGAGAGCGCGGAGAACGGCGATGGAGCAACGAATGATGGTATCCGTGGCGCAACGCAAATCGCTGGTGCCATGAAAGAAATACGGTCTGGCGGTTGACGCATCCGGAGGGCCCGCACACGCGATGCTCCGCGCCCTCCGCGGTTGAAAATCTGTTCGAGGCCGGATCAAAGAGACGAAGACGAGAACGCGACCGGAACGGAAAGAGACGTCCATGGAGATTCTGACCGGCAGGCACATGCATCGGCGCACCTTCCTGCGCGGCGCGGGCGGTGCGATCGCACTGCCGTTCCTCGACGCCATGATCCCGGTCGGGCGGCCGTGGCGGGACGTCGTCGCGCGAACCGGGCTGGACCGGCCGCGGCTGGTCTGCATCGAGATGGTGCACGGTGCGGCGGGATCGAACGCCTGGGGCGCGTCGCAGAACCTGTGGTCGCCGGCCGCTGCGGGCCGTGATTTCGACCTGTCGCCCAGCGCGCTGAGCCCGCTCACGCCATTCAAGGACTACCTGACCATCGTCAGCAACACGGACGTGCGCATGGCGGAAGCGTTCTCGCCGGCCGAGATCGGCGGCGACCACTTCCGCTCGAGCGCGGTATTCCTGACGCAGTCCCACCCGCGCCAGACGGAGGGCTCCGACGTGCACGTCGGCACGTCGCTCGATCAGGTCTACGCGCAGCGCTTCGGCCAGGATACACCGCTGCCCTCCATGCAGCTGTGCATCGAGAACATCGACCAGGCGGGCGGCTGTGCGTACGGCTACACCTGCGTCTACACGGACACGATCAGCTGGGCCTCGCCCACCGAGCCGTTGCCCGTGATCCGCGACCCGCGCGTCGCCTTCGACCTGCTGTTCGGCGCCGGCGGCAGCGCGGCGGAACGCGCGGCCCGCCGCCGCACGAACCGCAGCATCCTCGACTGGATGACCGGCCGCGTGTCGGAGCTGCAGCGCCAGCTGGGTCCCGCAGACCGACAGCGCATGGAGCGCTACCTCGAGAACATCCGCGAGATCGAGCGCCGCATCCACCGCATCGAGGCGCGCAACACGAGCGGTGAGCCGCGCGCCATGCCCGAAGCGCCGGCCGGCGTGCCGGACTCCTTCGAGGAGCATGTGCGCCTCATGTTCGATCTGCAGGCGCTGGCCTTCGAGTCCGACATGACGCGCGTGTTCTCGTTCAAGATGGGGCGCGACTCCTCGGCCCGCGTGTACCCGGAGAGCGGCACGGACAAGCCGTTCCACCCGGCATCACACCACGGCGGCAGCGAGGCGGGCGTGCTCGACTTCTTCAAGCTGAACCGGTACCACGTGGGCATGCTGCCGTACTTCCTCGAGCGGCTGAAGAACACGATGGAAGGCGATGTCAGCCTGCTCGACAAGACGATGATCATCTACGGGTCGCCCATGGCCGACGGGAACCTGCACAACCACCGGCGCTGTCCGCTCTTCGTCGTGGGTCGGGCCAACGGCCAGCTGGCCGGTGGCATGCACCTGATGGCCCCCGACGGCACGCCCATGGCGAACGCGATGCTCGGGCTCATGCACATGCTCGGGCTCGAGGACATGGAGAGCTTCGGCGACAGCACCGGCGTGCTGCCGCTTTCGATCCCGAACGGCTGAGCGGGGGAACGCTCGATGAAAGGCGATCTGCACGCCAGACTCATCGGTGTGCTGGGCATCGCGGCGCTGCTCTCGGCCGCGACGCCCGGCCCGGGCGACGACACGCGGCTGCGACGGACGCTGCCGGTGGCAGTCGCGCCGGCGCACGCGAACCCCGCATCGCCGGTGGCCGATGCCGCGATGCGCGGTGATCTGGCCGCCGTCGAGGCGCTGCTGAAGCAGGGCAGCGATGTCAACGCGGCACAGGGCGATGGCATGACGGCGCTGCACTGGGCCGCCGTGAACGGCGATGCCGCGATCACGACCGTGCTGTTGCGTGCCCGGGCCAACGTCCGGGCCGTCACACGCAACGGCGCCTACACACCGCTCCACCTGGCCAGTCAGACCGGCAACGCCGACGTCGTGAAGGCGCTGCTCGCCGCGGGCGCCGATCCGGCTGCGCGCACCACGACCGGCAACGTGACGGCCCTGCATTTCGCCGCGGCCGCGGGCAACACCGCCGCCGCTGCCGCGCTGCTGGACCGTCGCGCTGCGATCGACGCCCGCGAGAGCGCGCGCGACCAGACGCCGCTCATGTTCGCCGCCGCGGCAGGCCGCACGGAGATGGTGAGGCTGCTGCTTTCGCGCGGCGCGGATGCGGGGCTGACCACGAAAGTCCTCGATCTGCCCGCGATGGAGGCGGTCGACCGCGCGGCGGAGAGCCGACGGAACGAGGTGCTCGCGTCGTTCGACACGCGCGAGGACACCCTGGCCGCGGCCGTCCGCCCTACGCCGGCCCAGGTCCAGGAGGCGGTACGGGCGGCGCAGGAAGTCCAGCGTTCGATCCAGCGCCCGGTCCCGCTCGGCCCGCAGGAGGAGTCGTTCCTCGGCTCGGATGAGGTTCCCAACTTCTCCGGTCTGGTCGGCGAGATGGGCGGCCTCACCGCGTTGCTGTACGCCGTGCGAGAGGGCCACACGACGGTGGTGCTCGCGCTGCTGGAAGCCGGTGCCGACATCAACCAGGCCAGCACGGGAGACGGCACGAGTCCCCTGCTGATGGCCGCGTTCAACGGCCACTACGATCTGCTCCTCGAGCTGCTCGGCCGCGGCGCGGATCCCCGGCTGGCCGCCGACAACGGCGCGACGCCGTTGTACGTCGTGCTCAACACGCAGTGGGCGCCGCGCTCACGCTACCCGCAGCAGCACGCGTGGATGCTGCAGAACGCCACGTACATCGAGGTCATGAAGGCGCTGCTCGACGCGGGCGCCGATCCGAACGCGCGGTTGACCCGCCACCTGTGGACCATGTCGTACACGTTCGACCTGCTCGGCGTCGACACGCGAGGGGCCACGCCGTTCTGGCGGGCCGCGTACGCAACCGACGTCGAGGCCATGAAGCTGCTCGTGGCGTACGGCGCGGACCCGGACATCCCCACGATCCGGCCCGCCGAGCGACGCCGCCGGGCCAGGCCGGGCGCGGCGCCGCGCGAGGACCCATCCGGTCTGCCGCCGGTCCCGGTCGACGGACCCGGTGTCCATGCGATCCATGCCGCGTCCGGTGTCGGCTACGGCGAGGGTTACGCGGGCAATGCGCACCGCCATGTGCCGGACGGCTGGCTGCCGTCCCTGCGTTACCTGGTCGAAGAGCTGGGCGCGGACGTGAACGCGCGCGACCACAACGGCTACAGTCCCGTCCACCACGCCGCCGCGCGCGGCGACAACGCGCTCATCGAGTACCTCGTCTCGAAGGGCGCCGATGTCACGCTGGTCAGTCGCCGCGGCCAGACGACGGCCGACATGGCGAACGGGCCGGTCCAGCGCATCTCGCCGTTCCCGGAGACCGTCGCCCTGCTCGAGAAGCTGGGCTCGAAGAACAACCACCGCTGCATGTCCTGCTGAACGGGTGCCACCCATGAGTACTGCCCGGCGGGTCACGCTCGACGCGGCCGCCCTGGTCACGGCTGCCGTTGCACTCCTCGCCGTCCCTGCCTCGAGCGCCCTGGCGCAGGGCCGCGGCGGCCAGACCGCCGAGCAGCGCGCCGAACAGGAGCGCCAGCTGCAGGAGGAACTGCGCGCGCCACGCCCCATCGATGCCGTCGACGCCGTCTGGATCGATGAGCTGACCTGGCTCGAGGTGCGCGACGCGGTCGCGGCCGGCAAGCGAACCGCCATCATCGCGACCGGCGGCATCGAACAGAACGGGCCCTACCTCGTGACCGGCAAGCACAACGTCGTGCTGCGCGGCATGTGTGAGGCCATCGCGCGGAAACTCGGTGACGCGCTGTGCGCGCCCGTCATCGGCTTCGTGCCGGAAGGCGATATCGAACGCAGGACAGGCCACATGCGCTATCCGGGCACGATCAGCGTCCGCGAGGAGACGTATCGCATGCTGCTCGAAGACGTGGCCGGCAGCCTGAGGGCCCACGGCTTCACGGACATCGTTCTGATCGGGGACAGCGGCGGCAACCAGGGCGGGCTCGAGGCCGTGGCGACCGCGCTGAACGCCCGCTGGACGGATGCGCGCGCGCACTTCATCCCCGAGTTCTATCGCTACGCCGATGTCGAGAAGTACATGGAAGAGGAGCTCGGTTTCAAACAGCCGATGGACGAGGGGCTGCACGACAACCTGTACATCACATCGCTCATGATGGTCGTCGATCCGGCCTCGGTCCGTTACGACCAGCGCGTGCGCGCGGGCCGTGCCACGATCAACGGCGTGAGCATTGCCCCGAAGGAGCGCACGATCGAGCTGGGCCGGAAGCTCATGGACTACCGGGCGGAGTTCACGGTCCGCGCCATCCGTGCCTCTCTGGAGAAACGCTGACGCCGGGCCGCGCCGCGCGGCCGCGCGAAGCTGGAAGGGTGACCATCCGATGCCGATCTACGAATACGTCTGCAGGGCCTGCGAGCACCCCTTCGAGGCGCTCGTCCGCGGCAACCAGCAGCCCGTGTGTCCCGAGTGCGCCAGCACGGAGCTCGAGCGGCAGACCTCTCTGCCCAGCGTGCGATCCTCGGGCACGCACGATCTGGCCATGCGCGCCGCGAAGAAGCGCGACCAGGCCCAGGGCAAGGACCGCATGCACGAGCAGCTGAAGTACGAGCAGAGTCACGACCGGCACGGCTGAGCCCGCCCGCCAGATCCTCTCCAACCACAGGCCCCGGGGACCCCGATCCGCGACGGGGCGCGGCGGCGGGTCCCCGGGGCTCAGTGCGTCAGCGTGTGCTCGGGACGGTCAGCGTCAGGCCGTGCCGCCCGAGCGTCTGCGCCACGGCCGCGGCCCGGGCCAGCAACGCCTGCGCGTCCGTGATCGCCCGGGCCAGCGCCGGCGTGACCTCCTCGTACTGCCGGACCAGCGCGGTGCTCGGCGGTTCCCAGAACGACATGATCGACGCCTTCACGACCCCGATCCGGGCGACGAGATTCGTCGGGTCCGGCGCGCCGAAGCCGCCGAAGCCACCGCCGCGACCGCGACCGCCGCCGGCCGGCGTCGGGGTCGGCACGCCGAACTTCACACGCTGGGCTTCGTAGTCGCGGTTCAACGCCTCGAACGCGGACTTCGCGTCGGCGGGCACGCTGGCCATGTCGCCGATGCGGCCGGCGATGTCGGTCATCTGCGGGTGGATCGCGTTGAATGCAGCGACGATGGGTGTCGCGCGCCGCTGCGTCTCGTGCAGGTCGGAGAGGATCGCGTTGTAGCGCGTGTGTTCGGCGATCGTCATGCGGACTTCACCGTCCATGACGATGTCGAGCGGCTTGCTCTCGACGACGGTGCCGTCGACGACGAGCGCGACCTGGTACGTGCCGGGCAGGACCCACGGGCCGGCGTTGGCGCCGCCGCCGAAGCCGCCGAACCCGCCCCCGCCGCCCGGTCCGCCACCCCGGCCGCCGGCATCGCCCTCGACGCTGCACACGTCGCGCGCCCTGTAGCCGGGCTCCGGCATGGGTGTGGGCACGCCGGGGATGCCGGCCCCGCCGCGGCCGGCCTGCGCGCCGCCGGCCTGTGCGGGCTGTGCACCCGCGGCGCCCCGACCGGCCTGCGCCGCCTGAGCGCCCCGGCCCGCGGCTTCGCCGCGTCCGGCGGCCGCTGTGGGGGGTGGCGTGGGCGCGATCGGCTCGAGGCGCATGTCCCAGCAGAGCGTACGGATTCCTGGCTGACGCTTCGGCTCCGGAGCGCGGATCTCGCGGACGGCTGCGCCGGTCGCATCCGTGACGCGCAGAGCGACCTCGTTCGCCGCGGCGCGCAGGTGGTACTGCATGATGGCCTCGGTGGGCGGGTTCTCGCCGACGAAGAACTGATGGCCCCAGAACTCGTCGTTCCGGTTGTCGAGCGACTTCCACAGCAGCGCCGTCGGGATGGAGAACAGGCGGGCCGCGACGGACTGGGCGGCGGTGTACTCCTGGATCGGCTCGAGGTGGTCGAGCACGAAGATGCCGCGGCCGTGCGTGCCCACGAGCATGGCGTTGTCGCGCGGGTGCAGCGTGATCTCGTCGACGCGGACGGTGGGCAGGTTGGCCTTGAGCCGGCGCCACGTGCGGCCGCGATCGAGCGTCAGGAAGATGCCGGTCTCCGTGCCGATGTAGAGGACGTCGGGGTTCCGGTGGTCCTCCGTGAGCGTGCGCACGTTCTCGCCACGCAGGTTGCTCGTGATCGATCGAAACGTGGCGCCGTAGTCTTCGGTCACCCAGATGTAGGGCGCGTAATCGTTGAACAGGTGGTTGTCCACGGTGACGTAGGCCCGACCCGCCGCGTAGCGGGAGGGAACGACCTCGGACACGTAGCCGTTGTTCGGGAAGCCGGGCATGTTGGCCGTCACGTTCTGCCAGGTCCTGCCGCCGTCCCGTGACACGCTGACCACGCCGTCGTCGGAACCGGTCCAGAGCACGCCGGGCTGAACGGCGGACTCGGCGATCGTGACCAGTGTGGACCAGTTGGACACGCCATCGTTGCGCGCAATGTTCGTGTCGCTGTTGCGCACGCCCATGGTCACGATCGCGTCGCGGTCCGCGTTGGTGGTCAGGTCGGGGCTGATCGCGGTCCACGAGTCGCCGCGGTCGGTGGAGCGGAACAGCCGGTTGGCGGCGGCCAGCAGGACGCCGGGATCGTGCGGGGACAGGATCATGGGCGTGTCCCAGTTGAACCGGTAGCTCTCGCCCTCGACGTGATTGGTGACGTTCGCGGCGGTGGGACGGATGCTCTTCGATTCGCCGGTCACCTTGTTGCGGCGGATCATGTTGCCGCCCTGCGATTCCGTGTAGATGATGCGGGAGTCGCGCGGGTCGGGCATGGCGACGAAGCCATCGCCACCCTGCACCTGGAACCAGTCGTGGTTCATGATGCCGCGGTTCTGCCGAGTCCTGCTGGGGCCGCACCAGTTGTAGTTGTCCTGCATGCCGCCGCAGATGTTGTACGGCCGCTCCATGTCGTAACTCACGTGATAGAACAGGCCGACGGGCAGGTTGGGCAGGAACGTCCAGGTCCGGCTGCGGTCCCATGACAGGGCCAGGCCGCCATCGTTGCCGATGAGGACGTGGTCCGGGTTCGCGGGGTTGATCCAGATCGCGTGCACGTCGTCGTGCGTGGACTGCGCCGCGTCGGTCACGAAGTTGCGCCCGCCATCGATGGACAGGTGCAGCCCGACGCCGCCCATCCACACACGGTCCGGGTCGGCCGGATCGATGACGATCTGGCTGAAGTACATGGGCCGCGGGTTCGTCCCGCTCATGCGGGTCCACGAGCTGCCGCCGTCGTCGGAGCGGTAGACGCCGGTCGCGGCGGGCGGATCGCCGCCGCCGGGTCCGCCGGCCCGGCCGCCGCCGGCCGCCTGCCCGCCGCGTCCGCCCCGGCCGGCTGCCGCGGTGTCGGCCGCCATCTCTTCCTCACCGCCGCCGCGACCGCCACGCCCGGCGCCGGGGCCCTCGATGAGCGCGTAGACGGTCCCGGCGTTGCGGCGGAAGACGTCGAGCGCGATGCGGCCGAGCGGGCCCGCGGGCAGGCCGTTGCCCGTGAGACGGGTCCAGGTGTCGCCGCCGTCCGTCGATTTCCAGATGCCGCTGCCCGGACCGCCGCCGTTCATGCAGCAGGCGGTGCGGCGACGCTGGTACGTCGACGCGTACAGGATGTTCGGGTCGGTGGCCGCCATGACGAGGTCGTTGGCGCCGGTATCGTCATCGACGCCCAGCACGCGCCGCCAGGTCTGGCCACCGTCCGTCGTCTTGTAGACGCCGCGATCGCCGCCCGGCCCGAACAGCGGGCCGGTCGCTGCGACGAGCACGATGTCGTTGTTGCGCGGGTGGATCACGATCCTGTTGATGTGCTTCGAATCGGCCAGGCCCATGTGCGTGAACGTGGCGCCGCCGTCCGTCGACTTCCACACGCCGCCGCCCCACGAAGTGCTCTGCCGGTTGTTCGATTCGCCGGCGCCGATCCAGACCAGATCGGGATTGGTCTGTGAGATGGTGACATCGCCCAGCGAGATCAGGCCCTGGTCCTGGAAGAGCGCATCGAAGAGCGCGCCGTTGCTGGTCGTCTTCCACAGGCCGCCGTGTGCCGTCGCGGCGTAGTACACGGCCGGATTGGCCTCGTAGACCGCGAGGTCGGAGATGCGGCCCGACATGGTTGCGGGGCCGAGCGAACGGAAGTGCAGCCGTTCGAACTCCTGCGCGACGGGCACGGCCTCCTGACGTGCGTGCAACACGAAACCGGTCGTGAGCGTGAGCAGCACTGCGCCGCTGGCGAACACACGGGAGCGTCGCATGGAGATCCTCCAGGAGGTCATCGGTGCGCTGCGATACGACAGTCTGCGCGGCGGCGCGCTACCGGCGCGCAGCGGCCCCCGCGATGCGGACTTCGGCCAGTCGCGCGACGGCGCCGAGCGTCGTCTGCATGGCGTTGAAGCCGAGCCGGAAATCCGCGTCGGAGAAGCTGACGAAGAGGTCGGTCGGCTGGTGCCAGTGCGGGTTCGCGCGGTTGCCCGTCTCGTACAGCCGCCGGTTCTCGCGCAGGCTGACCGCGGGCACGAGATCCATGAACGGCGTCGAGTCCGTGTTGCTCATCGCATTGCTGAGCACGGCCGGGTAGTCGGTCGCGAAGAGGCGGTTCGCGTTGAGCAGGACGAGCCCGAGCTGCGCGGACTCGGCGGCCTTTGCCGAGTTGAGCTGGAACTCGATGTCGACATCGGCGTCCAGCGCCTGGTTCCAGGTCACGGGATTGCCGTGGTCCCACAGCATCATGTCGTGCTGGATCATGCCCAGCCAGCGCGGCTCGGGGTAGCGGCCCGAGCCGGCCGGCTGTTCGATGCCCTGCAGCGGGGCGCGCTGTTCGACGTAGGCGCGCGCGCCGTTCAGGCCGGTCTCCTCGTTGTTCCACAGGGCGAACCGGATCGAGCGCGCGCTCGTGACATCGGACGCGGCCAGCACGCGCGCGATCTCCATCACGAGCGCGGTCCCGGACGCGTCGTCGTTCGCGGCCTCGCCGCCGCCGCGGCCATCCATGTGTCCGCCCAGGATGTACATCTCGCCCGGTACCGTGCTGCCCACCTTGGTGGCGAACACCTGTTCGCGGGGCGAGGGCGCCGGGTCGCCGCGGCCCTGGTACATGTAGCGAACGCGCTCGGTCTCGTAGCCCCAGCTGTGCAGCTGGGCCTCGATCCAGTCGACGGCGCGCGCGTTGCGCTCCGTGCCCTGCTCGCGGTCGCCGAACTGTGTGAGCCCGAGGATGATCGCCTTGTAGCTGTCGAAATCGAGCCGCTCGACCACGGCCGCGATCGCACTGTCGGTCGCGGTCATGGGCACGCCGCCCAGCACGCCGCGCGTGCTGCGCCCGGGCTGGCCCTGCCCGCCCTGCCGGCCCGCCGTCTGTCGTGCGGCCGCTGTGTCCGCGCCCGCGCCGCCCCGACCCTGTGCGACGACCGGGTCGGACACCGCGAGCAGGAGCAGTCCGGCCGCGGCCAGGATCGTCAGGACCCCGGTCCGCCCGACGGGCGGGTTGCGCTGCGTGCGGGTCTGGTGCGGTGGTGTGCGGCGAAGCGGACACGTCATGGAAGGTCTCCGGGCGTCGGGATGCGCGTGGTGCCTCGATCTAGGCTGGCGCCGGGCCGCGCGCAAGGCGATGGTGGCCGGTGCGTTCACAGGGTCGCGAAGAAGTCCGCCATGCGTCGTCGCAGCGCCTCGTCCGGCAGCCGGCCGACGCCCGCCCCCATGTTGTCGCGCAGGTGGGCCGGATCGTTGGTGGCAGGGATCGCACACGTCACGGCCGGGTGCGACACGATGAACTTGAGGAAGAACTGGGCCCAGCTGGTGCAGTCGAACTCCGCGGCCCAGTCGGGCAGCGCGACGCCGCGCACGCGCGAGAACAGGCCACCGGTCGTGAACGGGCGGTTGGCCAGGATGGCGATGTTCTTCTCGCGGGCCAGGGGCAGAAGTCGCTGCTCGGGGATGCGATCGCCGATCGAGTAGTCGAGCTGCACGAAGTCGAGCGTCCACTCGTGCATCGCGCGTTCGACGTCCGCGTACTGCGGATCGCGCGACGTCGTGATGCCCAGGTACCGGATCCGGCCGGCCCGCTTCCAGTCCTGCAGCACTTCCATGTGGGCGGGCAGCGTGGCGTCCGAGAGTTCGCGGATGCTGCCGCCCAGATTCCACACCTGGATCAGATCGATCGTCGAGCGGCCGTAGGTGCGCAGCGAGCCTTCCATCTGTTCGACGGCGGCGCCGCGGCCCGCGCTGCCGACATTGACCTTGGTGGCGATGAACACATCGTGCTCGATGCCGAACTGACGGATCGTCTCGCCGACGAACGGCTCGGCTCGACCGTAGGTCGGCGAACTGTCGATGACCTTGCCGCCCAGCTCGTGGAACAGACGCACGACTTCCTGCGCATGCCCGTACTCGGGGTGGCCCGGCGCCAGGCTGAACGTCTGCGCGGAGCCCAGGCCGATCACGGGGATGCGCTCGCCCGTCGTCGGAATCGGCTTCGTGATCAGGCCGGCCTGCGGCGCCGGGGCCGGCGAACGGGTGCCGGTCGCGGTCGATGCCGCATGCAGCCGCGCGTGCGCTGCGGTCGCGTCGAAGAGCAGGGTCACGCCGGCGCCGGCACCGATGCGGAGTGCATCGCGACGGGAGAGGTTCACGGGTCACCTCGGGTTGGCAGGAACGGTGGCGGCATGATGAGACGGCGTGCGCGTGGCCGGCAAGCGCCCCTTGATTCCTTCCGGCCCCGCTGCGAACCTTGGCCCGGGAAGCCCGCGCAGCGCGGCGGCTGCGTCAGAAACGGGACGCAGCGGGGCTTTACCTCTCCGGAGCCAGCGTCGTGAGAGAACCCGGCCGCAGAGGGGGCGGGATGCCACGTCCAGGTCACGCACGTCCGCGTGCGGCATTGACGATTCGACCCGGCGCCCCGGGGTTCACGCTCATCGAGACGCTCGTCGTGCTCGTCGTGCTGGGCCTGACATTCGGCCTGGTCACGCCGGCGCTCCTTGCGCCGACCGGACCCGATCCGGACAACGGTCTCGAGTCCGTGCTGGACGCGGCCCGCCGCAGGGCGGTGCAGCGCGCGCAGCCGCTGCTCTTCATCGTGAACACGGACGGCGTGTGGCGCCTGCACGAGGGCGCCGGGACCTGGGCCCCGCCGCTCGAGGAGGGCAGGCTGCCCTCGCCCCCTCCGGCGCCGCTGCGCGTCCGCGTTTCCGCGCTTGGCGCATGCCTGCCCGCAGCGGACCGCGCGGACGGAGTCAGGCTCGACCCGGTGCGCTGCCGGGTCCCGGCCCGCTGAAGGCCCGCTCATGACGCTGCTCGAGGCGCTCGTCGCTCTGGTCATCCTGGCCATGGCATCGCTCGGTCTGCTGGGCGCGTTCCAGGGCGCGACGCGCGCGACGCGCGATGCGGCCGCGTGGGTGCATACGGTCGGCCTCGCCGAGGCGGCGATGGAGCACAGCAAGCTCGGTCCCATGCCGGGTTCCGGCCCCGCGGTTCTCGACGATGGCGCGGTCATCGTCCGCGTCGAGCCGGGGCCGGCCGACGGCGTCGAACGCATCACGGTGACCGTGCCGCTGCCCGACGGGGGCGCGTTCGTCCTGCACCGACTGGCGCCCGTGCGATGACGCGGCGCGCGGGATTCACGCTGTTCGAGTTGCTCGTCGCGCTCGTGCTCACGGGCGTGGTCACCTTGCTGGCCTGGGGGACGGCGCGCGCGGGGCTCGATACACGCGATCGCCTGCAGCAGTACCGCGCGACCGTCGAGACGCGGATGATCGTGCGCACGCTCCTGGTCGACGCGCTCCGCCACCCGCCCGAAAGCGGCGGAGCCGCCATGAACGAGGCCCTGTTCCTGCTCGTGGACCGGCAGGGTCCGGACGGCCTGCCGCAGGACGAGGTCGCATTCCATTCGCGCGGCCTGTTTCCGCCGCGCGGCGGTTCGGCTGAATGGCTGGTCACGCTGCTGCCGTCAGCCGAGGGGCTGCGCGTGCGCGCCGCGCCGCCGGGCAGCGCACCGGACGCCCCCATCGATGCGGTCCTCGCCGACGTGCACGGTATGGACGTGCGCGTGCTCGATCGCTCGGCCTCCGTCGCATGGGACGACCGTTGGGATGTGCTCGGCCGGGTGCCCGCCGCGGTCGCGATCGAGTTCTTCACGGCCAACGGCACCGCGGCGGGGCCGCCGCTCGTCGTGCACGCGGCGCTGGACGTGGTGCGGTGAGGGGGACGCACGCCGCTCGCACCGGCCCGGGCCCGTTGACCGGCGCGCGCTCCGGCGCCGCGCTCATCGTCGTCCTGTGGCTGATCGTCGTGCTCGGCACCGTGGCATCGAGTGTGCTGCTGTCCACGCGTGCGGCCGCGACGGCCGCGGCCAACTACCGGGCCGGCATCGTCGGCCGCTACGCAGCAGAAAGCGGCGTGGTTCTGGCCATCGCCACGCTCGAAGAGCGTCTGCGCGCGGAAACGCAGCCGGAGCAGCGGCGCGCGTGGCTGAACGATCTCGATCGCGCGCTGGCCGGCCGGGAACAGGGTGAGCTGGGGGACGCGCACTACGCCGTCGCGCTGATCGACGTCGGCGCGCGCGTGGACATCAACCACGCCGACGCGACGGCGCTGGCCGCGCTGTTCTCCCATTTCACCGATGCCGGTGAAGCCGCACGAGCGGCCGCGGCGATCCGTGCGTACGTGGCCGGCGATCCCACGGAGCAGCCCTCCGTGTCGATCCTGGCGCGCACGCTGCGCAGCCTCGACGAGCTGGCCGATGTGCCCGGCCTCCCGCCCGGCCTCGTGGAGCGGGCCGTCCCGTTCCTCACGGTGGACGGCGATGGCACGATCAACCGGAGGACGGCCGGCGACACGGTGCGGGCCGCCGCGGCCGGCGAACTGCGCGACGAACCCTCGCGCATCCTGGTCGTCAGCCGCGGCTGGCTACAGGGACAGCCGGTGACGCACGAGATTCAGGCAGTGTACGCCGTCTCCGGCGACCGGCTGATCCTGGTCCGCTGGCGGGAAAGGGAAACGTGAGCAACGTCGGTGTCGAGCTGGGCCCGGAAGGCGCGCGCGCTGTCGCACTGGCGCGCTGGCGGAGCGCCGCGCGCGCGACGTGGGAGGGCGATTGGGATCCGGCCCGACCGGCCGAACTCGTCACCCGCCTCCGCCAGCATTTCGGCCCGGCATCCCGTATCGGCATTTCCGTCGGTCTGGGGTTCCTGCACGTGAAGCAGGTCTCGCTGCCGCCCGTCCCGGCCGAGGAGCGGGTGCGTATGCTGGCGCTCGAGCCCGACCGGTTCTTCCCGGTGGAGAACGGAGACGTCGTGGTCGCGCTGGACTCGGCGGGAGACATCGCCTTCGCCACGGACGCCGAGCCGTTGCGCGCCTGGATCCGTGCGTTCGAGAGCTGGGCGCCCGTGGATCGCATCGAGGCCGCGCCGACGAGCCTGGGCCGTGCGCTCGGACGTGCGGCCAGCGGGTCCTTCGCGCTGCCCGCGCAGCCGGACGAGCACGGCGTTGCCGTATTGCGGGACGGCCGTCTGGATGCGGTGCGCCGCGTCCCGGCGGCCGCCGGCGCGCCCGCCACGCAGCCCGTCCCGGCGGGGAGCGGCGTCGCCGCTGCCTTCCAATGCGCATTCGGTGTGGCGCGCGGGCTGGATGATCCGTTGACGGGCGCGCTGCTGCCCGCGGCGCACGCGACGACCGTCGCGCGCCGGCGTGCCGTGCGCACCGCTACGTTGACGGCCCTGTGCGCGGGCTCGCTCATCCTCGCGCTGTGGTCCGTGGAGCGTTCCCGCGAGCGCCGCCTGGAACGGGTGCGCGGCGAGGTCGCTGCGCTGGAGGATCGCGCGGCGCCGGCACTCGCGCTGCGCGAGCAGCTCGAGGCGCTGGATCGTGAGGCCCGTGCCGTCGCGGCCATCGCGGACCGCCGGCCCGATCCGCTGCGCGTGCTGGCCGCACTGAGCGAACGGCTGCCCGATAATGCGACGGTCCTGCAGCTGCGCGTCGCCGGCGACGCGTGGCAGATCGAGGGCCGCGCGCGGGACGCGGCCGCCGTCCTGCCCGCGCTGGACGGCGATGAGCGGTTCGAAGACGTGCGCTTCCTCTCCGCCAGCACGCGGTTCCGCGAGGGCGACCGCACCTGGGAGACTTTCTCCATCGCGTTCCGTGTCCGGTCTCCGGCTTAGCGCGCGCGAGCGGCGCACGATCGGGACCGCCGTCGGCGTGGCGGCCGCAGCACTCGTGCTGGTGTACGCGGTGCTGCCTTTCGGCCGCCGCTGGCAGGCCCGCGAGGCGGCACTGGCCGTCGAGGTCGACCGGCTGGCTCGCCTGCGCGGCCTCATCGCCGCACAGCCGCAGCTGGAGGCGGCGGCCCAGGCTCGCCACATCGCCGTGGCCTCCGGCCCGCGGCTGCTCCAGGGCCGATCCGCGGCACTCGCGGCGTCCGCGCTGCAGGGACTGCTGCAGGATATCGCGGACGAGAGTGGCGTGGTCGTCTCCCGCCTCGATGTCGCGGGAGCGCCCGAGGCGGATCCCGCCGCAGCGCCCGCGATCCCGGCCACCGTCTCGGCCATAGGCGACATCTGGGGGGTGACCGACATGCTGTCGCTGCTGCAGCATGCGCCGCACGTGCTCGAGATCGAAGAACTGAGCGTGCGACCGAATCCCGCGCTGCGCGGCGAGCTGATGCAGCTGACGGTCCGGCTGCGCGCCGGCTGGCTGGGGAGCTGACGCGATGTCGACCGCGCGGCTGCATGCCATCCTCCGCTGGCTCACCGTCCTGTTCCTGGGCCTCGCCCTCGGCGCGATGGCGCTGCCCGCACGCGCGCCGGACGCGGTGACCACGCCCGCGGCGCTCGACAGTGCCGCGCCTGCCACCGCACCCGCGGCGATCGGTGATGCGGCCCGGCGTGCGGCCGTCGTGGAGGCGAACATCTTCTCCGACGCACGGCGCCCGCCGTCGGTGCGCTACGATCCGTTCGCGCCGGAGCCCGGCTTCGCACCGGCGCCGGCGCCCGAGCCCGGTGTACCAACGCCGGCGGATGACGACGGCGTGCCGCGGCTGTACGGCACGCTGCTGGGATTGGGCGGCGCACTCGCGCTCATGCGGCTCGACCCGGCGCTGCCGGACGCGCAGCTCTACCGGGAAGGCGATCGCGTCGGTCCGTACCGCGTCGGCAGGATCACCGAACAGTCCGTCATCCTCGACACGAGCGGTGGACGCATCGTGTTGCGGCTGAACCGATGAGAGGCGTGAACGAGTGAACAGATCCGGACGTCCCACGACGCTCACGGCCGCGGTGGTCCTCGGCGCTGCCCTGCTGGGCGGAATACCGTCGCCACTGTACGCGCAGCAGGCACCCACGACGTTGAATTTCGTGAACGCGCCGCTGACCGATGTGATCCGCTCGTTCGCGGCATCGCTGCGGGTCAACGTCGTGCTGCAGGACGTGCCGGACCGGCGCATCAGCTTCTCGACGAGCGTCCCCGTCGCGGCTTCCGAGCTGGGCGCGGTCTTCGAGTCGCTGCTCGAGGCCAACGGCCTGGTGCTCGTGCAGAGGGGCCCCGTTGCCCAGGTGCTGCCCGTGGACAGTGCGCCGGCCACCGGGCCGATCCGCTCGGGAACCGAAATCGGCGAGCCGCCGCCGCTCGGGCTCATCACGCAGATGGTGCCGCTGCAGGCGATGCGCGCGGACGAGGCGGCCAGTGCGCTGGCCGGCATCGTCAGCCCGAACGCGCGCGTCGAGCCGGTGGCCCGCACGAACGCGCTGCTGATCACCGACCACAGCTCGAACGTGGCGCGCTACCTCGATCTCATCCGCGCGCTGGACGCGCGTCCGTTGGGGGAGGCAGGGCTGCGCACGTACGTCGTGCCGCTGAAGTACGCGAACGCCGAAGACCTGGCCGCTTCGATCGGACAGCTCTTCGGCATCGCCGTGGCGGGCTCGCGCAGCATCCCGCTGTCCGAGCGCAGCCTGTCGCGCAACCTCGACATATTCCGCGACCGGGACGCGGAGATGTTCCGGCTGCGCAACCCGCAGCAGTCGCTGCCCGTGCCTGCGGACTCGGCGTCCGGGGTGCTGGTGGGCGCGACGACCGTGGTGCCGGACGCGCCCAGCAATTCGCTCATGATCCGCACCGCGCCCAGCAATTTCCCGCTGCTCGAGGAGACGATCCGCGCGCTGGACGGCCGTCCGGCGCAGGTCCTGTTCGAGGTCACGGTTGCCGAGATCACGCTGGGCCAGGCCCAGGAGTTCGGCGTGGACTGGTCCGTGCTGGGCAGCACGACCACGGTCCGCAGCGGGACGCCCATCGCGCCGGACACGACGACGCCGATCCAGGACTTCATCGTGCGCGTCGTGACGGTCGACCGGGCCGACGTGCGGGCCATGCTGCGGGCCCTGGCGTCCACGTCGCACGTGCGCGTGCTGTCGACGCCGGAGATCCTGGCGCTGAACAACCGCGAGGCCCGCATCGTCGTGGGCAGCCGGATCCCGTTCGTCGCGTCGACGCGGCTGGGTGACTTCGCCGTCGATCGCTCGGTCCAGTACGAGGACGTGGGCACGACCCTCACGATCATCCCGACCATCAACGAGGACGACTACGTCAGCGTGCAGATCCTGCAGGAAGTCAATGCGCTGACCAACCAGGTCATCACGGCCGCGTTCGATGCGCCGGTCATCTCGACGCGCGAGGCGTCGACGCGCGCGATCATCCGTGACGGCCAGACTGTCGTGATCGGCGGGCTCATCGCGGACATGCAGGACTACGTCGACAGCGGGATCCCCTTCCTCAAGGACATCCCGCTGCTGGGCAACCTGTTCAAGCGGCGCAGCGAGACCCGCATCCGGACCGAGCTGGCCATCTTCGTGACGCCGTACATCGTGCGCTCGGATGAGGATGCGGACGCGATCCGCGAGCGCATCCGCGACCGCATGAACCGCGAGATGCCGGACACCATGCGGATCCGCCGGCCGTGAGTGCGAACCAGGGCCGCGACCTGCGCGCCGCGGCCAGCGGCCCCCTCGCCATGCGCCTGTCGCCGCGCTACCTCGACCAGCACTGCGTCCTCCCACTCGGCGTGGACGCGGACGGCGCGCTCATGACGGCCGTTGGCGGGCCGCTCGAGGACACCGTGGCGGACGAACTGAGCCGCGTCTTCGGCCGCCGGCTCCGGCTCATCGAGATGCCGGCCGGCGAGATCCAGGCGGCGATCCTGTCGGTGCGCCGCGAGAGCGATGCGGCCGGGCCCACACGCACTACGGATGGCGGGGCGGACAGCGGCGAGGGCGAAGCGATCGATGATCTGCGCGCGCTGGCCAATCAGGCCCCGGTCATCAAGCTCGTCAACGTGATGCTGCTCGATGCGCTGCGCGCGCGCGCCAGCGACGTGCACATCGAATCCACGGTCGATGGCCTGCGCGTCCGTTTCCGCCTGGATGGCGTGCTGCACGACGTGTCGAGCGTCGGGCCGCAGTACCGGGCCGCAGTGATCAGTCGCGTCAAGATCATGGCCGGCCTCAACATCGCGGAGCGCAGGCTGCCGCAGGACGGCCGGGCGCGTATGCGCCTGCAGGAACGCGACATCGATGTGCGCGTGTCCAGCCTGCCCGCGCTGCACGGCGAGAGCCTCGTGCTGCGCATCCTCGACCACGGCCTGCACGCGCGCGACCTTTCCGACCTGGGCATGCCGCCCGACGTGGAGACGCGTTTCGATGCGCTGATCCGCCGCGCCAGCGGCATGATCCTGGTCACGGGACCGACGGGTTCCGGCAAGACGACGACACTGTACGGCGCACTCGGTCGGATCCATGCGCCCGGCGTGAAGATCCTCACGATCGAGGATCCCGTCGAGTACCGCATCGAGGGCGTCACGCAAATCCCGGTGAACCGCAAAGCGGGCCTGACGTTCGCCGGCGCGCTGCGCTCCATGCTGCGCCACGATCCGGACATCATCATGGTCGGCGAGATGCGCGATCGGGAGACGGCCGAGATCGCGGTCCAGGCCGCGCTCACGGGTCACCTCGTGCTGTCGACGCTGCACACGAACGATGCGGCCGGCGGGATCACCCGTCTGGTCCAGATGGGGATCGAGCCGTACCTGGTCGCGGCCACCGTCCGCGGCATCCTGGCCCAGCGCCTGCTGCGCGTGCTGTGCCGCGCGTGCGGTGGGCCGCCGGCCGCGGCCGGCGGGTGTGAGACGTGTGCGCGCACCGGCTGGCATGGCCGCACCGGCATCTATGAGCTGCTCGTGCTGGACGACGCGCTGCGCGCAATGATCGTCGAGCGGGCGCCGTTGGACGCGCTGCGCGAGCACGCACGGGCAGCCGGCCTGGCCAGCCTGCTCGACGACGGCATGCGCAAGGTCGCCGCCGGCGTCACGACACGGGACGAGGTCATGCGCGTCACGAGCGAGGCATGACCGGACACTACCGGTACCGCGCTGCGACGAGCGCCGGCCGCATCGTCGAAGGCGAACTCGAGGCCGCGACGCGCGCGAGCGCGCTCGAAGAACTGCGCAGACAGCAGCTCGTGCCGGTCGAACTGTCGCCGGCCGCCGTGAACGGTCGGGTCCGGCGCCGAGGACTCGGTCGGGAGCCGGCCGTCGCCGTGTTCGCGCGGACGATCGCGACCTTGCTCTCCGCCGGTGTATCGCTCGATCGCGCGGTCGCATTCGCCGCCGGCCAGGCGCGACACCCTGACGTGGCGGAAGCGGCCCGGGCCGTGCACCACGATCTGCAGGGCGGCGCGGGTGTTGCCGAGGCCATGGCCGCGCACCCGCGCGTGTTCGGCCCGGTCTTCACCGCCATGGTCGCGGCCGGCGAGGAGAGCGGGGCGCTGGATGAGGCGATGGCGCGGGTGGCAGACCATCAGGAGGAGGTCGTCGAACTGCGCTCCAGGATCCGCGCCGCCCTCGTCTACCCTTCTCTGATGGCCATCGCGACCGGCGCGGGCGTGGCGCTGCTGCTGCTCTTCGTCGTGCCGCGCTTCGCCGTCATGATCCTCGACGAGGGCGGCGCGCTGCCGCTTTCCACTCGCCTGCTGCTGGGCGTGAGCCGGCTCGTCGTGGGCGGCTGGTGGATCGCGCTGCTCGGCGCGGGCGCGGCCGTTCTTCTTTCACGCCGCTGGCTGGCGGACGCGGACAACCGCATCCGCTGGGACGGCTGGCGGCTGCGCTGGCCCCTGGCCGGGGATCTGGAGGAGAAATACGCGACGGCGAGGTTCGCGCGCGCGCTCGGCCTGCTGCTCGGACACGGCCGGCCGATCCTGGCCGCGCTGCGCACGGCGGGCGCGACCGTGTCGAACGCGGCGCTGCGCGCGCGCCTGGATCGGGCCGTCGACGCGGTGAGCCACGGCCAGCATCTGAGCGCGGCGCTCGCCGGATCGCTGCCGCCGCTGGCGGCCGAGCTGATGGCCGTGGGCGAGGAGAGCGGCCGGCTCGACGAGATGTGCCTTCGGATCGCCGAGACCTACGACGGCGAGGTGCGGCGCAGCCTGCGCGCGCTGGTGGCCGTGATCGAACCGGCGCTCATCCTGCTCTTCGGCCTGATCGTCGGCTTCGTGGCGCTGGCCATGCTGCAGGCCATCTACGGGATCCGGCTCAACCCCTTCTGACCCCGGGCCGTTCGTGGCGCGCAGCGCGCAGGCTGGCGGCGCAGGCCGCGGTTGCCGCGGTCAGGCACGGCCGCCGGGGGCGTCGTCAGAAACGGCCGGGCCGGCGGATTCCATGGTCGGGCCCGCGTGTTGCATGGCGGGCGGGTCGGATCCGCGCCCGGGGCCGATCGCGCTGCCCTGCGGATTGTCCCCGGCCGGCGGGCGCCTAACATTTGCGTGGTCCCGGTGCATCCGTATCGGAAACGCCTCCGTGAGGAACCGATGAATCAGCCAGGCGAAGCCGGCTCACCCGAGCGGGCCGGGGCGGCAGGGTCCGCGCCGGATGCGGCGCCCGTCGCCGCCGAGCCGAGCCCGACGCGCCGACAGCTCTTCACGGCCGGGGCCGCGGTCGCCGCGTCCCTGTTCACGCCCCGCGCCGCCGCCGCGCAGCGCATCGTGCGGCCGCGCACGCCGCGGCCCACGGCGCAGCCCGTGCCGGGCGATGCGCTGCTCCGTCTGGTACGCCGCATCACGAACGGCGTGACCGAAGAGGAGATGGCGCTGGCCCGCTCAATGGGGTTCCGCAAGTACCTCGACTACCATCTGAATCCGGATGCGATCGACGACAGCGCCGTACAGCAGTACGTCCTGGCGAACTTCCCGAATCTGGGCGGGCAGGGCACGGATCTGTTCCGGCTGGACCGGAACGCGCTGCAGGCGGAGCTGACGTACGCGACGATCTACCGCGCTGCGTTCTCGAAGCGCCAGCTGTACGAGCGCATGGTCCATTTCTGGACGGACCATTTCACGATCTACTACCCGAAGGTCTACTACCTGAAGGTGCTGGACGACCGCGACGTGGTGCGCCGGCACGCGCTGGGCACGTTCCCGGACATCCTGCGCGCGAGCGCGCACAGCCCGGCGATGCTCGAGTACCTCGACAACACGCGCAGCCGTGCGCGCAACGTGAACCAGAACTACGCGCGCGAGCTGATGGAGCTGCACACGCTGGGCGTCGATGGCGGCTACACGCAGACGGACGTCGAGGAGGTGACGCGCGCGCTGACCGGCTGGACCATCGCGGGGCGCGGCACGTTCTTCTTCGACCCGACCGGCCACGACTTCACGGCCAAGACGGTACTCGGCCACACGCTGCCGGCCATGCCGGCGAGCGCGGGTGCTGCCGGGATCCAGGACGGCGAGACGGTCCTGAACATCCTGCTCGAGCACCCGAGCACCGCGAAGTTCATCTCGAAGAAGATGATCCGGTGGCTTCTGCAGTACGACCCGCCGGCCGAGCTGATCACGAAAGTCGCGGCCACGTTCACGAGGACGGGCGGCGACATCCGCGCCATGATCCGCGACATCCTGACGCCGGCCAACCTGCTGGCCGCGCCGCCCAAGTACCGGCAGCCGTACCAGCTGGTGCTGGCCTCGCTGCGCGCCACGCAGCCCGTCGTGAACAACCTGTCCGCGCTCAGCCGTCAGCTCCCCATCCTCGGGCAGCAGCTGTTCATGTGGGAGGATCCCGACGGCTACCCGGACCGCATCGACTGGTGGGCCGGCCTGGTCCTGCAGCGGTGGAATTTCTGCAGCTTCCTGGCCTCGCAGACGGCCGGCAACATCGTGATCGATGTCGCGCCGCTCATGCAGACGCCGACGCCGCCGGCCATCGCGGAAGCCATCGGACGGCGCATGTTCGCCGACGACATGCCGGCGGAGCTGCATGGCCGCGTCGTGGCGTACCTGTCGGCCGGGACGCTGACGCAGGCCCGGGTGCGCGAGGCGTTCGCGCTCGCGCTCAGCTCGACGCACTTCCAGTGGTACTGATCGGTTCGGAACGGCAGACGCGGACCTGGTCCGGGAGACGATGATGAAGCATTTCGACGACGACGACTGCGGCTGCACGGAATACAACGAGCTGTCGCGCCGCAGGTTCGTCGCTGGAGCAGGCGCGGCCATCGCCGGGACCGTGTTCACACCCATCTTCCCGGCCTGGCTGCCCGAGGTCGTACTGGCGGAGTCTGCGCAGTCCTCGCGCGACATCATCGTGTCGATCTTCCTGCGCGGCGGGTCGGACGGGCTGTCGATGTGCGTGCCGTTCCTGGACAACAACTACTACGCAGGCCGGCCCAACATCGCGATCCCGCGGCCGGACAGCAGCGCGGCCAACCGCGGCATCGCGATCGACAACTTCTTCGCGTTCCCGCAGGCGATGAGCACGCTGATCCCGTCCTACCAGGCGGGTCATCTGCTCGTCGTGCACGCGACCGGGTCGATCGACCCGTCCCGCTCGCACTTCGATGCGCAGCGGTTCATGGAGGTCGGCAAGCCGCGCGACACGAACATCGTGACCGGCTGGCTGGGCCGGCACCTGGCCACGACGACACCCGTGCGGACCGGCTCGCCGCTGCGCGCGCTGGGCATCGAGAGCGGCCTGTCCAAGACGCTGGTGGGCGGACCGCAGACGATCCCCGTGCCGGACCCGGCGAACTTCGCGATCTCCGGGGCGAGCGGGACACGCAACGCCCGCGCGACGTGGCTGCGTGACGACTACGCGACGACGGTCGACCCGGTGCGCTCGGCCGCGCTCGACGCGCTCAACACGATCCAGCTGCTGCAGGTCATCGACTTCACGGGCTACCGGCCGGCCAACGGCGCCGTCTATCCCAACACCAGCTTCGGACGCGGCATGCGCTCGACCGCGGCGCTGATCAAGGCGGACGTGGGCGTCGAAGCCATCCAGCTCAACCTGAGCGGCTGGGACACGCACGCGAACCAGGACCCGCTGGCCGGATCGATGTTCAACACGATGTCGAACCTGGCCGGCTCGATCGCCGCGTTCCACGCCGATGTCATTGCGGGCGGGACCGGACACAACGTGACGCTCGTCGTGCTCTCCGAGTTCGGCCGCAACGTCCGGCAGAACGGGAGCCTGGGTACCGACCACGGCCGCGGCAACTGCATGTTCGTCATGGGACGCAACATCACCGGCGGTCGCGTGCTCGTGAACAACTGGCCGGGCCTGGCGCGCGAGAACCTCGAGGCCGGGCAGGATCTGCGCGTCACCCTCGACCATCGCGACGTCCTGGCCGAGATCGTCCGGAACCGGCTGGGCAACCCCAACGTTGCCGCGATCTTCCCGGATTTCGTGCCGACGACCCGGGGCGTGACGAAGTAGTGCCCGGGAACACGGCGATGCGGACGCTGATGCGAAGGGTCGGGGGTGCGCGGTTGTGCGTGGCAGCGCTGTGCACGTCGGCCGCGTGCGCCGGCGATGGCGGCATGGGCCCCGGCGGCATCCGCACAGTCCGCGTGTCGGGTGCCGTCACGAGCGTCGTGGTGGGCGCGTCCACGCAGTTCGTCGCGACCGCGCGGGACGCCGATGGGTCGATCGTGCAGACCACATGGGCATGGTCGTCGACCGCACCTGACGTCGCGACCGTGAGCGCGAGCGGTCTCGTCTCGGCTGTCGGGACCGGCCAGGCCACGATCCGGGCGACGGCGGGCGGCGTGTCCGGCACGCTGGATGTCACGGTCAGTCCCAACCCGGCGGGCAGCGCGCTGGTGTCCATGCCCGGGCTCACGTTCACGCCGTTCACGACGACGATCAATGTGGGCGGCGTCGTCATCTTCGAGTTCCCGTCTCTCGCGCACAACGTGATCTTCGAGCGGAAGACCGGCGCGCCCGAGGACATCCAGGTCATCGCCAGCCGGCGGGTGCCACGCACCTTCGCCGTGGCCGGCACGTTCCCCTACGACTGCACGATCCACCCGGGGATGAGTGCCGTCGTCGTGGTGCGGTAGCGGGAGCGCATGCGCATGTCGATGCAACGGAAACTCGGGATTGCCATCGTGTCGCTGCTGGTCTCGGCCAGCGGCGCAGCCGCGCAGGCGTGTCTGGGCCTGCCCTCGTTCACGAACGGCTCCGTGCACCTCAACGCGGCGGCCGAGTTCCCGGACTCGGCGAACGCGTGGGCGCTGGGCATCGGCGCGGGCCGGCCCGGGACCCTGTTCGCCAACCTGGGCGGCGGTCAGGCCAGCTTCGAGGGCCTGGCCGAGAAATCCACGTTCGGTTTCCTCGAGTTCGGCGTGCAGATTCCGGTGGGCCGGGCCCAGCTGTGCCCGATCGCGGGCGGCACGTTCGGCGCCGGTCCGGACGATCCCGAGGCCGGCCTCAAGCTGACGTCGCGCTCCGCCTCCGCCGGCGTCGCGCTGGGCCTGCCCGTCGAGGCCGGGACGTTGCGCATCGTGCCCAACATCGCGGTCAAATACGAGTACCTGTCGGCCAGGGTCGACGAGATCGATTTCGAACCGCTCACCGAAACGTTCACGTCGGGCATCTTCGACCTGGGCCTCGGCTTCATCGTGCGGGATCGCATCAGCTTTCAGCCGATCGTGCATTTCCCGTTCGGCGGCGACGACACGGAAGAACCCAGCTTCGGCCTGTTCGCGGCGTTCAGCTTCGGCTGGCGCGCGCGCTAGACGCCGGGCCGCCCACCGCCGAGCGTCCCGGCCCGTCCGTCCGGCCCCCACTGGCCCGGGCGCGGTCTCCGGCTTATTGTGAAACCTGCGCTTCCGGAGTGCGCGCCGGCGCGGGTGGAGGGGCCCGCCCCGGTCTTGCCGAGCCAGGCTTCCGACGTCTCGCCGAGAGGACAGGCATGAGCAGAGTCGCGTTCGCCGCGCTGGGGACCCTGATCATCCCGCTGAGCTTCGCGCTGCAGCCCGAGCCCGGACCTCGGCCGCTCCCCCTGCCCGCGGCTGCTTCTGCCCCGCTCTCGCCCCTTCTGCATGCCACCGCCTCGGTCACCACCGCCGCGACCACGGAACCGCGGCCGGCGTCGTACGGGATGGTCGTGCGCATGTACTGCGTGGTGTGCCACAACGACCAGCTGCTCACGGCCGGGCTGTCGCTGATGTCGTTCGACGTCGACGCCGCGACCGACAATCCGGAAATCGCCGAGAAGGTCATCCGCAAACTGCGCGCGGGCATGATGCCGCCGGCGGGCATGCCGCGGCCGGCCGGTGATACGCTCAACGGGCTCGCCGCACTGCTCGAGCGCCAGCTCGACGCGGCGGCGGCCGCCAGCCCGAACCCGGGCCGGCGCACGTTCCAGCGGCTGAACCGTGCCGAGTACGCCCGCTCGATCCGCGACCTGCTCGGGCTCGTGGTCGATGTCTCGGCGTACCTGCCGCCCGAGACGATGAGCCACAACTTCGACAACGTGGCCGATGTGCAGATGCTCTCGCCGACGCTGATGGAGGGCTACCTGCGCGCGGCCAGCCAGATCGCGCGCGACGCGGTCGGCGATCCGGACGCCGGGCCGATGGAAGTCAACTACAAGGTCCCGCGCACGGCCTCGCAGCTCGAGCACGTACCCGGGGCGCCCATGGGCACGCGCGGCGGGCTGTCCGTGATGCACAATTTCCCGGCCGACGGCGAGTACGTCTTCAAGATCGCGCTGCACCCGGGCCCGACCGGCTTCCTGTTCGGCATGACGTCGCGCGATGAGCTGCTGGAGATCAGCGTGAACGGCGAACGCGTCGCGCTCGTCGAGATCGACCGCTGGATGTCCGAGTCCGATCCGAACGGCATGAACACGCAGACGCCGCCGATCCACCTGCGCGCCGGGCCGCAGCGTGTGTCCGCCGCGTTCGTGCGCCGCTTCGAGGGACCGGTCGAGGACATCATCGCGCCCATCGAGCACACGCTGGCCGACACGCAGATCGGCAGCGCCTACGGGATCACGACGCTGCCGCATCTGCGCGATCTGGCGATTGCCGGCCCGCTGCGCGTGACGGGCGTCTCCGAGTCGGAGCCGCGTCGCCGCATCTTCACGTGCCGGCCCACTTCGCCCGCGGAAGAACGGCCCTGCGCCCGGGAGATTCTCGGCAGGCTGGCCGGACAGGCGTACCGGCGCCCCGTGACGGATCGCGACGTGCAGGGCCTGATGTCGTTCTACGAGAGCGAGGCCGCCGGGCGAGGCTTCGAGGCGGGCATCCGGGTGGGGATTCAGGTGATGCTGGCCAGCCCGCATTTCGTGTTCCGGCTCGAGGAAGTCCCGGCGGGCGTCCGGCCGGGCACGAATTACCGGATCGCCGACCTCGATCTGGCTTCCCGTCTGTCCTTCTTCCTGTGGTCCACGGGCCCCGACGAGGAACTGATCGCGGTCGCCGCGAAGAACCAGCTGCGCCGGCCGGGCGAGCTCGAGAAACAGGTCCGGCGCATGCTCGCCGATCCGCGATCGGAGAGCCTGGCCTCACGCTTCGCAGCGCAGTGGCTGCGCCTGCAGGATCTGGAGAAGATCCACCCGGACGCGCTCATCTACCCGCAGTACGACGCGACGCTAGGCCGCGCGATGCGCCGCGAGACCGAACTTTTCTTCGACCACCTGGTCCACGAGGATCGCAGCGTCCTCGACCTGCTCACGGCCGACTACACGTTCGTGAACGAACGGCTGGCCCGGCATTACGGCATCCCGAACGTGACGGGCAACCACTTCAGGCGCGTCCAGCTGAAGGACGAGAACCGGCGCGGCCTGCTCGGCCACGGCAGCGTGCTCACGCTCACCTCGCACGCAGATCGGACGTCCCCCGTGCTGCGCGGCAAGTGGGTCATGGAGGTGTTCCTGAACAGCCCGCCGCCGCCGCCGCCGCCCGACGTGCCGGACCTGGAAGCGACGGAAGGCATCGCCGAGGGGCGGCTGCTCACGGTGCGCGAGCGCATGGAGCAGCACCGCGCCAACCCGATGTGCCAGTCGTGTCACAAGATGATGGACCCGATCGGGCTCGCACTCGAGTACTTCGACGTGACGGGCGCGTGGCGCATCAAGGACGCGGGCGCGACGATCGACGCAGCCGGTGAGCTCTACGACGGCACGCCGCTCAACGGGCCCGTCGACCTGCGCAACGCGCTCATGAAGCGGCCCGAAGCGTTCCTGCGCACGTTCGCGACCAACCTCATGGCCTACGCGACCGGACGGCGCATCGAGTACTACGACATGCCGACGGTCCGGCAGATCGTGCGTGCCGCGGCCGCCGACGGCAACCGCATGTCGATGTTCATCATGGGCGTGATCAACAGCCCGGCGTTCCAGATGAGCCGGGCGGAGACGGTGGCGGAATCCGGCAACTGAAGCGCTCCGGCGTGACACGGCGGAGCGGACGACCCGATCGGGGAGGCGAAGAGACATGAAGGTGATCACAGGAAGACACCTTTCCCGGCGCACGTTCCTGCGCGGGGCCGGCGCGACCGTCGCGCTGCCGTTTCTCGACGCGATGTCGCCGGCGGGCCGCGCGTGGGCGGTCGGCGGTCGCAACCGCTCAACGGACGCGACGCGCCTCGTCTGCATCGAGATGGTGCACGGCTCCGCGGGCAGCAACGAGCTGGGCGCGAGCAAGCACCTGTGGTCGCCGGCGGCGACGGGCAGGGACTTCGATCTCTCGCCGAGCAGCCTCAGCCCGCTCGATCCGTTCCGCGATTACCTGACCATCGTCAGCAACACGGACGTGCGCAACGCGGAGGCCTTCGACCCGCGCGAAGTGGGCGGGGATCACTTCCGTTCCAGCGCCGTGTTCCTGACGCAGTCCCACCCGCGCCAGACGGAGAGCTCGGACGTCTTCGTCGGGACTTCGCTCGACCAGATGTACGCGCAGCGATTCGGCCAGGACACGCCGATCCCGTCCATGCAGCTGTGCATCGAAAACGTGGACCAGGCCGGCGGCTGCGCGTACGGCTACGCCTGCGTCTACACCGACACGATCAGCTGGGCCTCGCCCACCGAGCCGCTGCCCATGATCCGCGATCCGCGTGTCGCTTTCGATCAGCTGTTCGGTGCGGGTGGCTCACCCGCGGACCGCGCCGCGCGCCGGCGCACCGACCGCAGCATCCTCGACTGGATCGTGGGAGAGGTCTCGCTGCTCAATCGCAAACTGAGCCCGACGGACCGCGGCCGGCTCGACCAGTACCTCGACAACATCCGCGAGATCGAGCGGCGCATCCAGCGCATCGAAGCGTACAACCTGAGCGGCGAGCCGCGCGAGATGCCCGAGGCGCCGGCCGGCGTGCCCGACTCCTTCGAAGACCACGTCGCGCTGATGTTCGACCTGCAGGTGCTGGCATTCATGTCTGACATGACGCGCGTGTTCTCGTTCAAGCTGGGCCGCGATGGCTCGGGCCGTGTGTACCCGCTGAGCGGCGTGAACTCGGCGTTCCACCCGGCCTCGCATCACGGCGGCCGCGACCAGGCCGTGATGGACTTCGCGAAGATCAACCGCCACCACGTGAGCATGGTGCCGGCGTTCCTGGAGAAGCTCAAGAACACGATGGACGGCGAAGCGTCGCTGCTGGACAAGACGCTCGTGATCTACGGGTCGCCCATGGGCGATTCCAATCTGCACAACCACAAGCGCTGCCCGCTCTTCCTGGCCGGCGGCGCCAACGGGCAGCTGGAAGGCGGCCGGCACATCCGGACGCCGGACGGCACACCCATGGCCAACGTCATGCTCACGCTGATGCACAAGCTCGGCATGAACGACGTCGAGAGCTTCGGCGACAGCACGGAGCCCTACACGCTGTGACGGGTCGCCGGCCGGCGGGGCCGTCCCGCTCGGCCGGCGCACCCGCTGCGATCCACGTTCGGGAGGACACGTGATGCCGGCTGAACCGGGCCGTTTCGGCATCCCCGCCGCCGTCGGCGCGCTGTGCGCGGCGCTGCTTTTCGCGGCTTCGCCCGTGCACGCGCAGGTCGCGGACGCGGCCATGCAGGGCGACCACGCGGCTGTGCGCGCTCTGCTCGCCCGGGGGGCTGACGTCAATGCCGCGCAGGGCGATGGCATGACCGCGCTCCACTGGTCGGCCCGCCGCGGCGATGTCGAGACCGTGCAGCTCCTGCTGTACGCCGGCGCCAGCGTCCGCGCGACCACGCGACTCGGCGCCTACACGCCGCTCCTGATGGCCGCCCAGATGGGACATGCGCGGGTCGTTGCGGCTCTGCTGGAGGGCGGCGCCGCGGTCGACGCCGCGACGTCGACGGGCGTGACACCGCTCCACATGGCGGCCGCATCGGGCAACGTCGAAGCCGTCACGCTGCTGCTCGATCACGGTGCGAAGGTCGACGCGCGCGAGACGGCGGCCGGCCAGACACCGCTCATGTTCGCGGCCTCCGCCAACCGCGTCGACGTGATCCGAACCCTGACCGCGCGCGGGGCGGACGTGAAGGCGACCACGATCGTGGTGGACGCGACGCGGCTGGCCCAGCTGGACGCCGCGGAGCGGCGTGCACGGACACAGCGGCTCGCCGCCGCCCGCGCCACGGCCGAGAGCGCCGCGCAGACGCGTACGGTGTCGGAGGCGGCCGCTGCGGAGCTGCAGGGCCGACCCATCGAGGCCAGGCCGCCCGTGGCGGCGGCCGTCGACTCGACCGCCGCCGGTCCGCCGCGACCCGCGGTCGCGGACGCCTCGGCCGCCGAGCTGCAGAGTGCGGACACGGCCGGCACGCTCCAACAGAGCGGCGCCCAGCGCCAGGCCCGGGGCGCGCAGCAGCAGGCGCAGGCCCGCCAGCAGGGCCAGCAGCAGGCGCAACAGCAGGGCCAGCAGGCGCAGCGGCGCCAGGGGCAGGAGGACGAAGAAGAAGCGCGCGGGTTTTCCTACAACGATCTGGTCGGCGGTTGGGGCGGGATGACGGCGCTGTTGCACGCCGCGCGCCAGGGTCACATCGAGGCCGTGAAGGCGCTGCTCGACGCGGGCGCGGACATCAATCAGCAGAGCGGCGGCGACCGGTCGACGCCGCTGCTCATCGCCACGATCAACGGTCACTTCGATCTGGCGATGCTGCTGCTCGAGCGCGGTGCGGATCCCCGGCTGGCCAGCGATGCGGGCGCCACGCCGCTGTACGGCGCGGTGAACGTGCAGTGGGCGCCGCACGCCTTCTACCCGCAGCCCACGACAGCCCAGGAAAAGACCACGCACCTCCAGCTGATGAAGGCGCTGCTCGACGCGGGCGCGGATCCCAACGCCCGGCTCACGAAGAAGGTCTGGTACACGGGCTACAACTTCGACCAGTCGGGCGTCGACGAGATCGGCGCCACGGCCTTCTGGCGTGCCGCGCAGTCCAGCGATGTCGCGGCTCTCCGCCTGCTGGTCGAGCACGGCGCGGACCCGCACATCTGGACGAAGGTGCCCGCCGGGGGCCGTCGTGCACCCGGCAGCGGCGTGAATCTCGATTCGCTCGGACTGGGCCCGCCGCCGCCGCCCGGCGCGCCCGCCGTTTCTCCGCTGCACACGGCGACGGGATCGGGCTACGACAGTAACTACCATCGCAACGCGCCCGTCGGCTGGCTGCCGGCTGTGAAGTACATGATCGAAGAGCTGGGCTTCGACGTGAACGCCCCAGACTATCGCGGTTACACGCCCCTGCACAACGCGGCGTTCAGAGGCGACAACGAGATGATCCGGTACCTCGTGAGCAAGGGCGCCAACGTCATGGCGGTCGCGCGCTCCGGGCAGACCACCGTGGACATGGCCAACGGCCCGATCCAGCGACTGCAGCCGTTCCCGGAGACGATCGCGCTGCTCGAGGGGCTGGGTGCAAAGAACAACCATAAGTGTGTCAGCTGCTGAACAGAATCAACGGCGGGAATGGGGATGGGGGGTTGGGATCGGGATGGGGGACGAGATAGGGGGGATGGGGATGGGGATGGGGTTGGGGATGGGGGATGCGTGACGGGGAACGAAGGGACACCTGCGGAAACGGGGAAAGCATGACGGGTGGGGTACGGTTGACCGGACTTGCGACGCTGGCGCTTCTCCTCGTCGGCGGGTGTGGCGGGGCGCCGGATGCGGCGCAGGACGCCGCCCCAGCGGCTGCGGCGCCGGGCGTGACGATCACGGCGCCGGCGGACGGCGCGACGATCGACGGCGCTCAGGTCGTCGTGCAGCTCGACGTGGCCAACCTCATCGTTGTGCCGGCCGGGGACCAGACGCCGAACAGCGGGCACCACCACCTCTTCCTGGACCGCGATGTCACGCCTGCCGGTGAGGTCATCCCGGCCGAGGCAGGACACATCGTGCACATGGGCGATGGCTCGGTCACCTACACATTCGAGAACGTCGCGCCGGGCGAACACCGCCTGATCGCGGTCGTCGCCGACCACGTGCACATCCCGCTCCAGCCCTGGGTCGTCGACACGGTCCGCTTCACGGTCCGTTGACGCCCCGGGCGGAGCATTCGCCGGATCAGGCACCGAATCCGAAGCGCGGCAGGGCCGAAGCGCGATAGCGGCGACCGATCGACAGCCGCGTCCCATCCGACAGCACGAGTTCTTCATTGGCACGCGGTCCGGGCTCCAGTCCGATGACCGAGCGCACCTGAACGATCGCGGATCGGTGGACGCGCACGAACCGGGCCGGGTCGAGGCCGTCCTCGATGCCCTGCATGGTCGCGCGCACAAGGTGTTGTGCACCGCCGGCGTGCAGCCGCACGCAGTCGCGGGCGGCTTCGATCCAGTCGACATCATCTGATGGATGGTTTCACGTCATGTGTTCCCTTTCATGGGTGGTGTTGGATGGCCGTGCGGACCAGCAGCTTGCGGCAGACGACGGGACGGTACGACGAACGACCGGATACGGCGACGAGCGTCGTGCGGGTCAGCCGTTCCGGATCACATCCGCAGGGTCGAGCCGGGCGGCACGCAGCGCGGGCGGGAGACTGGCCAGCGTCGCGATCACGAAGGCCAGCGCGATCGCGGTCGCGAAGGTCAGCAGATCGGCGGCCGGGATGCCCGCCAGCAGCGCGCGCATCGACTGGCCGGCGGCCCACCCGGCGAGGGCACCCAGGGCCACACCCGTCGCAGCCAGTCGGGCGCCGTCACGGAGCACCATCGCCAGCACACCGCGCCGGGATGCGCCGAGTGCATAACGCAGTCCAATCTCGCGCGACCGCTGTGCGCTCGTGAACGAGAGCAGGCCATGGATGCCGATCGCGGCCAGCAGCAGCGCGAGCAGCGCGAACGTGCCCAGCACGCGGAGCTGGTCGCGACGCGTGGCGGTGTCCCCTGCCACGATTTCGGCCAGCAGCCGGACGTCGGACACGGGCTGGTCGGGATCCGCGCCGCGGATGATGTCACGCACCGCAGGCAGCACCGCGAGCGGATCGCCGGTCGTGCGGATGACCAGATCCTTCATCGCGTACCAGGGCATGCTGCCGTCCGCGACCTGCTCGTGCGGCAGATAGACCTGCGGCTCGCTCGTCCGGTCGAGCCCGCGCACCCGCACATCTCCCACGATGCCGACGACGGTCCGCTCCGCGTACGCGAACGTGAATACCTTGCCCAGCGCCTCCTCGCCCGGGAAGTACTGGCGTGCGAACGAAGCGCTGACCACGGCGACCGGCGGCTGATCCTGCGTGTCGGTATCCGTGACATCGCGGCCGGCGATCAACGGGATCTCCAGCGTTTCGAAGTAGCCGGGCGTGATGAAGCGGAGACTGGCCACCCAGGATCCGTCGAGGGCGGGCATGCGGCCCGGAATCTCGACGTCCCAGATCCCGCCGCCCATCGCGATCGGCAGAAAGCTCGTGTACGCAGCCGATGTCACGCCGGGCGTTCTGCGCACCTCTTCCACGACGCGCGCGTGGAACGTGCCACGCTCGGCGACGCGCTCGTAGCGTGGCCACGGGAGCCACGTGCGGAGTGTGAGCACGCCGTCCGCGCGAAAACCGGGGTCCGTCGATTGCACGGTGGACAGTGCGCGGATCATCAGTCCCGCGACCACGAGGAGCGCGACCGACGCCGTCACCTGGACCACGACCAGCACACCGCGCGCCCTCGCCGCGCGCCCCGCACCGTGTGTGCCTTCGCCCTGCCGGACCAGTCCGCTCACACGACCCGCACGCAGCGCCGGCGCAGCGCCGAAGCCGATCGCCGTCAGGAACGTCAGCGCCACCGCGAAGCCCAGGACGCGCGCGTCGACGGCCGGTGGACCCGCCGTCGGCAGGACCCCGGGTACGAGCCGCGTCAGGAACGGCAGCGCGACCATGGCCGCGAGCACGCCGAGCGCGCCGCCCAGTGTGGCGAGCAGCAGGTTCTCGACGAGCAGCTGGCGGACCAGGCGCCGGCTGCCGGCGCCCAGCGCACTGCGCACCGCCATCTCACGGGAACGGGCGATGCCGCGCGCGAGCAGCAGGTTCGCGATGTTCGTGCACGCGATGATCAGGACGCTCAGCGACGCGCCCACCAGCGCGAGCAGCAGCAGCCTCGACTGCCGTGACACGACACGCACCTCGCCGATCGTGACACCGTTGTCGGCCGTCGCGGTCGGCCCGCGTTCGACCATGCCCGCCATGATCGCTTCCATCTCGAAACGGGCCTGCTCGATCGTGACCTCCGGCTGCAGCCGCGCGATCACGCCCAGGTAGTTGTTGTCGCCGTCTTCGAAATGGGAAGGACCGAAGCGGATCGGGATCCAGAAGCGCACCGCCGGGTCCGGGAAACGGAACGTCGCCGGCATGACGCCCACCACGACGTACGGCTCTCCATCGAGCACGACGGACCGACCCAGGATCCGCTGATCACCGGCGAAGTCGCGCTGCCACGTCGCGTGACTCAGAAGGATCGTGCCGCCGGCGCCGTACGTGTCGTCGGCCTCCGTGAACCACCGGCCCAGCAGTGGCCGGACACCCAGCAGCGGCAGCAGCGAAGCCGTGACCGCAGCGCCTTCGAAGCGCACCGGTTCTCCGCTGCCGACCAGATTCGCCGACTGCCGCGCAAACGCCGCCATGCCCGCAAACGAGGTCGCCGCCGCACGCCAGTCGCGATAATGCTGCGGCGAGGGCTCCAGCCGGTTGTAGCCCGGCACACGCTCCCAGATGCGCACCAGACGATCCGGCTCCTCGAACGGCAGCGGCCGGACCATCACGACGTCGGTCACCGTGAACACCGCCGTGTTCGCGCCGATCCCCAGCGCGGCCACCAGCAGGACGCTCACCGACACCGCGCGCGACCGCCACAGGGACCGGGTCGCGAAGCGGAGATCCTGACGCAGCCCGTCCACCCGCATCGGCACCGCGTGCACGAACACGTCCGTCCACGTCTCCCACCAGAGTGCGAGCAGCCCGGGGATACCGTCCACCCGGCGTCGCCGCTCCTCGAACAGCGCGCACATCTCCGCGCCGTGCTCCTCCCGGAATGCCGCCGGGTACGCGCGCAGTAACAGCCGGTACAGCCGCATCACGCCTGCTCCGCCACGAACCCGCTCGCGCGCGCCAGACGCACCAGCTGCGCCAGCCGCTCCGCCTCCGCCTGCGCGACCGCAGAGCCGAACGGCGTGATCCGGTAGTAACGCCGGCGCTCATCGTCCAGCTCCGCCGCCGGCCTGCGCCGCGACTCGACCAGCAACCCCTGCTCCAGCATCCGCTGGATCGACCGGTACAGCGTGCCCGCGCTCAGCCGCAGCTGGCCCCCGGTCCGTTCCTCCACGTCCTGCATGATTCCGTAGCCGTGCAGGTCGCCACCCGCCACGGCCATCAGGATGTGGAACGTCGCGAGCGGCAACGGCAGGATCCCCTCGACTTCACTGCGTGTCGGCTTCATGGGTCCAATATATCCGGTGTGGATATATTGTCAATGGTTATAGCTGGCCGGCCCGGACGCGGTGCGCGGGGGCTGTCGCCGGTGCGCGGGCCACGGTAACATGCGCCAGGGCAGCGCCAGCCACGAAAGGACCCTGCATGCGGTCGCAACGCCATCGGATTCTGCTGTTTACGCTGGTCGTCGTGGCGGCGGCGTGCGGCTCGTCGGGCGCGGATGAACGGGTGGCCGGTGGAGCGGTCATCCGGACCGCGGACCCGGCCGTGCGCGGCCTCACCGACGCTGATTTTCCGCGTGTGCAGCAGCTCGCGGACGGCGTGTACAGCTACGAGCAGCTGCGCTCCGCCGGCGATGAACGTTTCACGACGGTCAGCCTGTTCGTGGTGACCGGCGAGGGCGTGCTCGTCGCCGACGGGCAGGGCAGCATCGAGGAGACACAGCGGCTGGTCGACACGATCGGCGCCATCACGGATCAGCCGATCAGGCACGTCGTGGTCTGCTCGGACCACGGCGATCACACCGCGGGCAACTCCGCGTTTCCGGAGACGGCCACGTTCTACGCACACCCGACGTCGATCGCCGTACTGGAGGCGAGCGCGCGCCGGGCAGACCGGCCGGCGGGCGCGCCGCCCGTCGTCGTACCGACCGAACGCGTCGAACACGAGCGCGTGCTGCGTCTCGCAGGCCGCGACATCCGCATCGTGTTTCTGGGCCGTGCGCACACCGGTGGCGATCTGGCCGTGCACCTGCCGGACGAGAAGATCCTGTTCATGAGCGAGGCGTACCTGAACCGGGTTTTCCCGGCAATGCGCTCGGCGTACCCGAGCGAGTGGGTCGCGATGATCGAGCGGGCGCAGGCGCTGGACATCGAGGTGTACGTGCCGGGCCACGGCTTCGTGGATTCGCCCGCCGTGCTGCGTGAGGAGCTGGAGACGTACCGGCAGGCGCTGGTGCAGGTCAGCGCGGAGGCGAAGCGTCTGCATGCGGCAGGGGCGGCGGTCGAGGACGCGGTCACGCAGGCAGACTTCGGCGCACTGGAGGGGTGGTCACTGCGTGCCAGCCAGGGCCCGATCGCGATCCGGCGCGTCTACGCGGAGCTGAACGGCGAGCTGCGCTAGGCCTGCTCCGGCGCCACGGCCTGCCGGATCCGCCGCAGCTGGTTCAGGTGCAGCAGGTCGTGCCCGGCGTACATGCGCATCATGTGGCGCACGCTTTCTTCACCGCGCTCCGCGTGAACGCCGATGCGATCGAGGTCGGCGGCCGGGGTCCGGGCGAGCAGCCGCAGATTCGAGCGGCGGAACGAGATCAGTTCGCGGAACGACGTCGCAGGGTCGACGTCCGCGTAACGGAGCCGGTCGGCCCAGAGGTCCTGGTCGTAGCCGGTGATCGCGGGGCGATCGTGCGCGAGCACCATGCGCAGGCGGTAGCCCCAGACCAGCTCGGAATCGGCCATGTGCTGGACCACATCGCGCATGGACCACTTGCCGGGCGCCTCCGGCCGGACCAGCTGCTCGTCCGTCAGGCCGGCCAGCGCGACCTCGATCGCGTGCGGCGTCGTCTGGAGAACCTCGAGCGGGTCGCGCCCGCCGAGCAGGCCGAGTACGGCGGCCGTGTAGGCGGTGGCGCCTTCGGCGGATCTCGATGCGGGGTTCGTGAAGACGGACATGCACTCTGCAATACGCAGGAAGGCGGCGCCGGTCAAGGTGCGGGGCGCCGGGGCCGGCGGAGCCGGGAGGATGCCATGAACGAAGACACGACGCGTCGTGAGTTCCTGCTGGGCATGTCTGCGCTGGGCCTGCTGCTGCCGCGGGCGGCCGGCGCGCTCGCGCAGGGGACGATGCCGGCGCGTACGATTCCGGCGAGTGGCGAGCAGCTCCCCGTGGTCGGCTTCGGTTCGTCGAAGGCCGTCCTCGAGATCCCCACCGAGGGCACGGAGCCGGTCGAGCGCGTCCTGCGCAGGCTGGTGGCCCGCGGCGGCCGCGTCGTCGACACGTCGCCCCGCACCGAAGCGATCGACGCGCGTTTCGGGCCACTGCTCGACCTGCCAGGCCTGCGCGACCGGCTCTTCATCGCGGCCAAGATCAACACGAACGGGGCGGACGCAGGCGTGGCGCAGATGCGGCAGACGCAGCGCCTGTTCCGTCGCCCCACGCTCGACCTCGTGCAGGTCGAGAGCATGCGGGACATCGGCGCACACTGGCCCAACCTGCGCGCGTGGAAGGACTCGGGCGAGGCGAGATACATCGGCGTGACGGTCTCATCGGACGCGGCGCACGACCGACTGGAGGCGTTCATGCGCGCCGAGCGGTGCGACTTCGTGCACGTCAACTACTCCGTCGTCGAGACGCGCGCCGAAGAGCGCATCCTGCCGCTCGCGCGGGAGCTGGGCATGGCCGTGCTCATCAACCGGCCCTTCATGAACGGCTCGTACTTCCAGCGGCTGGCCGACCGGGCCCTGCCCGCGTGGGCTGCCGACTTCGATTGCGCCAGCTGGGCCCAGTTTTCGCTGAAGTACATCCTGTCGCATCCGGCGGTCACGTGCGTGTTCACGGAGACGACCAACCCGGCGCACATGGAGGAGAACATGCAGGCCGCCTTCGGGCGCAGGCCGGACGAGGCGACGCGGGGCCGGATGCGGGCGCTGATGCGGGAAGTCTGAGCCGGGGTCCGGCGTCGGGCGCGAGGCCGCGATCGACGACGGCCTTGTCAGCGTCGGGCCTGAACCCGTATCTCTGTGTGCCGGACTGGCGAAACCTGCTCATCCGTGAATTGCGAGCCATGCCATTTCAGGGGCGCCTGCTGTACCGACGTGCGTACGATGCCGTGAACTACCGGCTGCGCTCTGCAGCCGGTGGCCGGCTGGCGCACCTGTGCCGTCCCACGTGGATCTCCTTCCTGCTGACGGAACGCTGCAACGCGCGCTGCGTTCATTGCGACATCTGGAAGAACCGCGGGCGGGAAGATGCGCCTTCGGTCGGGCAGTGGAAGCAGGCGCTCACGGATCTGCGCGGCTGGATCGGGCCGGCGCACATCTGCGTCACGGGCGGGGAGGCCCTGCTCGTGAAGGAGACGCCGGAGATCCTGGCGCACGGCTCCGATATCGGGCACATGATGGAGCTGCTCACGCACGGCTTCTGGGGCGACCAGTCCAGGATCGAGGCGGCCGTCCGGGCCCGGCCGTGGCGGGTCACGTTCTCCCTCGACGGGATCGGGGACGTTCACTCGCAGGTGCGTGGCCGGGAGGGGTTCTTCGACCGCACGCGGCAGAGCATCGAGACAGTCACGCAGCTGCGCGACCGGTTGGGAGTGCCGCCGTCCATCCTGCTCAAGACCGTTGTGATGCGTCACAACCTGAGCGACCTCACGAAGGTCGCGCGTTTCGCGGCGGAGCACGATCTCGAGGTGCTGTACCAGCCGATTGAGCAGAACTACAACACGCCCGACGATGCCGAGTGGTACCTGCACAGCGACAACTGGCCGGACGATCCCGATGCGGCCGTGGCCGCCGTAGGCGAACTGCTCGAGCTGAAGCGCAAGGGCTATCCCATCGCGAACACGGTGGAGCAGCTCGAGGTCATGGTCCCCTATTTCCGCGATCCGGCGGCGTGGACGGTCGCGACGCGCGCACATGCCGCGCACGAGCGGCGCTTCCACTGCAGCGCGCTGGAGCTGATCCAGGTGCAATCGAACGGTGACGTGCGGGTGTGTGCGACGGCCCCGCCGATCGGCAATATCAAGGAGCGCAGTCTGCCGGACATCTGGCGCGCGCGACCCCGCTGGTGGCAGTCCGGCTGTTGCACGGAGCGGCGTCTGACGGACGAGGAGCGCGCGCGTCTGGCCGAGGCCACCTAGCCGGTCAGCTGGAGTGCCGCCGAGACCAGGAAGACGCCGAACAGGGCGGTCACCGCCAGGGTGAGCACGGCGTGGTGGGCTTCCCGGTCGCTCACGGCCAGGGACGCGATCAGGACGGCCGCGATCGCGTTGGTCGACGCGCCGACATTCAGGATGGAGCCCGCCTCGAACGCGCGCCGGACGGCATCGAGCGCCGGGTTCAAGGCCAGGATCGAGAAGAGCCAGCGACGCGTGCCGTAGTAGTATTCGCGCAGGTCGTACGTCACGCCCGGCTCGACGTCGGGCAGCACGAACGCGGCGGCCAGGTAGAGTGCGATCGGGCTGAGCAGCATGAACAGGAAGTAGAAGAAGTTCCACTGCATCTGTTCGCGGTACTCGAACGTCGCCCACCACCACTCGATCTGCGTCACGAGGATCAGGCCCGCCCACATGAGGGAGAGCCAGTACGGACGCACGCGATCGCGGGCCTGAACCAGGCGGTGGGCGCTCGACAGCAGGTGCGCGATGCCGAGGCCGATCACGATCGACACGAGGACGGAGAGGTGCTCGAAGGGCGTCATGACGCTCGCAGTTCGATGGTCGGCGGCCCCGGCGGGTTCCGGGCGGCCATGGGCTGTCGCGCTGGCGTGGGTCCGAACGTTACCCCTGTGGCCGGGCCTGCATCCCGAAGTTGGTGAAGCCGCTGATGAGACCGCAACCGGAAGAGCGGAGGGTGCGCGCGGGGCCGTGGCGTGCAGCTGTGGCCGGGCTGCTGCTGTGCGTCGCCTTCGGCGCGTGTCACGAGGGTCCCGTCGGGCCGTCGGTCGACGATTTCGAGGACGAGCCGGCGTCGGAGCCGCGGCCGGACGTCGTCGCGTTCGTCGATGTGCACGTGCTGCCCATGGACGCCGAGCGCGTGCTGCGCAGCCAGACGGTCATCATACAGGGGGAGCGGATCGCCGCGACGGGACCTTTCGGTGCCGTGGCCATCCCGCCGGGCGCGTTCCGCATCGAAGGCCGGGGCCGGTACCTGGTGCCGGGTCTCGTCGACATGCACGTGCATCTGACCTCGCAGACGTTTGCCCACCTGCGCTACACGCTGACGCGCATGCTGCAGGCGGAGCGCGCGCGGCTGCTCGTGCGGGCCTACGGCCGTCGAGCGCCGCTGGCGGCCGGCTGAAGGGGGATCTCCTGACGCCGGTCCGGGGAAACGCCCCTCGCCCGGGCGGTGGCCCGGGCGGGCTCGTTGTAGGGATGTTCCGGCCAGGCGGTAGCCCATCCGAGGAGGCTCATGCGGCCCGAGGTACGAAGCTTCGATTACATCAATCAACCCTACGAGCGCGTGCGCGAGGCGCTGCAGGCCGATGCGAGGGAGCTGTTCCGCTCGGCGACGCGCGCGGCCACGTCGCGCGCCGAGTCCGTTGCCGCCGAGTTGCGCGTCAGTGTCGGGGCCATCGAGGTTGCGGCCGAAGTCGACATCGAGATCCTCGAGATCCAGGATCTGGCACGGGCGCCCGGCGCGAGCCGCGGGACCCGCGTGCGGCTGGAATGGCGTGGCACGAAACGGCCGGGGCTGTTCCCGCTCATGAATGCGGATCTGTCCATCTATCCGCTCACCGCAACGGAGACCCAGCTCGACTTCGAAGGCCGCTACGAACCGCCGCTCGGGCCGCTCGGCCGCGCCATCGACGCGCTGGTCGGCCACCGCATCGCCGAGGCCTCCGTCCACCGCTTCGTCGCGGACGTGGCGCAGCACCTGCGCGAGCGGCTGGGCGCGGCCTGAGCCTCTCGCGATCTCAGCGCTGCACGGCGGGACCGGTCGGGTCCGCGCTGCGCAGCAGTCGGCCGAAGAGCCCGTACAACAGCCACGCCACGCCCACGACGATGAGGCCCAGCATGAGGGCGCGCATCGTGCTCAGCAGCAGGATTACGTCGAAGGTCGGACGCTGCAGCTCGAACTGACGCAGTTCGGCGGCGCGTGCGCCCATCCAGTGCCAGGCCTCGTGCGCGACGAGCGCGGACAGCAGGATCGTGCCCATCCGCTCGGCGATGAACCGCCGGAACAGCTGCTCGAGGACGGGAACGGCAAGCAACACGACGAACAGCTGACCCAGTTCGACGCCCAGGTTGAATCCGAGCAGCGACGTGACCAGGTGTCCGCCCGCGAACTGCAGCGAATCGCGCAGCACGAACGAGAACCCGAAGCCGTGCACGAGGCCGAAGGCGAACGCGAAGATCCAGCGTCGCTCGAGACGGGCGCCCACGATGTTCTCGAACGCCATCCACACGATCGACAGCGCGATCAACGTTTCGATCAGGGGCGCGAACCAGAGTGTGTCGGGCGCCAGCCCGAGGGCGGACGCGACCAGTGTGATCGAATGCGCGACCGTGAACGAGGTCACGATCGCCACGAGCGGGCGGACGCGCCGGAACGGGATCACCAGGCAGAGCAGGAACAGCAGATGGTCGATCCCGTCCAGAATGTGCAGGAACCCTGCTCCGACGAACCGTGCAAAAGCCTGGTGCCAGCGCGGGTCGAGCCGGACCAGCTCCGGATCGCCCGCGAACCGGTAAACGCGCTCGGCGCCACCCGGCAGGAGGAACCGCAGCACGGTGACCGTACGCAGACCCAGGTGCGCGAAGCCCGGCTGGATCGAGAACTCGGAGGTCGCGGACGCGATCGGTGTCTCGAGTGCGACGTCCAGGAGCGCCTGCTGCCAGACGAGTTCGGTCTCCGCCGGGAGCGGGGGTGCCGTTATGTGGGCCAGCGCTTCGTCGAACGTGCCGAACGATCGGTCGGAGGGCAGGGACACGCGCACGGCCCGGACGACCGGCGTGTCGAGCGGCCGGCCGTTCTCCAGCAGCACGAGCCCGTTTGCGATCCACAGGCGGGCGGCGTCGAAGAGGAGCGTATCGACCTCCGCGAGCTCGAGGTACCCCGGCCCGCGGACCGGCCAGTCGATGTCGCGCATCGCCTCCAGGGGCACGCGGACGAGCAGCCGCAGGCGATCGCCTTCCGGCTGCAGGAACACCAGAACCGTGACGTTCGCAGGGATCTCGTGGGCGCGTGACACGGCCGGGGCGCTCCGTGGCCCGGAGACAACGGCCGCGGGGGTCGTGGGGCCGCGTCCCGCGCCGGGGAGCGGCTCGGCTGCAGCCGGCAGCGCCGTCGCGGCCAGCGCGATGATCGCGCGGCGCAGACCGGCCCGGCCGTGACCCATCAGGCCCGGTCGATGCATGCCACGGCAGCGGCGCAGCGGCCGGGCCGTCTGGCCGGCCCGCCGGTGCGGCCGGGGGACTCATCGGCTCGCAGGTTCGCCTCCTGTGCGCAGGTCTGGACGTCGCCGAGGCAACCGGCCTAGAATGACGGATCCACCGCCCGCACACCAGCCCGGATCGGACGCACACGGGCGGTGCGGGCGCGACCCTTCCCGAGGAGAGGCCAATGAGGCGCAGGTTCTTTTTCGCGGGCACCCTGATCGCGGCGATCGCCGCGCTCGGCATCGGGCAGGCCGTGCTCGCCGCCGCCACGGAACAGCAGGCCGCACAGGCGCCGCTGTTCGAGGTCGATCCGCTGTGGCCCAAGCCGCTGCCCAACCACTGGATCCTCGGCAACGTCATCGGCGTGGGTGTCGACTCGCGCGATCACGTCTACATCGTGCACCGTGGCCTCGCTTCGCTGAATGAGCGGACCGAGGCCGGCGCGGCGACGGATCCGCCGACCGGTGAGTGCTGCCTGCCGGCGCCGCCCGTCCTCGAGTTCGACCCGGAGGGCAATCTCGTCCGCGCCTGGGGCGGTCCCGGTGAGGGGTTCGCATGGCCCAACTCGAACCACGGCATCTCGATCGACAACAAGGACAACGTGTGGATCGGCGGCAACGGCCAGGGTGATTCGCACGCGGTCAAGTTCACGCGCGATGGCCGCTTCCTGATGCAGATCGGAACACCCGGCCAGCCGGTCAACAGCCGATCGACGACCAGCTTCGGACGCGTTGCCAAGATCTCGTTCGATCCGGCCGCCAACGAGGCGTACTTCGCGGACGGCTACTCGAACCGTCGGGTGGCGGTCGTCGACATGGACAACGGCCAGGTCAAGCGTTTCTGGGGCGCGTACGGCAACGCACCGGAGGACGCGAACCCGGGGCCCTACAACCCCGACGCGCCGCTGATCCAGCAGTTCCGGACGCCGGTCCACTGCGCCGAGCCCACGACCGATGGCCACGTCTACGTGTGCGATCGGCCCAACAACCGCATCCAGGTCTTCCGCAAGGACGGCACCTTCGTCAAGGAAGTCCAGATCGCGCCGCGCACGCTCGGCGATGGTTCGACGTGGGACATCGCATTCTCGCGCGACCCCGAGCAGAAGTACATGTACGTGGCGGATGGCAAGAACATGAAGGTCTACGTCCTCGACCGCCTGTCGCTCGAGGTCCTCACGAGTTTCGGCGATGGCGGACGCCAGCCCGGCCAGTTCTTCGCCGTCCACAGCATCGCGACCGACTCGCGCGGCAACATCTTCACGACCGAGACCTACGAGGGCAAACGCGTGCAGCGCTTCGTCTACAAGGGCATCGGTCCCGTGACGAAGAAGGATCAGGGCACGGTCTGGCCCGTGCGTCGCTGACCCGACGCGGAAGCAGTCTGGAGTGCAAGCGCCCCGCGGCTCCTCCCCGAATCCTTGCCGGAAACCCTTTCGTACGGGCACCTGTCCAAGCGTACGGAACCGTGTTCCCACCACATCCGTGAGGCTCGCCATGTCGTTCC
>JBFFZF010000011.1:0-44810 GCA_041568755.1 Longimicrobiales bacterium | reverse complement strand
GATGGACTACTCGCGCTTCAACTACGTGGCGCAGCCGGAGGACGGGATTCCGCCCGAGCTGCTCATCCCGGGCGTCGGCCCGTACGACCGCTTCGTCGTCGAGTGGGGCCACCGGCCGATTCCCGATGCGCGCACGCCCGATGATGAACTGCCCATACTGGACCGCTGGGCGCGCATGCAGGACACGATCCCGTGGTTCCGCTTCACCACGGAGGACTCGCCCAACGACCCGTTCAATCTGACGGAGGCGGTCGGCGATCAGGATGCGGTCCGCTCGAGTACGCTGGGAATGCGCAACCTGCGCCGCGTGATGGGCATGATGCTCAACGCGGCGGAGAAGCCGGGCCAGGACTACACCTTGCTCGAGAACCTGTACGATAACGCCGTCAGTCAGTGGGGCCGCTACAACGCACACGTGGCCGCGATCATCGGCAGCGCGGAGACGCAGGAGCGGTACGGCACGGGGGTCCGCTTTTCGCCCACACCGAAGGCGCGGCAGCAGCAGGCGATGCGCTATCTCGCGGAGAGTGCCTTCCGCGTCCCGGACTGGCTGCTCGACCAGGAGATCCTGCGCCGCATCGAGGCCGAAGGCGTGGTCAGCCGCGTGCGCGGCGCGCAGAGCGGCGTGCTCAATTCCGTGCTGAGCAGCGCGCGCCTGAGCCGGCTGATCGAGTACGAGGCGCTGGGCCGGCCCGGCACGACGTACACGCTGGCCGACCTGCTCAATGATCTGGATACAGGGATCTGGAGCGAGCTGAGCGCGTCGAGCGTGCGCATCGATGTGTTCCGGCGCAACCTGCAACGCAGCGCCCTCGAGGCGATCGAGCGCGTGATCTACCCGCCGCGCGTGCAGCCGGCGCAGGGTGTGCCCCCGGGACTGGGCGCGGCCGCGGCGGTGCCGAGCGACGCCAGGCCGGCGCTGCGTGGCCACCTGGTCGAGCTGGACCGCAGGATCGAGCGCGCGATCGGGCGGGCCGCCGACGGCATGACGCGCCTCCACCTGCGCGATCTCCGCCTCGAGATCGAGCGGCTGCTCGATCCGGGCGTGGCCCGCTCGAACTGATGCGCAGCGCGGCCGGCCGCATCGTACTCGGTCTCGCACTCGCGCTCGTGCCCGCGGCGGCCGGCGCGCAGGAAGTGCGCGGCCGGGTCCTGGCCGATGACTCCGGTCTGCCGATCCGATCGGCCGACGTCGCGCTCCTCGACGTGCAGCGAAACGAGCGCGCACGCGTCGCGACGGACAGCACGGGTTATTTCGTGATCCGCACCGAGCCGGGCCGCTGGCTGCTCTCGGTCCGGCATCTGTCGTACGTCCCGTTCGTGTCCCAGCCGTTCGAGATCCGCCGTTCCGACTGGGCCGACCTCGAGATCCGCATGGGCGTGGATGCGATTCCGCTGGAACCGGTGCGCGTGGTGAGTACGGCGGAGACCTCGCGCATCGCGCTGCGCGAGCGGCTGGCGGAGCGGACGGGCGGAGCGTTCATCTCGCGCGCGGAGATCGATCGCTCTGGCGTCAGCCGCTCGAGCGATCTGCTGCGCACCGTCAACGGCATCACGTTGCGCCCCGTCCTGACCGGCACGAACCCGACCGGCGATGGCCGCAACCTGATCCTCCTGCGCGAGGGCATCGGCAGCGGTTGCCTGGCCGACATCTACGTCGACGGCATGCAGATCCCGCAGTCGACAACGGTGACCATCGACGACTTCATCAACCCGCGCGCGCTGGAGGCCGTCGAGATCTACCGGTCGAGTGCCACGACGCCGGCCGAGTTCCAGGGCGCCGGCGGCTGCGGCGTCGTCGCGTTCTGGACGCGCCAGACGGACGGCGGCAGCGTCTGGAGCTGGAAACGTTTCGGCCTGGCGCTCGGCGTCGTCGCGTTCATGGTGTTCCGCATCCTGTGAGGAAGCCGACGTGAAGATCCTGTGGGAGGGCGCCGCCGGCGAAGCCGTGCGGAGATTGCAGGACGCGCTGATCGAGCTGGGCCTGCTCGACGGCGAGGCAGACGGCCGGTTCGGGCCGGACACGCGCGCCGCCGTCGAGGCGTTCCAGCGCGAGCGCGGCCTGCCCGCCGACGGTCTGGCGGGGCCCCAAACGCTGCGCGCGCTCGGTCTGGCCGACGCGCCGGCAGCGCGGGGCGTGACCCGCTCGCCCGCCCCGCGCGGGGCCGCGACCGTGGAGCGCGACCGCGTTTTCATCAGTTACAGCCACCGCGATGCGAAGTGGCTGGAGCGACTGCAGGTCCACCTCAAACCGCTCGTCCGCCAGGGCCTGGTCGACAGCTGGGACGACACGCGGATCGAGGCCGGCGAGGACTGGGCCGACGAGATCCGCGCGGCGCTCGAACGCACGCGCGCGGCCGTGCTGCTGCTGAGCGCGGACTTCATGGCATCGGACTACATCGCGAAACACGAACTGCCCGCGATCCTGGACGCGGCGCGCAGCGATGGCGCCGTCGTGCTGCCCGTCAACGTGAGCCCGTGCATCCTGGGCGAACTGGGCGCGATCCAGGCGGTGAATCCACCGTCCCGACCGCTCATCGACCTGCGCACCGGGGACCGGGAACGCGTCTGGATGGACGTCGTCGAATCGATCACGGCCGCGCTCAACGACTGAGGTTTCATGACCATCGATCGCATCGCGACACCGGCGCCCTGCGCGCAGCGCCGCGCCCGCTCCGAACGGGTCCGCTCAGCGCGCTGGCGCAGCGGTGGACTCGCGGCCGTCACGCTCCTGACGCTGGCCGGCAGCGCGGCTGCCCAGGAGGCCCGGTACCCGACGCGCTTCTCGCCCGCGCTCGCGGAGCAGACCAGCGTGCGCGACGCGCTGCGCTGGCTGGAAGCGAATTTTCCGCGCCAGCTCGAGGAGTGGATCCGCATCACGGAGATCCCGGGCAAGTCGGAGCACGAGCAGGCGCGCGCGGCGTACGTGAGGGCACAGCTCGAGGCCGAGGGTCTGGTCGTCACGATCGACTCGATCGGGAACGTCATCGCGCGGCGGCCGGGCACCGGCGGCGGTGAGACCGTCGTGTTCGCGGCGCACCTGGACACCGTGCACCCGCTCGACACGGATGTGACCGTGCGCAGGGACGGCAACGTGCTGCGCGCGCCCGGCGTGTTCGACAACAGTGCGTCGGTCGCGAACATGCTGGCCGTCGCGCGCGCTCTGAATCGGGCGAACGTCCGCACGCGCGGGGACATCATCTTCATCGGGACCGCCCAGGAGGAACTGGGCCTGCGCGGTATGGCGTACTGGCTGGACACGAACCCGGGCGTCGCCGACGTGCTGATCGCGCTGGACGGCGGCCTGCCGTCCGTCAACTACGGCGCGCTCGGCATCTACTGGTCACGCTACCATTTCACGGGCGAAGGCTCGCACACGAACACCTCCGCGGGCCGACCGCACCCGGCGCGTGCGCTGGCGGACGCGATCCGCTCGATCTACGAGATCCGCATCCCGGACGGCCGCGGTGGCGCGGTCTACAACGTCGGCATGCTGGATGGCGGGCGGGTGATCAACGCGATCGCGCAGGACGTCTCGTTCACCATGGACCTGCGCTCCGTGAATCCGGCGCTGCTCGACTCGCTCGATGCCGAGATCGACCGGCGCGTGGCGGCCGCAGCGACGGCGCACCGCGTGGGCTGGCACAAGGAGGAGGTACAGCGCAACGAGGCGGCCGGGACGGAGGACATGCTGACGGACCGGCGCGCGCACCCGCTCGTGCAGACGGCGCTGGACGTGCACGCGTTCGCCGGCATCGCCTCGCGGGCCTTCGCGAGCGGCTCGACAGACTCGAACGCCGGTGTCGTGCGCGGGATCCCTTCGATCTCGATCGGCCGGACGACGGGCGGCGACCAGCACACGCTCTCGGAGTGGGCCGACATCGATCCGGCGCTGCCCGCCACGCGCATCGTGCTGTTGCTCGGCATCGCGATGGCCGGGCTCGCCGGTCCCGCGACGTAGGCGGCAGCGCCGGCGCGGCGCCGTCAGCTGCCCTGGCTGGCGACTGCGGCGGAGCGCGTGCGCTCGAGGACGAGGTCGGTGGCCGTGTCGGCGTCGAGAGGCTCGCACAGCAGGTAGCCCTGCGCGTAGCGTGCGCCCAGCCGGCGGATCTCGGCCAGTTGTTCGAGCGATTCGACGCCCTGCGCAATCACGTCGATGCCCATGCTCCGGCCCAGCGCGATCACGCTCTCGACGACGCCGCGGTTGCCATCCTCGCGATCGATGCCCTGCAGGAACGACCGGTCGACCTTCAGTGCGGAGACCGGCAGGCGCTGCAGGTGGCGGAGCGAGGAGTAGCCGGTCCCGAAGTTGTCGATGCAGATGCCGATCCCGCGGTCGCGCAGCCGGCCCAGGATCTCGGCCGACTGCTCCTCGTCCGCCATGAGCGTGGCCTCGGTCAGCTCGAGGCGGAGGATCTCGGGTTCGACGGCGGCGCCACGCAGCATCTCGTCGATGCGCGGCAGCAGATCCGCGTGCGTGAAGGTCCGGCCGGACACGTTCAGGCTCAACCCGAGATCGAACCACGTCTCCGGGGCGCGCGTCGTCCACTCCTGCATCAGCGCCCACGCCTGTTCGAGTGCGGTCCACGTGATCTCGGCGGCCAGCCCGGTCTGTTCGGCCACGTCGATGAACTCGACGGGGTGCAGGACGCCGCGGTCCGGGTGCCGCCAGCGGAGCAGCGCCTCGAAGCCGGCCACCACGCCGGTGGCGAGCGTGATGATCGGCTGGAAATGCAGGACGAATTCCCGGTTCTGCACGGCGCGGCGCAGGTCGGCCTCCAGCTGGAGCTGCGCTACCGCGCGCAAGTGCATCTCGGTGTCGAAGACCTCGTAGCGGGCACCGCCGCTTCCCTTGGCCCGGTACATGGCCGTGTCCGCATCGGACAGGACCTGATCGGCCCGATCGTGGCCCGCATCGCTGACCGCGATGCCGATGCTCGCGGACGCGGTGATCTCGCGCTGGCCGACGCGGATCGGCAGGCTCAGCTCGTGGTTGATGCGTTCGGCGACGCGCGTCGTGTCACGCACGTCCTGGACGTTGTCGATCAGGATCGCGAATTCATCACCGCCGAAGCGGGCCACGCTGTCCTCCTGGCGCAGGCAGCTCTCCAGGCGCCGGGCCACAGCCGTGAGCAGATCATCGCCGGCCATGTGGCCGAACGTGTCGTTCACCAGCTTGAAGCGGTCGAGATCGATGAACAGGACGGCGAACCGGTAGCCGGGCCGGCGCTGCGCCATCATGAAGACGCGTTCCAGCCGGTCCACGAACACGGCGCGGTTGGCCAGGCCGGTCAGCGGATCGTGGAACGCGTTGGCCCGCATCTCCTCCTCGAGCTGCCGGCGCGCGGTGTTGTCGCGCAGCGTGATCTGCCAGCCGACGGGCTCGCCGTCCGCGGAGCGCCGGGCCGCGGCGTTCGCCTGGCAGTGGAGCGGCATTCCGTCCCGGTTGCGCAGCGTCAGCTCGAAGTCGGTGAAGCCGCCGCCCTCGAGCTGGCTCAGGAATTCGGCGCGCGCCTCGGCGTTCTCGATGAGGTCGGCGCAGCGCATGCGGAACAGTTCATCGCGCGGAAATGCGAGCAGCTCGATGGCGGCCCGATTGCATTCGATGATGGTGCCGTCGGCCGCGGTGAACAGGATCGGATCGCGCGACTCCTGGAAGACGGCTCTGTACCGTGCTTCGCTCTGCCGGACCGCCTCTTCCGCGTTGCGGCGGGCGGAGACGTCGCGCAGCACGATGGTCAGGCCGCCGGGCGTCGGTAACGCGCGCGTCTCCAGCCAGACGCGCAGCGTGCCGCACCACTCCTCCAGCTCGATGGGGACGTGGTCGGCGAAGGCGCGCACGTACTCCTGATGGAAGATGCTGCCGACCAGGCTGGGGAACGCGTGCAGCAGGCTGCCGCCGACGAGCTCGGCCGCGCTCCGGCCGAGGATCGCTTCGGCGCGCGCGTTGGCGGCCTCGACGCGCCAGTCGGCGTCGATGCGGAGCACGGCATCGGTCGCGGGTGCGAACAGGGTCGGCTCCGCCAGGGGCGCCGGCGCAGGCTCGGGCGCGAGTCGGCGGTCGATCTCGCCGAGCACCGAGTCGCCCAGATCCTGCAGGAAGCCGATCTCGCGTTCCGCCCACTGGCGCGGCCGCGCGTCCATGACGAACAGCACACCGACGGGCCGGCGGCCTTCCACGACGATCGGCGCCCCGCAGTAGGCCGCACGGCGCCACTCCTCACTGAGCACCATGTCGCGCATGAGCGGATGGCGCGTCATGTCCTCGACGACGAACGGCTTGGTGGTGGCGAGCACGTGGCGCAGAATGGCGTGCGGGAGGGGCACGCCCGTATCGCTGCTCCAGGGCTCGGGCATACCGACCTGGCTCTTCACGCGCAGCCGGCCGTCCTCGATGATCGCGAGCACCGCGAGCGGCGTGCGCAAGGCGAGTGAGGCCAGTCGGACGATGCGGTCGAGCGCCTCGTCCGGGCCATCGCCCAGCAGGCTGGCGACGGCGCGTGCGGCCGGGACGTCGGATCCGGATCCGGCAGGATTGGACGCGTTCAACGTACTCCAGGGTCGGCGTGTCCGCGCAGTCCGCTTTCGAGCCGTTTGCCGCCACGAGCTTCGGTTCGCCCGGCTGCGCGCCGAACTTCAGGGTGCATAGTGGCCGCCGTGCGCGAGGCCTGTCAACGCCGCGGCGCCGACGCCGTCGCGGGGTTGACGGGGGAGGCCGGCGGCTGTGAGCTTGGAGGCGCCGCTGGCCGACGCACGGCCGCCGCGCAGACACCGACCCGGAGCGCGATGCACGCGAGATCATGCAGCGGAACCGTCGGTCGCGTGGCCGTGGCCATGGCCGCTCTCCTGGTCCTGGCCCTGCCCGACCCGGCGATCGGCGCTCAGGACGACGTGTACGCTCTGCCCGCCGAGGCCGGCCGCGCCGCGCCGGCCCTGCGCAATCCTCTGGAAACCCTGTTCGCCCGGGACCAGCTCCGCCACCCGCGCGTCATGCAGGCGCGCGCCGATGCGCGGTTCGGTCTCAAGCGCCTCTACCGGGAGCGCGGCCTGCCCTATCCCGCGGCCGAGGTCTTTCTGCGCGTCTTCAAGCGGGAGCGCGTGCTCGAGCTGTGGGTGCGTACGCCGGACAGCCAGCAGTTCCAGCTGCTCAAGGAATATCGGATCTGCGCGCTCGCGGGCGAGATCGGACCCAAACGCCGGCAGGGCGACAACCAGACCCCTGAAGGCTTCTACGAGATCGATGCTTTCAACCCCAGCAGCCAGTATCTGCTGTCGCTGCACGTGAACTACCCGAACGCCTCGGATCGCGCGCTCGGCCGCGGCGGCCCGCTGGGCGGGGATATCTACATCCACGGCGGGTGCAAGACGATCGGCTGCATCGCCATCGAAGACGAGAATATCAAGGAGCTGTACTGGGCGGCAGTGGAGGCCAGGGCTCTGGGACAGACCCGCATTCCCGTGCACATCTTCCCCGCCCGGCTCGAACCCGAAGAGATGGAGCGGCTGGCGCAAGTGTACGCCGGGCGACGCGATCTGGTCACCTTCTGGGAAGGTCTGCAGCCGGGGTACTCGTATTTCGAGCGGCACCGCGTTCCGCCCGTCATGCGTGTCGACGCGCGCGGGCAGTACCGGATGGCCGGAGATCCGGACCGGGCAGGGATCGGCCCGGCGACCACGCAGGGTTCCACCCCCAGAACCGGGCGCTGACCGCGGCCAGGGACGGCTGCGTCGCACGTGCCCGCACACGGAAAAGAGTAACGGACGGCGCCAACTCCTGCGGGTCAGCGCGCGTGCCCGTCGAACGCCCGGACCGGCACGTCGCCGGGCGTCGGACGGCGCGACCGCACCGGCGCGCATTGCGGCACGCGGAGTGCAGCGCCTCGTCCGGATTGACGGCGCCGGCATCGGCAGCGGACCAGCGAAGGGACGGATTTCTTCCCGAATGGCAACGCGGAACCAGCCCGACGACGGCGCGGCGACCCACTCCGCCACGCAGCGGATCGAGGAACTGCGCAGCATCGCCCGCGGCCTGGCCGAGGACACGAACCCGCTTGCCATGCTGCGCCGGGTGGCGGAGCACGTACGTGCGGCGACCGACGCGATCGCCGTGCACATCGAGCGCATCGAGGGTTCGGCCACGGACCTGATCGTCGTCACGCCGGCCGGCGATGACGCGAACACGGACACCTTGAACCGGCGCATCGAGGGGACCAGCCGCATCGTCATCGCGCTCGGCCGGCGCAACCAGCGCCTGGGCACGATGGTCCTGTTCCGCGCGGACACCGCACCACCCGTCCACCCCGATGCCCTGGCCCGCATCAGCGACCTCGCGACCTTCGCCACGCTTGCGCTCTACCGGACCTCGCTGCAGAACGAGGTCGTGCGCACGCGTGAGGAATGCCGCCGCGTCGTCGACGACAAGTATCGCCTGATCAGCGGGATCAGCGATGAGCTGAAAGACCGGCTGGGCGCCGCCATGGAGTACGTCGCCCTGCTCAACCTCGAGGGCGAGCTGTCCGACACGCAGCGGTCCTATCTCGAGCGCAGCCGCCAGAGCATCGATGGGGTCGTGCGCATCATCAACGACCTCGTGCAGCTGTCGCGCGTGGACACGGGCCGTGTCAGCCCAAGGCCGGAGCCGGCGCGGCTGGGCGCCGTGCTGCGCGGCATCGTGCGCGACTACGAGCTGTCCATGGGCACACTGGGTTTCGCCTTCGACATCGATGTGCCCGACGACCTGCCGGTGATCCACACCGACATCGACCTGGTCCGCCAGATCCTCGACAACCTGCTGTCCAACGCCGTGCGCTACACGCCGGTCGGCGGCACGATCTCGGTCGCGGCCAACGTGCGGCCGGGACGGCGCAAGGCGGACCCGCTCCGCTACGTGTGTCTGTCCGTCGGCGACACCGGGCCCGGCATCGGCGACAACGAGCTGATCTTCGAAGAGGTGTATCGCGTCGAGCGACGCGGCGACAAGCCCGGCTTCCGGCTCGCCATCAGCCGGCGCCTCGCCCGGCTGCTCGGCGGCGAACTCACGCTCGACACCGAGCCGGGTCTTGGCTCCGTCTTCACGCTGTGGCTGCCCGACACGCCGCCCGAGACCATGCCCAGCTACACCGACCTGAAACAGCACACGGATTCGGCGCTGCTGCGCTGATCGCTCAGCGGGGCCGGTCGGCCCGCGGGATCATCAGTTTGAGTGCCGTGTGGGTCGCGGAGAAGCGGGCCGTCTTGACGTCGACCAGCCCGGCGGCGCGCGCGGCCGCGACCACGGGCCGGTGGCCCAGTTCCGGTTTGCCCTTCGGCAGGATCACCCAGATCGCGCCCGCCGGCCGGATGCGCGCGCGGAGTGCGCCCAGACGATCGAGTGCGGCGGGCGCAGACACGCGGTAGAAGATCAGATCGTACGGACCGCGACCCAAGCGCGTCACGACGGCCTGAGCACGCGCGCGCAGCTCCGCGACGAAGGCTTCGTCCCGCATGCCGCTGACCGCGACGCTCGAGGCCTCTTTCACGTCGAGCTTGTCGATGCGCGATTTCGGGTTGTTGATCGCGTGTGCCCACCGGGCCGCGGCATTGCCCAGCTCGAACTTCGCGGCCACGCCATCGTGCTCCATGTGCAGCCAGCCGGCCCGCGCGTCGGCGCGCAGGCCGGCCAGCGGGGCGACGAAGCGAGGCTCGCCGCGGAAGATCAGCTCGTCGGTCTCGAGCAGCAGCTTTCCTGTCGTACGCTTGCGGCCGATCACCCCCGTACACATGGTCTCGCGACCCATCCGGCCTCCTCTTTCTAGCTCATCGGCAGGCGCAGCCGGGCAACGCAGCCTCGCCTGGGGGCGACGTTCTCGAGGGTCAGGGTGCCGCGGTGCGCCTCCGTGATCTGGCGGGACAGCGCCAGCCCGATGCCGGTGCCGTTGGGTTTGGTCGTGAAGAACGGCACGAACAGGTTGGCCGTGTCCTCGATGCCCGGGCCTTCGTCCTGGACGCGCACATCGAGGAACCCGTTCACGCACTTCCAGCCGACACGGACACCGCCGCCCGTTTCCAGGGACGCGTCGACCGCGTTGCGCACCAGATTGATGAGCAGCTGATCGAGCTGATCGCCGTCCGCGCGAATCGTCGCGGCCGGGCCGCCCTCGACGCGCACATCGAGGCGCGTTTCCAGGCTCACGACACGGCGCACCCAGGTCTCGACGTCGAGCGGCGCGAGGCGAGGCGCCGGGAGCCGCGCCAGTCGCGCGTACGACTGCATGAAGCGGGACAGGGCATCCGAGCGACCGGCGATGACGCCGAGCCCGCGCCGCAGGTCCTCGTCCGCGTCAGCGGGGCGGTCCGACTTCGAAAGCATCGCCTGCAGGCTGCCGGCGATCGACTTGATCGGCGCCAGCGAGTTGTTGATCTCGTGGGACAGCACGCGGATCAGCCGCTGCCACGCGGCCAGCTCCTCTTCACGCAGCGTGCGGCTCAGGTCGGAGATGACGAGGAGCTGGTGGGGCAGCCCACCCTGCCGGAATGTGGAGCGACGGATCTCCCAGCGCCCGCGCGCGGCGCCCGGGAACGCGCCATCGTGGATGCGCAGCGTCTCGCCGGCCAGGAACGCATCCAGCTCGAGCACGACGGCCGTGCGGCCGCGCATGTGTTCTGCCGTCTGATCGAGCAGGCGCTCGCCGGCGCGATTGACGAGGCGCAGTTTGAGCTCCTCGTCGAACGCGAAGACGGCGACGTCGATTTCGTCCATCACCTTGCGCAGCAGCGCCGTCGCCTCGAGCGCGCCCAGCCGCTGCTCGCGCAGCGTCTGGCCCAGCGCGTTGACTTCGAGCATGGCCAGGCCGAGTGCGTCGTGCGACGTCGCGCCGCGCGACCGGATCGAGTAGTCGCCCTCCAGCAGCGCAGCCAGCAGGTTGGACAGCGTCTGGAGCGGCCGGACGACGCGCTCGCGCAACGCGAAGGCGAAGCCCAGCCAGCCGCCCACCACGAGCAGACCGAACGTCCACTGCACCTTTGGCGAGAAGCCCTGCGTGAGCAGGAGCACCATCGCGACCGCGGTGCCGGGCAATCCTGCGCCCAGCGCGGCGACGAGGACGCGCGTCTCCCACGTCATGCGGCGGCGGGGCAGTCGCTCGGACTGGTTCATGGGGAGATGTCGTACTGCTGCAGCCGACGATAGAGCGCGCTGCGCGACAGGCCCAGCGCTTCCGCGGCCCGGCTCACGTTGCCGCCGCAGCGGCCCAGCGCCTTGCGGATCAGATACTGCTCGGCCTCCTCGAGCGTCATCTCTTCGAGGCGGGAAGCGCCATCGGCCCGGCCGCGCAGGCCGAGATCCTCGACGCGGATCTGTCCGGACGGGGACATGAGCACGGCCCGCTCGATCACGTGCTCCAGCTCGCGCACGTTGCCCGGCCAGGAGTACTCGATCAGCGCCTGCATCGCGCCACGCTCGATGCCGCCGCCCGTGCGGCCGTACCGACCCAGCTGCGCGCCCAGGAACTGCGTGGCCAGGACGGGGATGTCTTCGCGCCGGTCGCGCAACGGCGGGATCGCGATCTCGACCGTGTTCAGCCGGTAGAGCAGGTCTTCGCGGAAGCGCCCTTCTGCGACCTCGCGGCCAATGTCCACGTTGGTGGCGGAGAACACGCGCACATCGGCACGACGCAGCTTGGTCGAACCCACGCGCTGGAACTCGCCGCTCTGCAGCGCGCGCAACAGCTTGGCCTGCTGCTTGGCCGGCATGTTGCCGATCTCGTCGAGGAACAGCGTGCCCTCGTCGGCCAGCTCGAAGTAGCCGACGCGATCGGTCTTCGCATCCGTGAACGCGCCTTTCACGTGACCGAACAACTCGCTCTCGAAGACGCCATCGGAGAGCCCACCGGCGTTCACCGTCACGAGCGGCCGGCGGGCGCGGGGCGAGGACGCGTGCAGCCAGCGCGCGACGACCTCCTTGCCTGTGCCGTGCTCGCCCGTGATGAGCACGTTGGCTTCCGACGGGCCGACGCGCTCCATCAGCGAGCGGACCTGCTGCATGGCCGGCGCTTCCGCGACCAGGTCGATCAGACCCTGCTGGCGGAGCATCTGGTTCTCCGATTCGAGCTTCTGGTTGCCGCGCAGCGCGCGTCCCAGCTCGACCTGTGTGCGCAGTGTGGAGAGCAGACGCTGGTTGTCCCACGGCTTCTCGACGTAATCGCGCGCGCCCCGCCGCATCGCTTCGACGGCACCGGCGATGCTGCCCCAGGCCGTCATCACGATCACGGGAAGAGACGCATCCAGCCGCTGCAGACGGCTGAGCAGGTCGAGACCTTCCCTGCCCGACGTGGTGTCGCGCGTGTAGTTGAGGTCGATGAGCACGACATCGAAATCGCGTTCCTCGACGGCCGTCAGGACGGCGGCCGGCGAGGGCGCGGTCTCGACGGAGAAGTCCTCCGGCTTGAGCAGCAGCTTGAGCGCCTCGAGGACGTCCGGCTGATCGTCGGCAATCAGGATTCGTCTGGACATGACCGCGCAGCTCTCTCCATCACAGGACCAGGAACGCCACACCCGCGGCCACCAGCTGCACCGTCAGGTTGTCCAGCCCGTGCGGGCTGATGGCCTCGACCGCCGTGCCCGCCGTGGCCGCCGCCAGGGCGGCAGGCAGGGCGGCGGCCACGCCGGTGCCGAGCATGAGCAGTCCGGCGAACGCGGCCGCAGCGGCGACGCCGAACACGGCCGCACTGCCTTCCAGGCTGCGCGTGACCGCCACGCCGGCCAGGGACGGGACCCGGTAGCGGTGCCGTCCCCAGCGCACACCGACGGGCTCGCCCGCCGCATCGCCCCAGCCGGTGACCAGGTAGCCGACGAGCGCGAGATCCCGGAACATCAGGTTCGCCAGGACCCCGCCCAGCGCCGTCGTCACCAGCGGCGCGACGATGAACAGGCGGCCGTGCGGCGCGTCGCCGGGCCGGGCCAGCGCATCGTACACCGCATGGCCCCCGCCTCTCCATACCGCGTGCAGGATGAACAACGCGACGGTCGCGCCGAACACGAAGACGCCGGCGGCGCCGCGCCAGAGCTGCACGAGTGCCGCAGCGGTGAAGATCAGGAAATGGAACGCCTTGCGGGTGATTGGCACACGCACGCCGCGCGCCGTGCGCAGCCACGCCGCAACGCGCCCCGCGAGCGCTGCGGCGAGCAGCGCGGTCGGCGCCACGAGGAGTACGGTGGCTGGCGCTGGCCGGAACAGGTCGGGCAGTTCGATGGCGGGTTCCGCGTTCGGGTGCACCGGGCGCGACCCGGGCGGGCGCGCCGGTCCGGGCTGACGGATGAATAGGCGCGCGGCCGCCCGGACGCCACGGGGCGGCCGTGGCGGCCGGGCGATGCGGGCGGTCGTTCACTCGCGACGCAGGGCCTCCGCCGGATCCACGCGCGTGGCCCGCAGGGCCGGCAGCACGCTCGCCGTGAACGCGACGGACGCGAACACCAGCATGATCACGAGGAAGGTCACGGGGTCCGAGGGATCCGTCCGGAACAACAGGGTGCGGATGGTCCGCGACAGGGCGAGGCCCAGCGCGAGGCCGAGCACCAGACCGAGCGTCGTGACGACCATGGTCTGCCGCAGCACGATCGCGACCACGTCGTGGGACCTGGCCCCGAGCGCGATGCGGATGCCGATCTCCTGCGTCCGCCGGCCCACCGCGTGCGCGGTCACGCCGAAGATCCCGACGCCGGCGAGCAGCAGCGCGACGAACGCGAAAAAGCCGAAGAACGATACGTACAGGCGAGGAATCGCCACACTCTGTGCCACGAGTTCCTCGAGCGTCGTCGGCGCACTCAGCGGCAGGTTGGCGTCGAGCGTGCGCACTTCAGCGCGCACGATGGGCAGGATGCCGGGCGCATCGTCACGCGTACGCACGACCAGGGTCATGCCGCCGTCGGTCAGCTGCCGGTGCGGCAGGTACATCTCCGGCCGCACGGGCAGATCGAGCCCGTCATGGTGCACGTCCGCGACGACGCCGACGACCGTGACCCACGGCCCGCTGCTGCTGCGCGTCGAGATGCGTGCGCCGATGGGATCCGTGCCCGGCCAGAACCGGTCGGCCATGCTCTGGTTGATCACGACGACGGCGGGCGCGCCCTCCCTGTCCTGTGCCGTCAGCCCGCGCCCGCGCAGCAGACGCATGCCCAGCGCATCGAACAGGCCCGGCGTCACGCTGCGGTAGTTGGCCGCCGGATTGTCCCGGCCCTGGCCGACCGGTCTGCCCTCGATGACGAACGAAACATCCGAGTTGAAGCCCGACAGGGGCAGCACGGATGTGGCCGCCGCCGCCACGACCTGGGGGTGTGCGCCGATGCGCTCGATCAGCTGATCCCAGAACGCGTTCACCTGCGCTGCCTCCGGGTACGACGCGTCCGGCAGCTGCAAGCGGACGACGAGCGTGTGCTCGGGGCGGAAACCGGGATCGACCGCGACGAGCCGGGCGAAGCTGCGCGTGAGCAGACCGGCGCCGGTGAGCAGCGTCAGCGTGATGGCGATCTCCGCGACGACCAGCGCGTGCGTCGCTCTGCGTCGCTCGATGCCTTCGCGCAATCCGCCGGCTTCCTTCAGCGAGGCCGCGACATCCACCCGGGACAGCTGCAGCGCCGGCATCAGACCGAACAGCAGCCCGGTGACGACGGACAGGCCGAGCGCGAACATGAGCGCGGTGCCGTTCACCGCGACCTCGTCCAGTCGCGGTGTCCCGGTCGGGCTCATCGCGATGAGCAGGTCCACGCCCCAGAACGCGAGCAGCAGGCCGGCCACCCCGCCTGCCAGCCCCAGGACGATGCTCTCCGTCAGCAGCTGGCGCAGCACGGCTTTCCTGCTCGCACCCATGGCCGTTCGCACGGCGACCTCGCGCTCGCGGCCGCCGGCCCGGGCCAGGAGGAGATTGGCGATGTTGACGCAGGCGATGAGCAGCATCATGCCGACGGCGGCCAGCAGCGCGTACAGCGCGGGCTTCGTCGGCCCCGCCAGCTGCTCGCGCAGCGGGATGACCGTGAAGCGCATGTCACGCTTCTCGGCCGGGAACGCCCGCGCGATCGCAGCCCCGATGGCACCGATGTCCGCGCGTGCCTGATCGACCGTGAATGCGGACTCGACGCGCGCCAGCACCTGCATCACGTAGCAGCCGCGACCGCAGCCTGCGGAGAAGATCGAGCGCGTGTATGGTCGCCATACGTCGGTGGGTCCTCCGAACGGCGTTCGGAAGTCGGCCGGCATGACGCCGACGACCTCGTGCTCGAGCCCGTTCAGGAGCAGCGTCCGGCCGAGTACGCCGCGATCCCCGCCGAAGCGCCGCTGCCAGAACCCATCCGAGACCACGACCACACGGCCCTCGCCTTCGGCGTCGCCGGCCACGAAGCCGCGGCCCAGGACGGGCGGGACGCCCACCATGTCGAAGAAGTCGGCGGACACGATCTGCCCGGACAGTCGCTCCGGCTCGCCCGTCCCGGTGAGGTTCGGGCCCCAGCCCAGCAGCGGACTCGCGCCCGCCAGCGTCGTGGACTGCTGGACCAGCTCCTCGTAGTCCGGCGGCGTGAACCACTCCTGGACCGGGCCGCCCGTGGCGCCGAAGTCCTGCCAGACCATGACCAGCCGATCGGCGTCCGGGTACGGCAGCGCACGCAGCAGCAAGGCATCGATGAAGCTGAAGATCGCCGTGTTCGCGCCGATGCCGAGTCCGAGCGTCAGCATCACCGTGATCGTGAACAGGCGAGCCCGGAACAGGGCGCGCATCGCGTAGCGGAGGTCCTGGCGGATCGAGTCCATGCGTCCTCGCGGGCTCATGCGGGGGTCGTGACGATCCATCGGTCGGAGCAGGCCGCATACCAGCGCTGTCAGATCCGCATAACTGGTTGACAAGAAATGGCTTGCATCCGCCGGGCCCGCACCGTTCCGCCGGTCCTCGCTGCCCGCGCGGGGGATGCCGGATCCTGAGATCGGACACCCCAACCGGCGCGGCGGAATTTGCCGGCCGGCCGCTGGCGCCTCGGCAGAATCTGCCGCCGGGGCGGCCCGGGCAGAGCGGGCTCCGGTCATCCTAAGACGTTGAACCACAGCACTATGGATGAGGTCATCGCCCGGGGTTGGGAGGCGGTCAGTCGAGGGCACGCGCCGTGCACGCTCGCGCGGCCGGAAGGATGTGACCACCCATCGGGGAACGGGAGCGATGGAATTCTCCTGGCAGAATGGCCTTCGTCTGGCCGTGTGGAGCGGCGTGCTGTGGACCTTGCCGGCGGGGTTGGCCGGCCAGCAGCGGACGGTGGCGGACAGTGTTCAGGCCCGGCAGCTGGCGGAGCGCTCGCTGGGCAGCGGGATCCAGCATGCCGATGTGATCGAGCGGTTGCGCCGGTCCGGAATGGACCGCTCGCGCATGCGTGCCGGGCTGGAGCGCCTGGGCCACGACCCGGGGCTCGCCGACCGCTACTTCGACGTGATCGAGGGCCGTCGTCCCGCCCCGGAGGGCGAAGCGCCTCGCCCCTTCATCGAGGCTTTGAATGCGCTCGGTCTGCCGGTCGTGGCACACGCGGACCAGCTCGCCATCGCATCGCCATGGGCGGACTCCGCGGCGCAGGTCACCCTCGTCGCCAGCGCAACGGGAACACCTCGCCTCTTCGGTCTGGATCTGTTCCGCCGCTTCACGACCCAGTTCGATGCGCCGCTCACCGGTCCGGTCGATCCATCGTACCGCCTGGGTGCGGGCGATGAGCTCTCACTCATCCTCACGGGTGAAGTCGAATTCAGCTACGCGATGGAGGTCACGCGCGAAGGTTTCATCGTGATCCCCGATGTGGGCCAGGTCTTCGTCAGCGGACTGACGCTGGCGGCGCTGGAGGACAGGCTCTACGGCGTACTGGGCCGGCACTACTCGGGCGTGCGGCGCGGGGACGGCGCACCGATCCGGTTCCACGTCGGACTGCGCAGGCTGCGCGCGAGCGCCGTCTACGTGATCGGCGACGCTGTGCGCCCGGGCGCGTACCAGGTGAGTTCCGTTGCCACCGCGCTGAACGCGCTCTACCTGGCCGGTGGACCGGCCGAGGGCGCCAGCTTTCGTGCGATCGAGATCCGCCGCGGCGATCGCGTCGTGGCGACGCTCGACCTGTACGAGTACCTGCTGCAGGGCGGCACCGCCGGCGATGTCCGGCTGGAGCACGGCGATGTGATCTTCCTGCCGGTCAGCGGGCCGCGCGTCACGGTCGAGGGCGCCGTGCGCCGCGCTGCGATCTTCGAGCTGAAGCCCGGCGATGGCCTGGCGGAAGTCATCGGCTTCGCCGGTGGTCTCTCCTCGAACGCGGCCGCACACCGGATCCAGATCGATCGGATCCTGCCGGCCGGCGAGCGGACGCCGGGTGTGGACCGCGTGCTGACGGATGTCGACGGTGCCGCGCTGGCGCGCGGCGCCGTCGTGGCGCTGCGCGATGGTGACGTCGTCCGTACGTTCGAGATCCTGGGCGAGCGCCGCAATCGCGTCGTGCTGACCGGTGAGGTGAACCGGCCGGGTGTGTACGAGTGGGCGGCCGGCATGACGCTCAGCGATCTGCTCGCCCGCGCGGACGGACTCGCGGAGCGCGCCTACACGTCACGCACACACATCCATCGTCTCAACCCGCGCAACGGTACACGCCATCTCCTGCGTCTCGAGGAGACCGATTTCGCGATCGCGCCCCTGATGGATCGGGACTCGATCGTCGTGTTCGGTATCGAGCAGCTGGCCAACCCGAGCTTCGTTTCGATCGACGGCTTCGTGAAGAACCCGGGCAGCTACGCGCTGGCCACCGGCATGACCTTGCAGGACCTGATCCTCGCGGCCGGTGGCTTCGTGCACGGAGCGTGGACGGTGGAAGCCGAACTGGCGCGCATGTCGGGCCCGTCGGACGGCGGCACGGCCACGGTATCGAGGGTGCGCATCGGCGGCCGGCCCGACGCGCAGAGCGCCGGGGTCATCGAATGGCGGCCCGATGCGACGGAAGTCACGCTCGAGCACGGCGATCACGTGTTCATCCGCAAGGCGCCCGAGTACGAAGTCATGGGCACGATCAAGGTGGCGGGCGAGGTCGTGTTTCCCGGCGCGTACGCGCTGACCGATCGGTCGGCCCGCATCACGGACATCCTGGCGCGTGCGGGCGGTCTCGAGCCGGAAGCGCACGCGCGCGGCACACAGCTCGTGCGCGGCGGCCACCTCGTCGCCACCGATGTCGAGGCGGCGCTGCGCGCGCCCGGCAGCGCGCCCGACCTCGCACTGTTCCCGGGGGACAGCATCATGGTCCCGCGCGTCGATGCGACCGTGCTCGTGCGCGGCGCCGTCGGGTTCGAGACGCGCGTGCGCTACGAGTCCGGCCGCGGGTTGGACTACTACGTCGAGCGCGCCGGTGGTTACGCGGAGAACGCGGACCGCGGCCGCGCCACGCTGACGCAGCAGAATGGCGAGCGTGCCGTGGTACACCGGCGCCGTTTCTTCTTCGACTCGACGCCGACGCCCGGACCGGGCAGCACGGTTTTCGTGCCGTCGCGACCGGAGCTGGCCGGCGGCACCAACTGGGATGCGCTGCTCACGCGCGTCGTCGGTCTGGCCAGTGCCACCGCGACCGTGCTCATCGCGGTCGATCGGGTGAGGTAACCGCGTGCGCTCCCGACCCTGGCCGGGCCCGGCGACGGAAGCCCGCGACGATGTGGTCGTGACGCCATTCGTCGTCGCGGACGTCGTGGTGCGACGCTGGCCGCTGTTCGTCGCGATGCCGCTGGTGGCCGCCTTCTCGGCCGTGCTGTTCGCGCTGCTGTTCCGCGATTACTCGGCGAAGTCGCGGTTCGTGCCGCAGGCCCGCACCAGTGAACTGGCACGCTTCGCCGGGCTGGCCGCGCAGATCGGACTGCCGCTCGGGTCCGAGCCGGCCGGTGCCTCACCCGATTTCTACGTCGATCTGGTCGGTTCGGGCGAAGTGCTGGGTCCCGTCGCGCTGCGCACGCACACGTTCGCGCGCCGCCCCGGCAGCCGCGACACGCTCTCGGGCACGTACATGACGCTGCTCGACATCGAAGGCGACAGCGACGAGGAGCGCTTCCAGAACACGCTGGACCGGCTGCGCGCGGAGGTCTCCGCATCGGCCAGCGTGAAATCGGGTGTGATCACGCTGCGCACGTCCGCGCCCTGGCCGGGGCTCGCAGAATCGCTCAACCGCGGGATCCTCGAGCAGCTGTCGGGTTTCGACCGCGAGCGGCGCCAGGCGAGCGCCCGCGCCGAACGCATCTTCGTCGAGGAGCGCCTCGCCACCGCACGGCGTGACCTCGAAGCCGCGGAGACGGACGTGGCCCGCTTCCTCGACCGCAACAAGAGGCCGGAATCTGCGCGGCTCATGATGGAGCTGGAGCGACTGCAACGGCAGGTCGCGCTGCGCCAGCAGCTCTACGCCGCACTCGCGCAGGCGCACGAGCAGGCGCGCATCGAGGAGGTCCGCAACACGCCGGTCATCACCATCGTCGATCGACCGGACGGTTCGGCGCGGGGCAGTCGCCGGATCCGCGTGCTCGCGCTGATCGCCCTGCTTCTCGGCGGCGTCGCGGCCACCGGCCTGGCCGTCGTGCTGGAGTGGCTGGACCGGCGCTCGGATTCTCCGGAGCTGACGCAACTGCGCGCGTCGGTGCGCGCGATGGGACGCCGCAGAGCCGCCGGCAGCGCCTGATGGCGCCGCGCACCGCGTTGTGGTGTGTGATCGCGGCCGGCGTGCTGGGCAGCGCACCGGCGCGCGCCCAGTCGGCGGGCGTTACCGAGCCGTTCGTCGACGCGCACCACTGGACGCGCGACGCGCTGCGCCGCCTCGCGATGAGCGGCGAAGTCGATGTGGGCGCAGCGCTCGACGCGTGGCCGCTGCGCCGGTCCGAAGTGCGCGCGCTGCTGCGCGAGGCGGCCGGCCCCGAAGCGCACGATGCGCGCGAGCGCGGGCGCAGGTTCGCCCGCGCTGCGCTGCGCGCGTTCGAGCGGGAGTACCCGGCCCCGCTGGACGCGGGCGTGCGCGCGGATGCACGACTCCGCTCCGGTTGGACAGAAACGTCCGGCGGGCTGCGCGGCGGGACCAGCCGCCGCGGTCCGGGCGGGGCCTGGGTCTACCCGGGTCCGCTGCCCGCCCCCGCCGTCCCCGGCCCACACGCTTCCGTGACTGCGGAAGCCGGCTGGCGCGGGACCGGCCTGAGTCTGGCCGGCGGAACGCCGGATGCGCTGACGGAAGGCTACGTCGCCGCGCGCGCAGGGCCGATCGATGCGTGGCTGGGCCGCCGTTCGATCGGGTTCGGCGCCGGAACCGGCGGCGATCTCGTGCTGTCACCCGCGCACGCGCTCGATGCCTTCGGTCTGCGCACGAGCCGGCCCCTCGAACTGCCGGGGCCGCTCGATGCGCTGGGCGACGTACGCGGCACGCTGGTCCTGTCGCAGTTCGCGCGCAGCGGGGATGTGCGCGCGCCGTGGTTCGCCGCCGCATCGCTCCGCCTGTCGCCCGCGCCCGGGTTCACGATCGGCCTGCACCGCGCCACGCTGTTCGGCGGCGGCGATTCGACACGGGCCATCTCCGCGCGCAACATCGCGCTGATGGCGCTGGGCCTGACCAGTCAGCTGGGCAAGGACAGCGGTTTCGAGAACCAGGTCGCGTCCATCGATGTGGCGTGGCGCTTCGATCCGGGCTGGCCGCTCATGGCCTGGGCGGCGCTGGCGGCGGACGACGTGGGCTTCTCGTTCCTGACCACGGCGGCCACGATCGTCGGGCTGGGGACGCCGGCGGTGCCGGGTGTGCCCGGCCTGGCCCTGGGCGTCGAGGTCGTCCGCATCCCGGGCAGCTGCTGCGGCCACCCGCCGTGGTATCGGCACGGCGACCTGGGCGAGGGGTGGACCGAGGAAGGGCGGCTCCTGGGACACCCGCTGGCGGGGCACGGCCGGGAAGTGGCCCTCGACTGGGAGATCGCGCATGGCCCGGTCCGCCTGGGCGGTCGGCTCCTGACGCGCGCGCGCAATCAAGAAAATCTCTTCTCGCCCGATCATGGGGGGTCGAGCCGGGGCGGATCGCTCCACGCCGTTCTGCACACCGGCTCGAGTACGCTGCTCCGGCTCGCGATCGAAGGCGAGCGCGGGAACGGCTGGCAGGCCTGGTCCGGAGACCTGGGCCTGCAACTCCGTGTCGGGCCCGCCAGCCGGGCGCCGGCAGCTACCGAGAACGCGCACGCGGACGTGCGCCGCAACCCGGCGATAACATGAACGCGACCGCCGCACTCCTGATCTACCGGAACGCCCGGCTGTTCGACTGGCGCGCCGTCGACTGGTTCCCCTTTGACCCCGAACTCACGGCGGTCCGCTGCCGCTCGCGCCGCTATCTCATCGTGAAACGGATGATCGACCTGCCGCTCGCCCTGATCCTGGTCGTGCTGCTCGCGCCCGTGCTGCTGGGCGTGGCCATCGCGGTGCGCGTGGCCTCACCCGGCCCGGTCCTGTTCCGTCAGCATCGCCTGGGACGGGACGGCCGTTGCTTCGGTTGCCTCAAGTTCCGCTCGATGCGGATCGATGCGGAGGAGACGCTGCGTCGCGATCCGGCCGTCTGGGAGCGGTACGTCGCGAACGGCTACAAGCTGCCGGAGAGCGAGGATCCGCGCGTGACCCGGATCGGCCGTTTCCTGCGCAAGACGAGCCTCGATGAGCTGCCGCAGTTGTTCAATGTGATCCGCGGCGACATGTCCCTGGTCGGGCCGCGCCCCATCGTGCCGCACGAGCTGAGCGAGTACGGGATCCGCGCCGACGATTTCGTGGCCGCGCTGCCCGGCATCACCGGGCGCTGGCAGGTCAGCGGGCGGAGCAACGTGCAGTACCCGTTCCGCGCCCACATCGAACTGGAGTACATCTACCGCTGGTCGCCGCTGCTCGACCTGCGCATTCTGCTGCTCACGCTGCCGGCCGTGCTGCAGCGTACGGGCGCGTACTGAATCCGCGGATGGGCGCGGTCGCGATCCGCCTGCAGCGCGTCCTGCCCCCGCAGTGGGCAGGCGTTGCGGCCGGGCTGTCGATCGCGATGGGCACGGCGGTAGCCGTCGATCCGGGCATCGCGCTGGCGCTGGCTGCCGCGGCCATCGCGCCCGTCCTGATCTGGGCGGACCCGCGCTGGAGCGTGGGCCTCTTCGCCGTGGGCCTCGCGTGCAACATCGACGTTGTGCGCGATCCCGTGCACATCTCGCTGCCGCAGCTGCTCGCGCTCGCGATGGTGGCCGCGCTCACGGTGCGATCGATCCCGTCCGAACCGGCTGCGCGCCGCTGGGCGCGGACCGGATCGCTCTTCGCTCTGGCCGCCTCGCCTTCCCTCGTGCGTGCGGTGAGTCCGGTCGGCGCTCTGCAGGGCATGGTCGAGCTCACGGTCCTGGCCATGGTTCTCGCCGCCTGCGTGCGCTGGCTGACCTCCCGGCCCGACGTGGCGCGCAGCGCGCTCGAGCTGCTCGTCATCGGGGCAGCCTTGTCCGTCGTGCCGGCCGTGGTCCAGGTCGTGTTCGACATCGGGCCGGCCACCTTCCGCAGCAACGGCGTGATGCGTGCGTACTCGACGTTCCGTCAGCCCAACTCGTGGGGATTGTACCTGGCGGGCGTCTTCCCGGTCGCACTCGGCATCGCTGCCGCACGCCGCAGCGCCCGCTGGGCATGCACCGTCGCGATCATCGCGCTCGGCCTCGTCCTGTCCGGATCGCGCGGTGCATGGGTGGGCGCCGCGTTCGGCTGTGTCGCCCTCGTGGCCGCGGTCTTCCGCCTGCGCGCCCGCACGCTGGCCGCGCTCGGTTTCGGCGCCATGGCGCTGCTGCTGCTGATCTGGCTCATGCCGCGCGAGCTGATCGCGGCCCGCCTGGACTTCACGGACTGGTCGACGGGCCAGCGGCTGCTCGTCCTGCTCACCACCTGGGACGGGATCCTGCGCAACCCCGTGCTGGGCTGGGGCCCGGGCTCATTCGAGCACATGCTGCCGGCGATCGCCCGGCAGGGCCTGGTCGACGATGTCGCGATGCCGCACAACCTGGTGCTGGAGATCTGGTTCCAGCTCGGCCTGCTCGCGCTCATCAGTTTCCTCGCTCTCGTGACGGCGTGCCTGGTATCCGCGTTCCGCGTCGCGCGGCGCGTGCACGACGTGCAGCTCGCGGGCCTGCTGGCAGGCGTCGTCGGCATGCTGGTCGCCGCGCAATTCGGCACGCTCTTCATCCGTGGCGTACAGGAATCGTTCGTCCTGCTCATCGCGCTCATCGCGGCACACGTGCTCGCACACACCACGCCTTCCCGGACCGACGATGCGCATTCTCTTCCTGTGTAACTCGCACGTCTGGGGCGGCGCCGAGAAGTACGTCGTCGACATCGCGCGCGGCCTGGCCGGGCGAGGACACGACTGCCGCATCGCGGCGCCGCAGGCGACGCCGCTGTTCGACGCGGCCCTCGCCCAGCGGACGCCGGTCCTGCCCCTCGACATCGGGCCCAAGCTCGGCCGTCGTACCGCCCACGAGAGCGCGCGCAACTGGCGGCGCCATCGTGCCACGATCGACGACTTCCTGGGCCGCTGCATCGAGCAGCACGGGATCCAGGCCGTCCACGTGCAGTTCAAAAAGGAACAGCTGCTCGCCACAGCCGCCGCGGCACGTCGCGGCGTCCCCGTCCTGTGGACGGAACACGACCGTCTGCCCTCCGCCTTCGCGAGGCTGCCGTTCGCCATGACGATGTACCGGCGTGCGGCCGCGCTGACCGGCCGGATCGTGTGCGTATCCGGCTTCGTCGTGGAGAACCTGGCCGGCCACGGCGTTCGCCGGGAACGCCTCGAGCTGTGCTACAACGGGATCGCCGTCGGGCGCACGGACATCGCTGGCGACCGGCACGACCGTGCGCTCGTCCGGAGCCGCTTCGGGATCGGCCCGGATGACGTCGTCGTGGGCACGACATCGCGGCTGATGCGCATCAAGGGACACCGCGATCTGCTCGCCGCGACGCCCGCCCTGCTCGCCAGGTTCCCGGACCTGCGTCTGCTGATCGCGGGCGATGGCCCCGCCCGGCGCAAACTCGAAAGGCAGGCACGCCGTTTGGGCATCGGCGAACGCGTGCACTTCACCGGACATACGCACGATGTGCGACCGCTGCTCGCGGCCATGGACATCTTCGCCGCCCCATCGCGCAGCGAAGGCATGCCGTTCAGCGTGCTCGAGGCGATGGCCGCGCGGCTCCCGGTCGTGGGTACGCGCGTCGGCGGGATTCCCGAAGCGCTCGGCGCGGGCAGCGCAGGCTCCCTCGTGCACGCCGGCGACATCGGTGGGCTCACGGCGGCACTGGCCCCGCTGCTGGGCGACGAAGGGCTGCGCCGGCATCTGGGTTCCGCGGGGCGCGAACGCGTGCTCTCGCTGTTCACGACGCAGCGCATGATCGAAGGCACGGAAACCGCGTTCCGTGCGGTCGTCGAACCGGCCCGTGCCATCGGGACGGCCGCGCAGGACACGCCGCCGTGGCGCGCCGCATCATGAGCGGCCAGGTCGGCACGAGCTCCGGACTGCGCGCCGCGTTTGTCCGGCTCTTCGCGGGCAGTATCGTGGGTAAGGCGCTGGGCTTCGCCCGCGAGATCGCGCTGGCCGCGACGTTCGGGACCGGTCCCGCTGCCGCCGCGTTCCGGGCCGCGCAGACGGCGACGACGCTGCCCACGCACTACTTCTCCGCGGACACGCTCAACGGCGGGTTCATTCCGCTGTGCGCACGCTACCTGCGGGAAGATCCGGCACGGGCACGCACCCTCTTCTGGTCCGTGCTGCTGCTGGTGAGCGGCATGGGCGGCGCGCTGTCGGCGCTGCTCTTCGCGGGCGCGGATCTGTGGACGGCGCTGCTGGTGCCCGGTCTGGACTCGAGCGCGCGCGCCATGGCGGCAGGCATGCTGCGCGCCATGGCGGTGGGCGTGCCGTTCTACGTGATCGCCTCCCTCACTTCGTACGCCGAGATGGCCGGCGGCCGGTACTTCATCGCCTCCATGCGCGCGGCCGTCCAGAACATCGGGCTGATCGCCGGCATCGGCGTGGCCGCCTGGACGGGCAACCCGCTCTGGCTGGGCTGGGGCTTCGCGCTCTACGCCGTGCTGTTCGCCACGGTCGGCGTGATCAGCGTCTCACGCACGGGTCTCGCCCGTCCGCCGGAGGCGTTCGACTGGGGCGAAGCACGCGCCGTGTTGCACGAATTCGGCCGCGTCGTGCGGCCGCTGCTGCTGCTGCCGCTGGCGACCGGGTGCGCGCTGGCGGTCGAGCGCATCATCGCGTCGTTCCTGGGCACGGGCGCCGTCGCGTCGCTCGACTACGCACGCACGATCTCGGAAACGGGACTCGCGCTGCTCGCCGTCCCGCTCGGAATGGCGGGCCTCGCCGAGCTGAGTCGCGTCGGGCCGGAGGCGCTGCGTGCCCGTGTGCGTCGGCTGCTGCCGGCCGTCCTGCTCGTGACTGTGCCCGCTTCGCTGTTCCTGGCGCTGAACGCGGAGCCGGTCGTCCGGCTGCTTTTCGCGCGCGGCCGTTTCGGGGACGAGTCCGTCGCCGTGACGGCGCTGATCCTGGTGGGATTCTCCGTGGGCTTCTGGGCGCAGGTCAGCGGCTACGTCCTGGCCCGTGCCATGATCGCGGAAGGGCGCAGCCGGAAGGTTGCGGGTGTGACGGCCGTCGCCGCCGGCGTCCACATTGTGGCCAACGTGCTGTTGTACCGTTCGCTGGGTCCGATCGCGCTGGGCCTCTCGACGAGCGCGGCCGGGATCACGCTGCTGGTCCTCACGGCGAGGGGGCTCGAGCTCGGCCTGGTGCTGCGCGCGGCGCTGCTGCCGCTGGCCGCCGGCAGCCTGCTCTACCTGCCGATCGGCCTGGCGCTGCGCGGAACAGCGACATCGTCGTTGCCGCTGTCCGCAGCAGCGTGTGTGCTGTGCTGGATCGCCGTCGTGCAGCTCGCACCCGGTCTCCGCACCGTCGCGGCCGACCTCACACGCACGCCCTCGCTGGGCAGGGCGTCATGACGCCGCGTGACATCGTGATCCTGTCCACGGCGGACTTCGACCACCCGTTCTGGACCAACAAACAGCACGTCGCCGTGCACCTCGCACAGCGCGGGTCCCGCGTCCTGTACATCGACTCGCTGGGCCTGCGCCGGCCGAGTGCACGAGGTCGTGACCTGCGCCGCATGGCGAAGCGGCTGCGCCGGTCGGCCGCAGCGCCCAGACTGGTCCGACCGGGCCTGCACGTCTGGTCGCCCATCGTGTTGCCCTTCCAGAAGCACGCGTGGGTGCGCGCGCTGAACCGCGTCACGCTGTCCACAGCACTCGCCTGGCAGATGCGCCGGCTGGGTTTCGAACGGCCGGTGCTGTGGACATACAACCCGCTGACCACGCGGCTGCTGCGGCTGCGTGACTTCTCGAAGCTCGTCTATCACTGCGTGGATGACATCGCCGCCCAGCCGGGCATGCCCGTGGATGCGCTGCGCCGGCACGAGGAGGAACTGGTTCGCGCCGCGGACATCGTGTTCACCACGGCGCCTCGCCTGGCCGAGACGCGCGGGCGCTGGAACGCCAACACGCACTATCTGCCCAATGTCGCGGACTTCGCGCACTTTTCGCGGGCGCTCGATCCGGGCCTGCGCACGCCGGCGGATCTGGTGCGGATCCCGGGACCGCGCATCGGCTTCATCGGCGCGATCAGCGGTTACAAGCAGGACTTCGAGCTGCTCCGGCACGTCGCAGAGACGCGGCCGGACTGGTCGATCGTCCTCATCGGTCAAGTGGGAGAGGGCGATCCGTGGACCGACATGTCGCGTCTGGCCGGCCTGCCCAACCTGCACCTGCTCGGGCCCCGTCCGTACGACGAACTGCCCGCGTACCTGCACGGCATCGATGTCGCCATCCTGCCGTGCGCGCGCAACGCGTACACGGACAGCATGTTTCCCATGAAGTTCTTCGAGTACCTGGCCGCGGGCCGACCCGTCGTCGCGGTCGATCTGCCGGCACTGCGCGAGCACGCCGGTGTCGCGCGGCTGACCGATTCACCCGAGGCCTTCGTGGGCGCGATCGAGGCGGCGCTGCGTGGCGACTGCGCCCCGCTGGAGGAGCGCCAGCGCGTGGCCCGCAGCCATACCTGGGACGCCCGCATGGCGCGCATGCTGGACCTGCTCGCGGCCTCGGACGGTCATTCGCAGACACCGGCCGCAGCCGCCGGCACACGCGCGGAACGGGCCGCATGAGAGTCACCAACCTTGAGCACCACCACGCCGCGCTGCGCGAGTCCATGGGCGCGGACCGGCGCGTGGCGGTCGTGCACGACTGGCTCGTCACGCGTGCCGGTGCGGAGCAGGTTCTCGAGCAGATCCTGCTCCTGTTCCCGGGCGCCGATGTCTTCACGCTCGTCGATCTGCTGCCGCCGGGCGAACGCGCATTCCTGCATGGCGCGACCGTGCAGACGTCGTTCATCCAGAAGCTGCCGATCCTGCGACAGCGCCATCGCGCACTGCTGCCGCTCATGCCGCTGGCCATCGAGCAGTTCGACGTCTCGGGCTACGACCTGGTCATCTCCAGCTCGCACGCTGTCGCGAAGGGCGTCATCACGGGCCCGCGCCAGCTGCACCTGTGCTACTGCCACTCGCCGATCCGCTACGCGTGGGACCTGCAGCACGAGTACCTGCGCGAGGCCGGGCTGGCGGGCGCGTCGGGCTGGCCCGCGCGCTGGCTCCTGCACCGGATCCGCATGTGGGACGCGCGCACCGCGAACGGCGTCGACCGGTTCGCGGCCAACTCGCGCTTCATCGCCCAGCGCGTGCGCAAGGTGTACCGGCGCAACGCGCGCGTCGTCCATCCGCCCGTCGACATCGCCGCCTTCACGCCGGGCGCCCGGCGCGAGGACTTCTATCTCGCCGCCTCCCGGTTCGTGCCCTACAAGCGGATGGCCCTGATCGTGGACGCGTTCCAGGCCATGCCGGACCGCGAGCTCGTCGTGATCGGGGATGGCCCGGAATTCGACCGCGTGCGCCGGCGCGCCGCACCCAACGTGCGCATGCTCGGTTGGCAGCCGTCGGATGTGCTGCGCGACCACATGCGGCGCGCGCGCGCCTTCGTGTTCGCGGCCGAGGAGGACTTCGGGATCACGCCGGTCGAGGCACAGGCCTGTGGCACACCCGTCATCGCGTACGGCAGTGGCGGGGCGCTCGACACCATGCGCGACGGCGTGACCGGCGTCCTGTTCGGGGAGCAGAGTGTGGCCGCCATCGTCGCGGCCGTAGAACGTTTCGAACGCGATGAATCGCGCTACTCGCCCATCGCGATCCGCGCGAACGCCGAACGTTTCTCCGTGGAGCAGTTCCGCGAGCGCTTCACGCGCTTCGTCACCGACGCCTGGTCGGCGCGCGCCGGCCCTCGGCGCGGCCGGTCCGGCGCGTCGGCCAATGCGCGCGCGCCGCGACCCGTCGCTGGCCGCACGGCGGGGTTCGTGGCCTCACCCGCCGCGCGCCACGTCAGTTCGTCCGGATCCTGACCTCGACGACCGGCGCGCGATCCGGCACCACGACGACGTGCGTGCGCCGGCGCTCGCCGAACAGCCGGTAGCCCAGATATGCGCCGGCAACACCGGACAGGAGGTCGCCCATGCTGTCGGGCGTGCCGAGCACCTGTCCCCACTTCGCCTCGTCGCGCAACTCCTTGCCCACGAACACGAGCGCCGCGACCGCGGCGGCGTACTCGGGGCGCACATCCACCTGGCGCAATCCCCACACGACACCGGCCGCGATGGCGGCGTGTCCCGTCCAGTTGCACGGCCGGTTGAACACGCACCAGTGCACCGCCTGGCCCATGGTGCTCCGCTCCGGCGGGTCGGCCGCCTGCACGGCCGCGGCGGGCGAGGACAGGCACACGAGTACCATGGCAGCGGAGAGAGCGCTCAGCTTCATCCGACACTCCCGCGGCGTCCCGACCGCCATCGGTCGGGCCTGCCGCCTGTTGATGTGTCGCACAACCTGGTCGAGTCGTGCGGAACGAAACGGGTCGCTCGGCCTGAGGGGCAGGACGCGCGCCGGACTCGCCGGAGCGCCCGCCACGGGCTGCGGCGGCCTGCCGCAGGAAGGAGCGGCCGGCGGCCCTCCCCGTAAATGCAAAGAGTTGTGTCCCAAGGAGTTCCGACATCGGGTCGGGGGCTGCGCCGACCGCCCGGCAGCCGCCCCTGGGACGGTGCGGGGCCGCTCGCGACGGCGGCCCGGCCGGGGGCTGGAGGCGCCGGCCGGCTCGCGGGGCCCCTACACGTGTGGCGGCGCGGCGACACCCCGGAAAAAGAACGGCGCCGCGGGATCCCGGGACCCCGCGGCGCCGTGCCGTTCCCCGCCGAGCGAGCGGCGCGCCATGAACGAGGCTACTTCTGGTGGACCTCGAAGCCGCTCTCCTCGAGTTCGTGCGCCTGCGCAGTCTGTTCGTCGCGCACGATCTGCCCGTCGAACAGGTGGATCGTCCGCTGCGCGTAGCGCGCGTAGCGCGGGTCGTGCGTGACCATGCAGATCGTCGCGCCGTCCGTGTGCAGCTCCTTCAGCAGCTCCATCACGGCCTCGCCGTTCTTCGAGTCGAGGTTCCCGGTCGGCTCGTCCGCCAGCAGGATCAGCGGCTTGCCCACGATCGCACGCGCGACCGCGACGCGCTGCTGCTGACCGCCGGACAGCTGCGACGGGTAGTGCTTGGTCCGGTGCGCCATGCCCACGCGCTCGAGTGCCGCCTGCACACGCTCCTTGCGCTCGCTCGACGGCATGCCGCGGTAGGTGAGCGGCAGTTCCACGTTCTCGTAGACAGTCAGGTCACCGATCAGGTTGAACGCCTGGAAGACGAACCCGATCTCGCGGTTCCGGACGCGGGCCCGCTCGGAGGCGGTCAGCGTGGTGACGTCCTTGCCGTCGAGCAGGTATTGCCCTTCGGTCGGCGTGTCCAGCAGCCCGAGCAGCGAGAGCAGCGTGGTCTTGCCGCAACCCGAGGGGCCGGCGATGGCCACGTACTCGCCGCGCTCGAGGCGCAGATGGACCGTGGACAGGGCGTGCGTCTCCACCTCGTCGGTATAGAACACCTTGCTCACGCCTTGCAGCTGGATGAGGTGCTCAGTGGCCTGATCCATCGTGGCTCCCGGGTTGCTGGTTGTCGGTGATCTGTGTGGCTGACGTCGTTTCGCTGCGTCCGCCCTGGCGGCGCCGGCTAGCGCAGCCGGATCCGGTCGTAGCTATCCCACTGTGACATGTCGGTCAGGATGACGATGTCGCCTTCCCTCAGACCCGACTTGACCTCGATTTCGTTGACGGAGGCCGCCCCCAGCTGGACCGTGACCCGGACCGCTGTCCGGCCGTCCGGCTCCAGCTTGAAGATGCCGATGGACTGGTTCGCGTTGCCGTACTGGGGCCGCCCCATGTAGAGAACGTCGTCCAGACGCTCGACAATGACGCGGCCATCGACGCTCAGGTCGGGCCGGGCGCCGGGCGGCAACTCGTCGGGCAGCGCCACGTCCACCCCGACGGTCCCGGTCTGGGCCGCCGGATCGATACGCACTACGCGGCCGATCACGATACCGTTTCGCGTGTCGATCTCGGCGTCCTGGCCGATCGTCACGTCGACCATCTGCGTTTCCGGGATGCGCAGTTCCGCCTTGAGCTTGCCCGGCTGGACGACGCGGGCCAGCTCGGTCCCGGGCAGGACGTACTGGCCGATCTCGAGCCTGCCGGCGACACCACCCAGGCGCTGCAGGACGCCGCTCTCGGGCGCGACCACGTTCATCGACCGCACTTCCTCGCTGCGGAACTCGACGATCTGCTGGAGCCGGTCGACCTCCGCCTTCTGGGCATCGATGCGCGCCTCGATCGAGCCTTCCAGCACGCCCAGGCTCTTGCGCTCGAATTCGTAGCGCGCCTCCAGCTCGCGCAGCCGGTCCTTGGCCGCCAGGTACTCGTTGCGCGTGATCAGATTCTGCCGGTTGAGCACCTCGTTCACGCTGTCCTGACGCACCGCATCGTTGTACTGGCTGCGCAGCTGGGCCACCACGCCCTCCTGCGTCAGCCGCTGCGTCTCGAGCGAGGCCTCCAGGTTGATGAGCGCGGAGCGCGCGTTGCTCAGCGCACGCTGCGACTCGAGAAGCTGCAGCTGCACGTCCGGATTCGTCAGCCGGATCAGCAGCGTTCCCGCCTCGACCGGCGTGCCCGGGTCGACCAGGATCTGCTCGATGCGGCCGGCCGTGATCGCCGGGATGATGCGGATCTGCTCGGGCACGAGCGTGCCCGCGCCCCGCACCTGGCGGACCATCGGGCCGCGCACGACCGTGTCCATCCAGGCGATCTCGCGGTCCACGCCCGGCGGCGCCGGCTGCAACTGCGACAGCGCCACCGTCACGACGACCGCGCCGACGATCGCGAGCGCAGCGTACAGCTTGCCGCGCTTCTTCGGTGGATTGGCTCTCGGTTTGTCCATTTTCGATTTCACAGAACGCAGCCGGCCCGAAGGCCCGCCCCGCCTTTCATCCGTTGTCGTTCCCTACGCCGTTCCGGCCCCGCTGTTTCGCCCCCACCCCACCGTTCCGTTCCCGCCGTTTCCGTTTCCGTTTCCGCCGTTTCCGTTTCCGTTTCCGCCGTTTCCGTTTCCGTTTCCGCCGTTTCCGTTTCCGTTCCCGCCGTTTCCGTTCCCCCATCCTCCATCCCCACAACCCATCCCCAAACCCCAATCCGTTATCTGTCGTCCCGTAGTCGTACCCCCACCGCCGCCTCCAACGCCGCCAGCGACTCATGGAAGTCATACACCGCTGCCAGGTGCGCCTGGTCCGCCCTCGCCTTCGCTTCCTGCGCCTGCGTCAGTTCGAGTATGGAGCCCGCACCCAGCCGGTAGCGCTCGCGCGCCAGCTCGAGCGACAGCCCTGCCGTCTCCGCGTTCTGCTCCTCCAGCGCGACGGTCCGGAAGGCGGTGCGCAGGGCGAGCAGGTTCGTCGTGACATCGGTGCGCAGCGTGAGTTCCTGCGCGCGCCGCTGGTGCTTCGCATCGTCCGCCGCCATCCTCGCCTGCTGCACGCGCCGCTCGCGCGTGAAGCCGTCGATGATCGGCAGCGAGATCGAGACCTGGAAGTACGCCGGACTCGACGTGTAGTTGAACGGGTACAGCTCGTTCGCGGCCAGTACGGCGGCCTCGGTCTCTTCCGTGAACGCGAACCGCGAACAGCTCTGCGGGTAGCCGGGCAGCGGCCCGTTCAGACCGGCGGCAACCGAGTTGAAGAACTCGCAGTTGGCCACGCGGTTCTCGGCGGACGAGCGGGCCTGTTCGACGAGGAAGTCCGGATCCCCGACCCTGCGCACGTAGCCGGACCACTGCCCGAAAAACGACAGTGTGGGCAGGTACTGGCTCCATTCGGCCTTGGCCGCGGCGGCCGCAGCGCTTTCCGACTTCTGCGCCGCGATGAGCTGCGGATGCGTCTCGAGCGCGCGCGCGACGAGGTCCTCGAGCGACCAGTCCGGCGCGAAGACCTCGAATGTGCTGGTCAGCTCGATGTCGGCGTCGAGCACGACACCGACCTGCTGCATCAGCCGGATGCGCTCCGTGTCCCAGGCGTTCTCCGCCTGCAGCAGCGCGACCGCGGCGCGACCGCGATCGACCTGGGCCTGCGAGACATCCAGTCGCGTGGCCGCACCGGACTGCTGCCGGGCTTCCGCGATCTTGAGCGCTTCATCGGTCGCTTCCAGCGCCGACCTCGAGATCACGACGTTGTCCCGCGCGCGCAGCGCCATCAGGTACTGCCGCGTCACGGCGGTCGCGAGGTCGAAACCGGCCGCATCGATCTGTGCTTCGACGGCCCGCTGGTTCGCCTTCGAGCGCGCAGCGTTGAAGAACGTCGCGCCCGAGATCTGCAGGTTCGCGTTGAGTCCGTAATCGGACGTGTAGGCGGGCGGCGTGGCGCCCAGGCCGAAGTCGGCCGCGCTCAGGTTGCCCAGCCGCGGCGTGCCCTTCGCCTGATACGAAAAACGGTTGCCGATCGTGAAGCTCGGCAGGAACGAGGCGTACGCCTCGCGCACCCCCCAGTTCGCGTCCGCTTCATCGTTCGCCGTCATGCGGTACGTCGGATTACTGCGTCGCGCCAGATCGATCGCTTCTTCGAGCGTCAGCGTCGCGGCCTGCTGCTGGGCCTCGCCCGGAAACGCCCCCGTCAGGAGCAGCCAGCCGGCGCCGGCCGCGATGCAGGCGATGCGCAGCCCGCGGCCCGTCCGGCGGCCCCGGATCGTCGTGTTCATGCCTCGTGTCCGTCCTCGGTTCATGTCGGCCTCCTGCGGCGCCCGAGCGGCGCCGCGCGCACGTATCCCTGACCACGAGGGAGGGAAGGCCCGTGCCAGCCTGGACCGGACGCGCCAAACCAATGAATGACAACGATTTGGCCGAGTCAGAACGGTTCAAGCAGGCTGGCCACATGGCCGATACTGGACAGCGGCCGTCCCGGCTCCGAACACCCGATCCCCGTACCCGCAGTGAGGCTTGGCATGGCGCAGGGTCCAAGGACGACCCCGATCGGACACCCCGGCGCGGGCCCGAACCGCGGGCCGGCGACCTTCTTCCGGATCGCGGTTGCGGCGGCCGCGCTGGCCGGCTGCGACGTGCCGACCGGCCCGCCGCGCTTCGAGTCGGCGTGGCGCTTTCCCACGGCGGACGTCGTCGTGCCCGTGGCCGGTGTGCAGGGCAGCACGACGGAAACGGAGGACCTGACCGATGTCGACATGGCCGACCGGGTGCGGCGGGCCACCATCCGCGTCCGTGCGGTGAACACGACGGGTGCGACGGGCACGATCACGTTCACGGTGCGGGGCGGCGGCGCGACGGTTCAGGGCACGATCGATGTGGCCCGGACCGAGGTGCAGACGATCGAGATTCGGGAGTCGGAAGTGCGCGCACTGCTCGGCAGCGTGGCAACGTTCACGGCAGCGGGCACGCTGTGTCGCGCGAGCGGCTGCGGGCTCGTCCCGCCGCCGCATGCCGTCGTCACGCTGAAGACGGAGCTCGAGCTCGTGCTCGAGCTGGGAGGCTGAGGTGATGGCACATCGGACCCGCGCGATCGGTCGCGGCCGCGATCGGTCTCACGCCGCGTGGCGCGTGGCGCTGGCCGGTCTGGCTGCCGGACTCCTCACGCTGCCCGGCACGGGCGTCGACGCCCAGCTGGCCAGTGCCAGTCCGGCCGCGCTCGGGATGGCGGACAATTACACGGCGGTGGCGCGCGGCTTCGATGCTGTGGCGTGGAACCCCGCGGTGCTCGGGCTGCGCGGCTCGCGCGGCCGCTCGTTCACGCTGCTGCCCGCACGCGGGTCGACCGGGCTGGGTCCGGTCCCGCTCAGCGACATCGCGGATTACGCGGACGTGCTGGTCCCCGCGGGTGTGAAGCAGGACTGGCTCGCCCGCATCACGGCCGACGGCGGGCAGACGGGCACGGCAGGCGCCGATCTGACCTGGGTCGCGCTGCATCTCGGCAACGTCGCGCTGCAGGCGTCGTCGAGCGCGCGCGCGACGGCAGACATCGCACCCGGCATCGCCGAGCTGGTGCTGTTCGGCAACGTCGGCGCGGACGGGCAGGCCCGTGCGCTCGACCTGTCGGGCTCGCAGATGTTCGCACACGCGTTCAGCACGTTCGCGGCCAGCGTGGGTGTGCCGGTGCCGCTGGCGACGGCCCGGCTCGCCGTCGGTGTCACGGCCACGTACACGATCGGGCACGCGCTCGCGTTCGGCGAGCAATCGACCGGCTTCACGTCGAGCAATCCGCTGGCCGTGCAGCTGGGCTTTCCGCTCGTGCACACGGCCGTCGATGCGGGTTCGCCTGCCGGCCGGGCCGGCAGCGGGTTCGGGCTGGATGCGGGCCTCGCACTCGAGGGCGCGCGCGTGACCGTCGCCGCGACCGTGCGGAACGTGCTCAGCAGTTTTGCCTGGGATCCTGCGTACCTGCGCTACCGTCCGCTGACGATCGTGCTCGACGCGGACATGTCGGCCAGCACGACGGAAGACGCGCCGCTGAGCGCGGCGCCCGCCGCATTGCGTGCGCGGGTCGGCACGCTCGGCTTCGATCCCGTCGTGTCTGCCGGCATCGCGTACCGCGTGTCACCGCGGCTGCTCCTTGCGGCCGATGTGCGTGCGGCGTCGACGGAGTCGCCGGGCACGGTCAGCACTCGCCATGCCGGTGCCGGGCTCGAGTTCCGTCCCCTGCCGTGGCTGCCGCTGCGCGCCGGTGCGGCAGCGATCTCGCTGGGGGATGAGGCCTCCGGAACGCAGATCGCCGGCGGGCTGGGCATCGACCTCGGCCGGCTGAACGTGGCCGTCAGCGCGCTGCGCCGGTCGGCCGGCCGACTGGGCGACGCGACGACGCTGATGTTCTCGGTGATCTCGATCGGGCGTTGAGCTCGAAGCCGGCGGCACCTGCGGCGGCGGCGGATCTCCTCAGCGGCGCGATCCCGACGCGCGCCCGCCCGGGCGCAGCAGCGTCGCCACATCCAGCTCGAGCGCGGCGCTATCCGGAGCAGGCAGCCAGCTGCGGATCGCGGGGCGTCTCCATGGTCATGCCGGCCGTTTCGCCGATCGGGACATCGACTCGGACTTCATCCTGCCTCACGACGCGGCCCCGTACGTGTTCGCCACGTACTCGTCGAGGATGCTCAGGAACTCCTGTACCAGACCCTCGCCCTTGAGCGTGCGGAACAGCCGGCCGTCGACGTAGACGGGCGCTTTCGGTTCCTCGAACGTGCCCGGCAGCGAGATGCCGATGTTCGCGTGCTTCGATTCGCCCGGACCGTTCACCACGCAGCCCATCACGGCGACCTTCATCTCCTCGACGCCGGGGTGGCGCTCGCGCCACTCCGGCATCTTCGCGCGGATGTAGTCCTGGATGTCCTCGGCCATCTGCTGGAAGAACGTCGACGTGGTGCGTCCGCAGCCCGGACAGGACGTGACCTGCGGCACGAAGCTGCGCAGCTCGAGCGATTGCAGGATCTGCTGCGCGACGCGCACTTCCTCGGCGCGGTCGCCGCCCGGCCGGGGCGTGAGCGAGATGCGGATCGTATCGCCGATGCCTTCCTGCAGCAGCACGGCCAGCCCGGCCGTCGACGCGACGACACCCTTCGTGCCGAGTCCGGCCTCGGTCAGACCCAGGTGCAGCGGGTAATCGCAGCGAGCTGCGAGGCGGCGGTAGACCTCGATGAGATCCTGCACACCGGAGACCTTGGCGCTGAGCACGATCCGGTCATGCGGCAGGCCTGTCTCCTCGGCCATGGCGGCCGAGCGGAGCGCGCTCTCCAGCATCGCCTCGATCATCACTTCGCGCGCGTCCTGCGGGTCCGGCCGGCGCGCGTTCGCATCCATCATCTCGGTGAGCAGCTGCTGGTCGAGCGAGCCCCAGTTCACGCCGATGCGCACGGGCCTGTCGTGCGCGATCGCGACCTCGATGATCGTGCGGAAATTCTCGGCGTGCCGCTTGGCGCCGACGTTGCCCGGAGTGATGCGGTACTTGGCCAGCGCGCGAGCGCAGTCCGGATATTTCGTGAGGAGCAGGTGCCCGTTGTAGTGGAAGTCGCCGATGACCGGCACGACCGTGCCGGCCTGCTCGAGCCGCGCCACGATGTCGGGCACGGCGCGCGCGGCCTCGTCCGTGTTCACGGTGACGCGCACCAGCTCGCTTCCGGCCGCGGCGAGCAGCGCGACCTGCTCCGCCGTGGCCCGCGCATCGGCCGTGTCCGTGTTCGTCATGGACTGGACCACGATCGGGTGGCCGCTGCCCACCGGCACGCCACCGACCTCGACCGTTACCGTCTGCCGTCGCTTCGTCATCGTCCTCGTGCCATTCGTGTCCTCGTGGTCTGCAATCTAGTGGGGATTCGGGCGATCTGCTGGTTGACGGCGAACGGACGGGGAATGGGGATGGCCTGTCGGGATGGGGATGGGGACGGCGGCTGGCGATGCTGTCCCCACCCGCCGTCCCCATCCTCATCCCCACAGGCCATCCCCATACCCCGCACGGGAACCGTTACCACCCCCCGCCACGATCTTGGAGCCACCGCCCCCGCCCGTTAGATTGGGCGGCCCGCAACGAGTCGCCGTGTTCGGACGGAGTGTGTCGTGAAGCAGAAGCTGATTCTGGCCCTGATCCTCGTGGGCAGCATCCTCACGCTGGACGTCTACACCAAGCGCTGGGCGCTGGACGCGCTCGCCCACGGCGTGACGATCGAGGCGGCGGGCGTTCCGCTCACGCTCGCGTTCAACACGGGGATCGCGTTCGGGCTGGACGTTCCGGAGGCTGGGCGCTGGATCCTGATCGCAGCATCGATTTTCGTCGTCGTCATGCTGGCCGGCATGTTCCGGCAGTCGAAGCCCGGGGACTGGATCCGGCTCTCCTCGCTCTCGCTGGTCGCGGCCGGAGCGGTCGGCAATCTCATCGATCGCGTGCGCTGGGACCGCGGCGTCGTCGACTTCATCGGTCCCATCGACCTGGGCTTCATGCTGTGGCCCATCTTCAACGTGGCGGACATGGCCATCACGGTCGGCGCGATCGCGCTGGGCCTCTCGCTCTGGCGCGAGGGCGGCGAGACCGCGGCCGCGACCGCCTCGAGCGCCGGCGGGCTGGGCAAGGCCGCGGACTGACGCCGCGGGCGCGCCGGCCTCGCGCGGGGCGCGCCACCACCACACATTCTCCCCATGAGTGAACTCGCTCCGGGGAGTCCGGCCCCCGATTTCGCGCTGCCCGACCAGGACGGCGAGACCGTGCGGCTGCGCGACCTGCACGGCCGACGTGTCGTGCTGTACTTCTACCCGAAGGACGACACGAGCGGCTGCACGAAACAGGCGTGCGGACTGCGCGACCGCATCGAGGAATTCGCTGTCCGCGATGCCGTCGTGCTGGGCGTGAGCCCCGACTCCGTCGCGTCGCACGTCCGCTTCCGCGACAAGTACGACCTGCCGTTCCGGCTGCTGGCCGATGTCGACCACGCCGTGGCCGAGGCGTACGGCGTGTGGCAGGAGAAGAAGCTGTACGGCCGGAAGTACTGGGGCATCGTCCGCACGACGTTCATCATTGGCGCTGACGGTCGCATCGAACACGTGCTCGAGCGCGTCAAGCCGGCGGCCCACGTCGACCAGCTGCTCGATCTGATGTGACCATGCTGCGGCGGGTGCGGGTCATCGTCCCGGGCAGCACATCCAACCTCGGGGCCGGCTTCGACTGCATCGGCCTGGCACTCGACCGGTTCCTCGACGCGACGTTCACGCCCGGGCCGGGACCGCTCCGCATCGCGCGCAGCGGAACGCTCGCGCCGCTCGTTGCTTCGGCCGGTGACGACGTGCTCATGCGCGCCTTCACGGACGCGCTGGTTGCACACGGTATCGAAGCAGGGGGCCGGCTGGATGTGCACTCGGCCATCCCCGTCTCCCGAGGGCTGGGCTCGTCCGCCGCAGCGACCGTGGCGGGCCTCGCGCTCGCCGCCGGCGCCCTTGGCCGCACAATCGACCCGCTCGCCCTGCTCCCGGACGCCGCGCGCATCGAGGGACACCCGGACAACGCCGCACCCGCGCTGCTCGGCGGGCTCGTGCTCGTGACGCCGGCCGCGGATGGGGCACAGGCCGCGTTCCAGTTGCCGCTGTCGCCGCGCATCGGCTTCGCCTTCGCTGCACCGGCGGTCGAGGTGTCGACGCGCGCGGCGCGCGCAGCGCTGCCGTCTACCGTGCCGCACGGCGTGGCGGTGCGCGGGCTGGCGCGCGCCGCGGCCCTCGTGCGCGGACTCGCCGAAGGCGATCCGGCACTCCTGCGTATCGGGTTCGACGACGAGCTGCACGTGCCGTGGCGCATGCCGCTCATCCCGCATGCCACGGAGGCCCGCGGCGCGGCCCTCGACGCGGGCGCCTGGGCCGTCACCGTGTCGGGCAGCGGCTCGGGTCTCATCGCGTTGTGCGACCGTGATCTCGATGCACACGTCGCGGACGCGATGGCCGGTGCGTTCGCCGCCGCAGGCGATGGCGTCACGGCCTTCGCGCCCCGGCCCGTCATGGAAGGCCTGCGCACGCTCCCGGCCCATGACTGACGGACTGCTCGCCCGCTTCCGCGACGTCCTTCCCGTGACGGACGCGACGCCGCCGCTCACGCTGCACGAGGGCGACACGCCGCTCCTGCCCGCGCCACGCCTGGCCACGTGGGTCGGTGTCGCGTCGCTGCACCTCAAGATCGAAGGCGCGAACCCGACGGGCTCTTTCAAGGACCGCGGCATGGTCGTGGCCGTCGCACGCGCCATGGAAGCCGGTGCACGCTCCGTGCTGTGCGCGTCGACCGGCAACACGGCAGCGAGCGCGGCCGCGTACGCTGCACGCGCCGGACTGCGCTGCTTCGTGCTCCTGCCGGGCGGCAAGGTCGCGCTCGGCAAGGTCGCGCAGGCCGTGCGCGCCGGGGCGCGTGTCATCGTGGTGGACGGCAACTTCGACGTCGCGCTCGACATCGCGCGCGAGGCCGCGGCCGATGGCTCGATCGTACTCGTCAACTCGGTGAATCCGCACCGCATCGAAGGACAGACGACGGCGGCATACGAGATCTGCGAGGCGCTCGGCGACGCGCCCGACGTGCTCGCCCTTCCGGTCGGCAACGGTGGCAACATCACGGCGTACTGGCTCGGCTTCCGCCGCTACCACGACGCGGGCCGCTGCGCACGGTTGCCCCGCATGCTCGGCGCGCAGGCCGCCGGCGCCGCGCCGCTCGTGCACGGCCACCCGATCGAAACACCCGACACCGTCGCCACCGCGATCCGCATCGGCCGGCCCGCCACGTGGCAGCCCGCACTCGATGCCGCCGCGCATTCCCGTGGCAGGATCCTCGCCGTCACCGACGACGAGATCCTCGAGGCCTACGCCACCATCCCGCGCCTCGAAGGCGTGTTCTGCGAGCCGGCCTCCGCCGCCAGCGTCGCCGGCCTGCGCCGCGCCGTGCAGGCGGGCGTGGTCGACCCGCAGGCGCGCTGCGTCTGCGTGCTCACCGGCCACGGCCTGAAGGATCCGGACACCGCACTGGCCGGCATCGCCGACATGCCGCCCGTGGCACCGGCGGCCGCCACGAGCATCCTCGCGCAGCACCGGGCCTGACGCTCGCCGGCTCCACCACTCGTCTTTCGCTCCCCGATCAGGGCCCGGGCCCCGAGGCCGACCGGTCTGCCGTCCGGTTCTGCCCGTCTGCGTGGGAGCTTGACACTGCACCGGGGTACAGGGTTTACGTGTGGCCATGACCGGCAGGCTGACGATCGGCCAGATCGCGGGGCGAGCCGGCGTGAACAACGAGCCGATCCGGTACTACGAGCGTCGCGCGCTGCTGGCCGGGCCGCGCGGGGGATCGACGAGGGAGGTGTCATGACCGGACTGCGGATCGAACTCATCTACTTCGATGGCTGCCCTCATGCGGACCGGGCCCGGGAGCACCTGCGACGCGCCCTGGGGGCCGAGCTTCCGGGAACGGCATGGCGGGAGTGGAACCGGGACGATCCGGCCGCGCCAGCCTGGGTGAAACGTTACGGCTCGCCGACCGTGCTGGTGAATGGCGTCGATGTGGCCGGCAGCGAGCAGGACGTCGCGGCCGCGGCCTGTCGTATGAACGGCGCGCCGTCGGTCGACGCGATCCGCGCTGCATTGGCCCGCTGATGGGATCGGTTGTGCGGCACACGCGGGCAGGCGAACCCGTCGTCGAAGATCGCGAGGCGTGCAGGCGGGTCGACCTGACGGGCAGCCCGTGGAAGGCACTGCTGTTGTGGGGCCCGCCGATCGCGGTTGTGCTGGCAGCCGATTCGTTCGGACGCGCGGGCCTTGCGATCGGCTGGCCGCTCGGGTTCGGCGCCATGGGCGCACTGTGCGTGATCAATGCCGCACGGTGCCGCCGGGTCCACTGTTACTTCACCGGACCGTTCTTCCTGCTCATCGCTGCGCTGTCGCTGCTTCTGGGGCTGCGCGTGCTGCCCTGGGGCGATGCCGCGTGGAATACACTGGGCATGATTGCGCTCGCGGGTGCGCTGGTCCTCTGGCTGGTTCCGGAGTTCTTCCGGGGCCGTTATTTGGCACCGCGATCCTGACGATGGCAGGGCGGCCGCCCTGGCCTCGCCGGGCGCCGAGCCCGCCTATTCGCTGCGCAACGCCACGGCCGGGTCCGTACGTGTCGCCGCGCGCGCCGGCAGCCACGTCGCCACGAACGCGACGGCGAGCAGCACGGCGGGCACGGCGATGAACGTGACGGGATCGATCGCACCCACGCCGTACAGCAGTCCCTGCAGCAGCTGCGCCAGCGCCAGGGCGAGGACGAGGCCGACGGCCGCACCTGTGGCGACGACGCCCAGCCCGCTGCGCAGCAGCAGGCGCACGATGCCTCGCCGGTCCGCGCCCAGCGAGATACGGATGCCCACCTCGCGCCGGCGCTGCGAAACCGCGTAACTCACCAGTCCGTACAGGCCAACGCTCGCAAGCACGAGCGCGAGGATGGCGAACGTGCCGACGATCCAGGCGGCAAGCCGGCGCGCCAGCAGCTGCGCGCCCAGATGGCGTGCGAGCGACTTCGGCGCCCAGGTGAAGATGTCGCGGTCGATGGCGCGGGCCGCGCGGGCCAGTTCGACCGCCGTCAGCTCGGGATCGCGCGTCGTGTTCGCGACCAGCGTGAACGTGCTCTGGTAGGCCTGCGCGAACGGACGGTAGATCTGCGACCGCGGCGCTTCGCCCAGGCTGCGTACCTTCGCATCGCGCGCCACACCAACGATGGCGTAGGGGTCCCCATCGCTGTCGCGGAAAACGCGCCCGATCGGGTCGTCGCCGGCCCAGAAGCGCGCCGCCATGGCCTCGTTGATGATGGCGACATCGATGGCGCCTTCCCGGTCAGCATCCGTGAAGCCTCGTCCGCGCAGGATCGGAATGCCCATCACCTCGAAGAACGAGGGCGTGACCGGTGTCCAGTCGGTGAGGTGACCGTCCCGCCCCGGCGGCGGCTCGACGCCGTCGATGGTGACGTCGAAGTTCCACGTGTTCAACGGATCCAGGTGCAGCCGGCCGGTCAGGGCGATGCGGGTGACGCCCGGCACCTGCTCCAGCTGTTCGACGAGCGTGCCGGCGTACGCCAGGCCCTGCTCGTCATCCCACTGGTCGGCGCGCAGCCCCATCAGCATCACGGCTGACGGCGTGTACCCGAAGCCGGGGTCGACGGACTGCGTCGCGGCGAAGCTGCGCAACAGCAGGCCGGCCATGGTCAGCAGCACCAGCGTCACGGCGACCTGCGCGGAGACCAGCGACCCGCGCAGCGTGACGCGGCCGCGTCGACCGCCGCCCGCGCTCTCGTCGCGCAACACCTCGGCCAGTTGCGTGCGCGTGGCCTGCAGCGCCGGCACCAGTCCGAACGCGATGCCGGCCGCGGCGGAAACGAGCAGGCTGAACAGCAGCACGGTCCCGTCGGGCGCGAGATCCAGCGTGATGGGCAGCGGCAGCGGCAGGTCCGCGTTGACCAGCCAGCGCAGCGCGGCGACGGACGCGAGCACGCCCAGCCCGCCGGCCACGATGCCCAGCAGCGTCGTCTCGACGAGCAGCTGGCGCACGAGCGCGCCGCGCGTCGCGCCCAGCGAGAGACGGACCGCCATCTCCTTGCGCCGGTCGACGGCGCGCGCGAGCAGGAAGCTGGCCAGGTTGGCGCACGCGATGAGCAGCACCAGCGCGACCACGCCGGAGAGCAGCCACGCGGCCGCGCGGATGAAGCGGTCGACCGGCGGATAGAGGACGACGTCCTGTACGGGGACCAGTTCGAAGGACGCGTCCTCCGTCCACTCGCCACGCCGGCGCAGATCGGCAGCGATGCCGTCGAGGGCAGCGGACAGCGCCTCCGGACGGACGCCGTCCGCCAGCCTGGCCTTCACGAAGATCGCGTGGTTGTTGCGCTCGACGAACGGATCATCGCTCGACGGGTTGAGCGCGGCCTGCATCATGATCGGTACGAACAGATCCGGCACGAAGCCGCGCAGGGTACCGGTGAACGCGCGTGGCGCAACGCCGATGATCGTGTAGGCACGACCGACGAGGTGCAGCTCCGCACCCACGACGCCGGGGTCCCCGTCGAACGCGCGCCGCCAGTAGTCGTAGCCCAGGACCACGACGGGATGGGCGCCCGGCGCGACGTCATCCTCCGGCATCAGCGTCCGCCCCACAGCCGCGCCAATGCCCAGCCCGGGGAAGAAGTCGCCGTTCACCATCTCGGCCGGCAGCATCTCGATGTCGGTCACGCCGGGCCGCTCGGCCTGCACGACGGTGAACTGCGTCGCGGTCAGCGCCGAGACCAGACCGCGCGTGCCGTCGCGCACGTCGATGACGTCCGGATACGCGAACGTGCCGTACTCGAGGTCGGAACTACGCAGATAGACTTCGTACAGCGATCCGACATCGGTGTACGGCTGCTCACGCAGCAGCAACGCGTTGACCAGGGTGAAGATCGCCGTGTTCGCGCCGATCCCGATCGCCAGCGACAGCAGCGCCGTCGCCACGAAGCCCGGACTGCTGCGGAAGCGGCGCCACGCCACGCGCAGGTCCCGACCGATCCCGCCGAGCAGCCGGACGCTGCGCGCCCGCATGCCGTGCCCGCCGCGCTCGTACGCGATCATGCGCGCCGCCGCGCCGATGTCGCCGAACGCCGCCAGCACTTCCTCCGGCGTGCGCCCGGACGCCAGCCCGTCCTCGCAGTGCGCGATCAGCTCATCGCGCACATCGAGCCGCGCCTCGCCTTCCAGCCCGCTCGCCGCGATCAGCGCATCCACCTGCCGCAGCAGCGCCGGCGGCAGGGCCGAACCCGCCGGCCGCGGGTCCCTTCCCCGCGCGCTCATGACTCGCCTCCACCACTCGCGCCCAGCAGACCGATGCCCTTCATCGCGCCGAGCAGGTCCCGCCATTCCGTGCGGTGCTTCGCCAGCGCCTTACGGCCCGCCGCCGTGATCGCGTAGTACTTGCGCCGCCGGCCCGACTCCGCGCGCCGCCACTTTCCGCGGATCAGGCCCTTGGCCTCGAGGTGATACAGCATCGGGTACAGCGTCGACTGGCCCATCGCCAGCACACCGTCCGTCGCCTCGTCCAACGCGCCGATCAGTTCGTAGCCGTACATCTCGCGACCCGCGAGCAGCTGCAGCACGGCCACGGGGCCGGCTCCGCGCATGAGTTCCCTGTGCACCGTCATGGTCCGGACCTCTGTCAGTCCGTCGTGGATGCCTGCCCCGTCCGGCCGCGGTCTGGACGCCGCCGGCCGTACCTCTGGCTCCCATACTATGCGAACCATAGTATGGTTTCAAGCGTGACGGTCCGGCGGGAGTTCAGTCCGTGACGGCGAGGCCGCGGAGGTGGCTGGGGGTGGAGGGCCAGGAGAGCTCTCGTGTCCAGTGGACGCCGCCGTCCGTCGACCGGTGGACCCCGCGCTCATCGGCCGCCCACAGTTCTCCACTCGCGGTGCCCGGGACCAGCAGCGGTGCGATGGTCGCGGGCGGGTCGGGCCAGCCGGCGGTGACGCGCGTCCAGCGGCCGTCGCCGGTGCGACGGTAGAGCCGGCCGTCGGAGCGGCCCGCGACGTACGCGGCGTGCGCGTGCGAGGACGCCGAGACGACGACGGTGTCGGGATCGCCCGGATCGATGGCGACGCTGCGCAGGTAGCCGACGTCAAGTCCCGCGTGCGGCGTGCGCCAGCTCGATCCGCCGTCGTGGCTCTCGAAGTAGCCGTCGCCGGCGGAAACGCGCAGCGTGTCCGGCCTCTCCGGGTGGACCGCCAGTTCGTGCGT
>JBFFZF010000010.1:0-45139 GCA_041568755.1 Longimicrobiales bacterium | reverse complement strand
GGCGGCGGGTTACGTGCGGCGGCGGCGCAGCCGGCGGGACGGGCGGCAGGTCGAGCTGCGGCTGACGGCGGACGGCGTGCGGGTTCGGGACGACAAGTCGGTGCTCGACCCCGCGCTGGTCCGGGCCATGCTGAAGCAGCTGTCGGCGGAGGAGCGTGAGGCGGCGATCCACGGGCTGGGGCTGCTGGCGCGGGCCGCCAACGCGAGCATGGCGAAGAAATCGGCGGGCCGGAAGGCGGCCGCTGCCGGCGGGGGCGGCGCGAAGGGGTCCGCGGCCCGGCGGAAGGCGACGGGCTGAGCGGCAGGGCGAGGAGCTGAGTGGCAGCGCGGGGCTGCGGACGGAGCGGCAGAGGCGACGGCCTGAGCGGCCGCGCAAGGCGAGGCGCGACGGACGGGGGAACGACAGCAGGAGAGGCGACATGCGCTGGGTCATCTATGGAGTCGGCACGATCGTGGGGCTGGCGGTGCTGGTGTACCTGTTCGGGCTGACGCGTCCGGGCGACCACGAGGCCAGCACGCGGGCGGCCTACGCGAAGCCGCCGGAAGAGGTCTGGGCGATCATTGCCGATTACGGCCAGTGGCCGGTCTGGAATCCGGAGGTGAAGTCCGTCGAGGTGCTGGCGCCGCGCGACGGTCACACCGTGCTTAACGTGGTCGGTTCCTGGGGCACGTCACGCATGGAGATCGACGTCTCCGAACCGCCTCGCCTGCTGCGTTCGCTGATGGATGCGGGCGCGTTCCGGGGCAGCTGGACCTACGATCTGGCGTACACGGCGGACGGCGGCACGCTGCTCACGATCACGGAAACGGGCGAGGTGGACAGTCCGCTGCTGCGTGCGATGATGCTGTTCCACGACAACTACGCTTCGATGATGGCGTTTCACCGCGCGCTGGGCGCGCGGCTGGGTGTCGACGTCGATCCGGTGATCCTGACCCCGCGCAATCTGCCGCAGTAGCGCGCGCAGCCGGTGATGGCTCGTGTGTCGCTCGTGCTTCAGCGGGCGGGTGGTGTGGCCGGACCGTTGCGCTCCAAGTACGCCGCGATCGCGTCCGCGAACGCCGCGTGGCCCTGCGCGTTGAAGTGCATGTCGCGATCGAGGTAGTGGCGCTCGCCGTTCTCGAATGCGCGTTTGAACGCGTCGAGCGGATCGATGATCTCGATGCCGGCTTCTGCCGCGAAGGCCGCGAGTCCGTGGTGGGGTGAATCCATGTCGAAGTCCTCGACCCAGAACCGCGAGCGGGACAGGGTCCGCTCGAGCTGGCGCTGATCGACGGCCTGCACGGTGGGCACGAGCGCAACGATGAGCCGGATCTGGAGGCTGTCGGACAGTCTCTGGAACGCGCGCAGGTGGTCGAACGTGCGCTCCCATCCGGCCGTGACCTCGGGTGTCGGCTCGCGCAGCGCCGGCCTGATGGCCGGATCGAGCTGCTCGACACCGGACAGTTCGCCCTTGATGCCGCTGCGCACGAGCAGCTCGACGATGGTGCGGTTGCCGCTGACCGCGTCGGTCACGAGCGCGTACAGCCGGCTGCGCTCGGCCAGGGCGCGCTTGAAGGCGATGAAGCGCGTCGCGGGCGGCGGCACGGGTTCCGCGTCCGTGACCTCCGGTCGATCGCGCAGCGGAATCGCCGTGATGTCGTTCTGGAAGAGTGCCACGAGCAGGATGTCCGGGTCGAACGCGATGCCCAGGCGCCGGAAGTAACGGATCTCCTCGTACAGCCCGAACCCGCTCACGCCCAGGTTGATGACTTCGACGCCGGGCAGGCGCGTCTCGAGGATGGCCGGGAACTCTTGGCCGTCGTGGACGCCGAAGCCCCATGCGAACGAATCGCCCACCACGGCGATGCGGGTCACGCCCCGCGGCTTCTCCAGCGTGTGCTCGCGGTCGCGCAGTCCGAGCGAGTTGGTCGTGAACGTGGCCTCGAAGCTGCCCCGCTTCTCGTGCGCGCCGCGCACGTCAGGCCGCGGGATAAACGTGAGTTCGGGATCGTGGTGGTAGAACTCGGAGCGGCGCAGCCCCGTGTCCGTGATGAGCGCGCTGGACGGCTGGAACACGAGTCTCAGCCCAGCCTCCGCGAAGAGCAGTGCGAGGAGCAGGCTGACCAGCAGCAACCCGAAGTTCTTCAGCACGAAGCCATGCCCTCAGCCCGACATCCCGGCAGCGAAGCGGCCGGCGTTTCCGCCGGCCGCCCCCCCTGACCTGCCGCTCACCCCGCCGTCCCCATCCCCATCCCCACCCCCCATCGCCATTCCCGCCGTTCACACCGTCGGCTGTACGTTCGCATTGAGCCGGAACAGATTCGTCGGATCATACCGATTCTTGATCTGCACCAGCCGGTCGTGGTTCTGCTTGTAGTTGGCGCGGATCGCGGCATCGGTCATGTCGATCTCGGTGTCGTTCACGTAGAAGCCGTCGGTGTACCGCTCGACGCCCGACCAGAACCGCTTGATCCACTCCACGTGCTGCGAGCCATCCTCGCCGAATTTCCAGTCGACGAAGCAGAGCAGGTTGCCGAGGGCACTGCGCTGCGGGACGGCGGTCGCGCTCGCGGCCACGCGGTTGATCGCGCCGCCGCTGTGCTGGCAGAACAGCGCAGTCGAGCGCGTCGGGTGGCCGGCAAAGCCGTTCACGATCGCATCGATGAGCCCGGGCGTGATCCCCGTGATGAAGCCGCTCTTCAGGTAACCTTCGCTGGCGCGCGGGTCGTTGATGTCGCCCGAGCGCTGCAGTGCGACGTAGTCCATCGCCTTCACATCGTCGGCGATCGGCGTGCCGATCGCGCGGACCGGCGCGAGTGCCCGGTCGAGACCGGCCGGATCGCCGGACCAGCACACGTTGAAACCGACCGCGCCGACGGCACCGCCGGGCGGGAGCGCCATCACGAAGTCGAGCTGGATGTCGTCGGGCGCGCGCGCGCCGTACTCGCCGTACACGCGCAGCACATCGCGGGCCCTGGCCAGGGGGAACATGATCTGACCCGCCATGACCTGGCGCTGCATGGGGTGCAGGCGGAACTCGAAGGATGTAACGACGCCGAAGTTGCCGCCGCCGCCGCGCACGCCCCAGAACAGGTCCGGGTTCTCCTCCGCGCTGGCGCGACGGAACTGGCCGTCCGCCGTGACCACATCGACGGACAGCAGGTTGTCCACGGACAGACCGAAGCGGCGCGCGACCCGGCCGAAGCCGCCGCCCGTGACCAGCCCGCCGACGCCCGTGTGCGACACGGTGCCCATCGGCACGACCAGATCGTACGTCATCGCTTCGTGATCCAGCTGACCGAGCAGGCTGCCGCCGGTCACGCGCGCGGTGCGCGCGATCGGATCGACACGCACGTCCCGGAACGGGGACAGATCGATCATCATGCCGCGGTCGCACGTCGACTTGCCCGACGAGCTGTGACCGCCGCACTTCACGGCCGTGAGCAGGCCGCCGTGATCGCGTGCGAAGTCGACGGCCTGGCGCACATCGGCCGTGCCGGTGACCCGTGCGATGAGCGCCGGCTGCTTGTCGAAGGACGGGTTCAGGATGCGGCGAGCCTCCTCGTAGCCGTCATCGCCGGCCAGCAGCACATCGCCGCGGATGCTGCTGCGCAGCTCGTTGATCGCGGCCCACGGCAGCGTGACCTGCCGGCCATCGCCGGTCACGGCCATCACGTCCTGGCGGCGCAGCGGGGAGGCGGGAAGCATGGATGCGAAAAGACGGCGCCGGGGCATGGCCAGCGATGCTGCGGCGGCGAGTCCCGAGCCGATGAAGACGCGTCTCTTCATGGTCACCTCGGTCATGGGGGGGCGTGCGTGCCCGCAGAGTAGGGATGGGCGGCCGATCGCGCAACGACCGCCGGTCCGGTGCGGCTGCTGCGACCCGGTCCCATCGCTAGATTGCGCCCGTGGACACGCGGCTCGAGCACCCACCCGATCGTGCCGGGACTGCCCCGGGCACGGCTCCGGCCACCGGCGTGCGCACGTTTTTCATGGCGGTCCTGGTCGGACTCGTGACGCTCGGACTGCTCGAGACGGCCGCCCGCCTCGTCCTGCCCTACAACCCGTCGTTCGGCGAGCGTGCAGCGACAAGCATCCGGTACGGGTCGTCCGGCCTGGTGAGCTTCTACCTGCTCCCCGATCAGGTCATCTACGAGTCCGACGCGGGGCGGATCGTCGAGGACAGGGTCCGTTACCGCATCAATGCGCATGGTTTCCGGGGCGCTGATTTCCCGGAGCAGAAGGCGGCGGGCGAGATCCGGCTGGCGATCCTGGGCGGATCACACGTCTTCGACCAGAACACGTTCGAGTACGAGGGCAACCCCGGCTTTCCCCGCCTGATCCAGGACGCCTTCCGGGAAGAAGGCGTGCAGATGACCGTGATCAATGCCGGCGTGCCGGGCGCGGACACCCGTTATTTCCCTGCGCGCGTGGTCATGCAGCTGCGCCGCTTCGAGCCGGACATCGTCGTGATCAACTCGATCTGGAACGACCTCAAATGGATCTCGCGCACGACGGCATCGACGGAGTTCCTGCGCGCGCTTCCCATGGCCGGATCGAATCCGCTGATCGAGCCGGCCGGCCGGCTGGATGCCGTGCTCGGGCGGAGCGTGTTCTACCGGCACGCCCGCGACGCGTACTGGCGTCGTGCGCTCGCGCTCGATCCGGGCAGCATCGAGGGCGCCCTGGCGATGGCGCCGCCGGCCCTGGAGTCGGTCGACCTGCGCCGCGGACTCGCGCAGTACGGCGCCAACCTCGATGCGACGGTGTCCGCGATACGGAACGCCGGGGCCATACCCGTCCTCGCGATCGAGGAGCGGCTCGTCCGCCGCAACAACACCGAGGCAGCGGCCGGAAGGACCGCATACCAGTACGTCAACGTCGCGGATCACGACGCGCTGGTGCGGCTGTTCGAAAGCTGCGACTCGGTGATCCGCGATGTCGCGCTGCGTCGCGAAGTCCTGCTCATCGATGCCGATGTCGTGCTGGCCGGCGACCCGCGCTACTTCACCGACCACGTGCACACCACGCCGGCCGGCAGCCGCCGGATCGCGGACCACTACGTCGATGCGCTGCGACCGATCGTCCGGGAGCGCAGTGCAGACCGGCCCGTCCCGGCAGGGACGGCGGCGCACTGAGCTTCGTCGGACCCGGCCCCGGCCTCCGGCCGCGGCGCAATGAGGGATCGATGCAACAGCAGGACGGCGCCAATCCGGCTGGCCCGGCCGTGCGGCTGCTGGCATGGCTCTTGACCGGAACGGCAGCGCACGGAGCGGCCCGGCACGTCGCCGTCCGGGATCACGACCGGGTCCCGTGCGAGCACCGGGCCGCCACTTTCGCGCGCGTCCGGTCGAGCGGTATGATCGCGCTGCAGGCGCCGCTCTCCTGATGTGACGCCGCAGGTTTGCCGGAGCAGAGCCGCGTGCGTCGCTGGCGGGCGGCCTCGCGCAGATTGAGAGTACGATGGACTTCAGCTGGGCCCCCGAACAGATCGCGTTGCGCGATCGCGTCCGCGAGTTCGCGCGCGCGGAACTCAACGATCGCGTCCTGGACCGGGACCGTGCGGGCGAGTTCTCCCGCGCGGCCTGGCAGAAGTGCGCCGACTTCGGCATCCAGAGCCTGGCCATTCCGGCCGGGTACAACGCCTCCGGCGAGACGACGGACCTGCTCTCGGCCACGCTGGCGATGGAGGCCGTGGGCTACGGGTGCCGCGACAACGGCCTGACGTTCGCCCTCAACACGCAGATGTGGACGGTCCAGTATCCGATCTGGAAGTTCGGGACCGAGGCGCAGAAGACCCGATACCTGCCCGACCTGTGCGCCGGCCGGCGGATCGGCGCGCATGCGATCACGGAACCCGAGTCCGGTTCGGACGTGTTCTCGCTGCAGACGCACAGCCGGCCCGTGCCGGGCGGCTACCGGCTGGACGGCCGGAAGCGCCTCGTCTCGCTGGCGCCGATCGCCGATGTCGCGCTCGTCTTCGCGACGATCGATCCGGCGAAGGGCCGCTGGGGCATCACGGCTTTCCTCGTCGACCTCGACTCGCCCGGCATCGAGCGCAGCGTCGCGCACCGGAAACTGGGGCTGTGGACGGTCCCGATGGGCGACATCACGTTCACGGACTGCTTCGTTCCGGAAGAAAATCGTCTGGGCCCGGAGGGCGCCGGCGCGAGCATCTCGAACAGTTCGCTCGGCGTGGAGCGGTGCTTCATCCTGGCGAGTCACCTGGGCGCCATGGACTACCAGCTGGAGAAGACGATCGAGTACTCGCGCACCCGCCACCAGTTCGAGCAACCCATCGGTCGCTACCAGTCCGTCTCGAACCGCGTCGCGGACATGAAGCTGCGGCTCGAGACGGCGCGCCTGCTGCTGTACAAGGTCGCCTGGATGAATCAGCAGGGCCAACCGCTCACGCTCGACGCCGCGCTGCTCAAGCTCCATCTCAGCGAGAGTTTCGTGTCCTCCAGCATGGACGCCGTCCGGATCCACGGCGGCAACGGCTACCTGGCCGAATGGGAGGTCGAGCGGGATCTGCGTGACTCGATCGGCGGTGTGCTCTACGCCGGCACCACGGATATCCAGCGGGTCATCATAGCGCGGCTGCTCGGACTGTGATCGGTTGAGCATGCTCTATCTCCTGCACCAGACCGTGACGAGAGCGGCGCAACGCGGCCCGGACCGGGACGCGGTGCGGATGGCCGGCCGTTCGCTGACGTGGGCGGAACTCGAGCAGGAGTCGAACCGGCTGTCGCACATGCTCGCCGAACAGGGTGTACGGCGCGGTGACCGCGTCGGGATCTGCGCCCGCAAGTCCGTCGATGTCGCCGTCGCGATGCATGGCGTGATGAAGGCGGGCGCGGCCTACGTGCCGATGAACCCGGACGCGCCCGCAGCCTCCCTGCTCAGGATCCTGCGCGACTGCGGCGTGCGCCACCTGGTCAGCGAACCGGCGAAGGGCGACATGGTCCGTGCGCTGAGCCGCGACACGGACCTCGAGATGTGTATCGGCACCGCTGCCATCGATGACTGCGCCGTCCGGTGCGTCGACTGGGACGAGGTCGCGGCCATGCCCGGCGACTCGCCGGCGCCCGTCTCCCTGACCGAGCAGGACCTGGCCTACATCATCTGCACGTCGGGCTCGACCGGCCAGCCGAAGGGCATCACCCACTCGCACCGCAGCGCGCTGAGCTTTGCGGAGGTCGCGGCAAAGACGTACGGCCTGGGCCCGGATGACCGCATCACGAATCACGCACCGATTCACTTCGATCTGTCGACGCTCGATTACTTCGCGACGGCCGTCGCCGGCGGGACCACGATCATCGTGCCCGAGGCGCACACGCGCTTCCCGGCCAGCCTTTCGCAGCTGCTGGAAGAGGAGCGGGTGACCGTCCTGTATGCCGTGCCGTTCGCGCTGATCCAGCTGCTGCTGCGGGGCGCGCTGCCGAAGCGTGATCTGGGCGCACTCCGCTGGGTGCTGTTCGGCGGCGAGCCATTCCCGACCAAGCACCTGCGGGCGCTCATGGGTCTGCTGCCGCACGCCCGGTTCTCGAACGTGTACGGGCCGACCGAGACGAACGGGTGCACCTACTACATCGTGCGACCGATCGCGCCCGACTCGAACGAGGCGATCCCGATCGGCTGCGTCTACGAGAACGTCGAGGCCATCGTGGTCGACGGCGAAGACCGGCCGGTCGGACCCGACGGGACCGGGGAGCTGCTGATCCGCAGCCCGACGCGCATGCGCGGCTACTGGGGGCAGCCGGCCCTGACCGAGCGGGCCACGTTCCGCCGGCGCAACGACAGCGGTGATGACGACCTGTTCCACAGGACCGGCGATCTCGTACGCGTGGGCCGGGACGGCAACTTCCGTCTGATCGGGCGCATGGACCGGCAGATCAAGACGCGCGGCCACCGCGTCGAGCTGGACGAGATCGAGGCCGCACTGGTCGCGCACGGTGCGGTCGAGGAGGCCGCCGTGTACACGGTCCCGGATCTGGAGGGCTCGCGCTCGATCCTGGCGGCCGTCACGCTGCGTACGAACGGCGGAGCGCCGGACGACGAGGCAGCCATCCGGGCCGTGCTGCTGGGCCATCTGCGGGCACAGCTGCCGCCGTACGCCGTCCCGTCCCGTCTCGACGTCCTGCAGGTGTTCCCGAGAACCTCGACCGACAAGATCGACCGGAACGCGCTGGAGGCGGGCGCCCGGTTGGAACCCGGAGGCGGATGAGCGGCGGTATGATGGACAGCACAGCCATGGCCGGGCACCTCACGCGCTACATCGAGGAGAACATGCTCGGTCCCGGGCCGCGCGGCATCGGCGTCGATGATGACCTGCTGGCCAGCGGCGTCGACTCCATGGGACTGACGGGTCTGATCACGTTCGTCGAGGAGACGTTCGCCGTCGACATCCCGCCGGAAGACGTGACGATCGAGAGCTTCGGTACGATCGCCAGCATTGTCCGCTATCTCCACGAGCGTCGTGCAACGGCAGGTTGACGCGGGTCCGGCACCGCGCGGCGAGGAGGCCTCCAACCTGACGCGCAGCCAGTTCCTCATCTGGACCGGCCAGCAGCTGCATCCCGACACACCGCTCTACAACATGGTGATGACCTTCACGATCCGCGGCGCGCTGCGCGTGGAGGCGTTCGAGACCGCGTTCGAGAACCTCGTCGAGCAGACGGATGCGTTGCGCACGGTCTTCGTCGAGCGCGATGGCGTGCCGTTCCGTCGTGTGGTCCCCGCGCCCGGTCGGCTCGAGCGGGTCGACCTCTCCGGGCACGCGGATCCGGATGCGGCGCTGCGCGGCTGGATCGAGCAGCGGGCGATCCGACAATTCGATCTGGATCGGTGCCTGTTCGACGCCGCGCTGATCCGCCTCCGGGAGAACGAGCACGTCTGGTACCTGAACCAGCACCATCTGATCACGGACGGCTGGGCCATCGCCGTGGTCTACGAGCGCATGGAGGCCCTCTACCGGCAGGCCTGCGGGCGCGGCCCGGATCCCGATTCGCCGTACCCATCCTTCGAGGCGTACGCGGACCACGAGCGTCGCTACCGCTCGTCCGAAGCCTACCGCAAGGCGCTCGATTTCTGGCAGCGGAAGACGGTCGAACCGGCGGAGCCCGTCCGGTTCTACGGCGTGCAGCCGGCGGCCGGCGGCACCACGCGCACCGAGCGCGTCACCGTGGATCTCGGGCCCGACCGGTCCCGCGCCGTGCTCGCCCTGGCGGCGGCCCCCGACGTGGCCGGACTCACGGGCGGCATGTCGTACTTCAATGTCTTCGCGACCGTTCTCTTCGCCTGCCTGGCCCGCATCGGCGGACGGCGCAGCTTCACGGTTCTCGCGCCCGCGCACAACCGCACCTCGCGGGCGTTCGCCCGGACGGCCGGGCTGTTCATCGAGATCCTTCCCCTGCATGTCACCATCGACGAGGACGAGACGGCAGATACGCTGCTGACGAAGGTGGCCGCCGAATCCCACGCGCTCGTGATCCGCGCGCGACCCGGTACCAGCAGCGCAACGCAGAACCGCGACTACCCGGTTCTGCTCAATGTCATCAACGCATCGTTTTCCGGCTTCGATGGCATGCCCATGCAGTCGGAGTGGATCCATCCCGGTCACGGCGACAGCAGTCAGGCCCTGCGACTGCAGATCCACGATTTCGACCAGCGGGGCAGCATCCGGCTGCACTTCGACGTGCGCCGCGACGTCTTCGACGAACTGCGGCGGGAGGCCCTGGTCCGGCACTTCCTGACGATCCTGGATGCCGTGCTCGAGGATCGCACCCGGCCGCTGTCCGGCATCGACCTCGTGTCGCCGGACGAGCATCGGCAGCACGTCGTCGCCTTCAACGAAACGGCGAGGCCGCTTCCCGGCGGGACGGTCGTGCAGCGCTTCGAGGCACAGGTCGCGCGGGACCCGGATGCGACGGCCGTGATCTGCGGGGACAGGCGTCTCCGCTACGGGGAGCTGAACGCGCGCAGCAACCGGCTGGCCCGCCGGCTGGTCGGGCAGGGCGTGCAGACCGGAACGCCCGTCGGGATCTGTCTGCGCCGGTCACCCGAGATGCTCGTGGCCATCTGGGGCGTCCTCAAGGCAGGCGGCTGTTATGTGCCGCTGGATCCCGACTATCCCGCGGAGCGCCTCGCGTTCCTGGTCGCGGACAGTGGCGTGCCGATCGTCCTCTCGGAGCCGGCGCTCACGGCGAGGATCCCGGCGGGGCCCACCGTCCTGCACGTTGCGGATGCACCGGCCGGCGGGGACGGGACGGCCGCCGTGAACCCCGCAGCCGCGGCCGGGCCGGACGATCTGGCGTACGTGATCTACACCTCGGGATCGACCGGCTCGCCCAAGGGCGCCATGGTGCCGCACCGCGGCCTGCTGAACTACGCGCTCTGGGCGATCGATACCTACGGCGCTGACGGGCCGCTCGACTTTCCGCTGTACTCGTCCTTCGCGTTCGATCTGACGGTCACGTCGATCTTCGTGCCGCTCCTTTCCGGCGGTACGATCGTGGTGTACCCGGACGGCGAGGGAGAGGACGGCCGGCTGGCTGTGCTGCGGGTGTTCGAAGAGGACCGCGTGGACATCGTCAAGCTCACACCGGCGCACCTGGCCCTGCTCGAGCAGCAGGGCGTGCGCTGTGCGCGGATCCGCAAACTCATTGTCGGCGGCGAAGACCTGAAGACCGTGCTGGCCCGGGGACTCGCTCGCCTGCGGGACGGACCGCTCGACGTGTTCAACGAGTACGGCCCGACGGAAGCCACGGTCGGGTGCATGACGCACCGCTACGATCCCGCGCTGGACATCCACGCATCGGTGCCCCTCGGCCGGCCTGCCGCGAACACGCGGATCCACGTGCTGGACGCGGCCATGCGGCCCGTCGCGACGGGCATCATCGGTGAGCTGTACATCGGCGGCGAGGGACTGGCGCGCGGCTATCTGAACCAGCCGGCACTGACGGCGGAACGGTTCGTCGACGATCCGTTCCGTCCGGGTGCCCGGCTGTATCGCACCGGCGATCTGGCCCGCTGGCAGTCGCCCGGAACGCTGTTGTTCGCGGGACGGAACGACGACCAGCTGAAGATCCGCGGCGCCCGCGTCGAGCTGGCCGAGACGGAAGCGGCGATTCTCGCGCACCCGGATGTCATCGCCTGTACCCTGTCGGTGATCGATGGCGCCGCGACGCCCGCCGCGCCGCCGCCCGTCCGCCACTGCATCCAGTGCGGTCTCGCGTCCAGCCACCCGGACGCTCGCCTGGGTGACGACGATGTGTGCAGCCTGTGCCGGAGCCGAGAGCGCTACGAACAGCTGGCGCACCGCTATTTCCGGACGATGCGCGACCTGCAGACGCTCGTTCAGCAGGCCGCGTCGCCCGGGCGACCGGAATGCCTGATGCTGCTGAGCGGCGGAAAGGACAGCACGTACGCGCTGTACCAGCTGGTCGAACTGGGGTTCAGGCCGCTCGTGTTCACGCTGGACAACGGCTACATCTCGGAGGGCGCGAAGGCCAACATGCGGCGCGCGGTCGACGCGCTCGGCCTCGAACTCGTGTTCGGCAGCACACCGGCGATGCCGGACATCTTCGTCGACAGCCTGGAGCGGTTCGGCAACGTGTGCCAGGGCTGCTTCAAGACGATCTACACGCTGGCCATCAACCTCGCGCGCGAGCGCGGCATCCGCGTCATCGTCACGGGGCTGTCGCGCGGCCAGATCTTCGCCACTCGACTGGCGGAACTGCTGCGCAACGATATCGACGACCCCGACCAGATCGACCGCGCCATCGTCGACGCACGCATTGCCTATCACCGCGCCGATGACGCCGTCCGCCGGCACCTCGACGTGCGTGCGTTCCAGGACGATGCGCTGTTCGACGAGCTGCAGATCGTGGACTTCTACCGGTACTGCGACGTCTCGCTCGATGAGATGCTCGGGTTCCTGAGCGAGCGCGCTCCCTGGGTGCGGCCCGCGGATACCGGCCGCTCGACGAACTGCCTGATCAACGATGCCGGTATCCTGGTGCACCGGCGCGAGCGCGGCTTCCACAACTACGCCCTGCCCTACAGCTGGGACGTGCGCCTCGGGCACAAGACGCGAGCCGAGTCGCTGCGCGAACTCGACGACGACATCGACACGACCAGGGTGCACCAGATCCTGCGCGAGATCGGATACGACGCGCGGCGGCTGAGCCGGCCTGCGACGGACGACGGCAACGGCGGGCGGCGGCTGTGCGCGTACTACGTGCCGCGGGATCCGTCCGTGACGGCTGCCGGACTGCGCTCCTGGGTCGCACGGAAACTGCCCGATTACATGATCCCGAGCTACTTCGTGCCCGTGGACGGCATTCCGCTCACGGCGCATGGCAAGGTCGACCGGCGCGCGCTGCCCGACCCCCGGGCGCCCGGCCGGGGCGACACGGCCGCGAAAGTCCCGCCGCGCGACGATGTCGAGCGGACGCTGGCCGCGATCTGGCGATCCGCGCTGGGCGTGGACGACCTGGGCGTCCACGACGACTTCATCGCGCTGGGCGGCGACTCGATCATCAACATCCAGATCGTGTCACGGGCGAGGAAGGCGGGCCTGTACATCACGCCGCAGCAGCTCTTCGATCACCCGACGGTGGCCGGCCTGGCCGCTGTGGCGGTGGGTACCCGACCGTCGCCCGACCCCGGACCCGCGACCGGCGAGGTCCCGCTCACACCGATCCAGCAGTGGTTCTTCGAGCGCGACCTCGTCTCCCCCGCGCAATGGAGTCAGGCGGTCCGGCTGATCGTGCCTGCGGATGCCGACACGCCCCGCCTCGAGGCCGCGTTCCGGGCGGTGCAACGGCGCCACGACATGCTGCGGACGCGTTTCGAGTGCGTCGACCACGTCTGGCACCAGCACACCGAGGCGGACGGGCCGCCGATCCGCGTCCAGGACGTGCCGGCCGCAGGGCTGTCGGCCGGGGAGATCGATGCGCTGATCGACGCGACCGTCGAGTCGCTCAATACGCGCATGGACCTGGGCCGCGGCGAACTCGTCCAGGCCGCCGTCGTGCGTCCGGACCGGCCGGAGCCCGATCGCCTCATTGTCGTGATCCATCACCTCATCATCGACGGTGTGTCGTGGTCGTTCCTGCTCGAGGACCTCGAGGCCGCGTACGCCGGGCCAGCCGACGCGTCGGAGGTGGCGCTCCCGCCGACGACCACGCCTTATCAGCAGTGGTCGCATCGGCTGGCCGCGTGGGCGGCGTCGGACGCGGCACGCGCACAGGTAGACACGTGGGCGCCCGGGCACGATGCCGGGACGGCGGCACGGCATCGGCCGGACGCGGCCCGCGAGCGGCCGGACGGCGAGGTGCAGACCGTCACGGTGACCGTGGAGCGGAGCCGGACCGAGGCGCTGCTGCGCGAAGTCCCGGCCGTGTACAACACGCGCACCGACGACGTGCTGGTGACCGCGCTGCTGTCGGCGCTGCGCTGGTGGACCGGCGCGAGCACGCACCGCCTGCTTCTCGAAGGGCACGGCCGGCAGTCGCCGGTTCCTGACGTGGACCTGACCCGCACCGTCGGCTGGTTCACGGCGCTGTACCCGCTCACGCTGTCTCTGCCCGGCGAAGATCCGGTGGATGCGCTCCGCGCGGTGAAGGAACAGCTGCGCAGCGTTCCGGACCACGGCATCGGCTACGGCGCGCTGCGCTACCTCAGCCGCGATGCGCGCATCGCGAACCGGCTGGCCGCACAGCCGGAGCCCGCGGTGCTGTTCAACGATCTCGGACGGTTCGAGAGTGCAACGGCGGCCACCCGGCTGTTCCGTCTGGACGGCCCGTTGCGGCTCGCGGTCGGCCCGAACCCGCAACTGCACAGGCTCTCGGTCAACGCAACCATCAGCGACGGCCAGCTGCACGTGAACTTCACCGCTGTCCCCGGGCCGATCCCGCTTGTCCCGGATGCCGTGTTGACGCTCGATCGTGAAGCCCTCGACGGTCTGGCCGCCGCCTTCCGTCGAGCGCTGCATGGCGTCATGGACGGCGTGCTCGCCGACACTTCGGGCGGATTCACGCCGTCGGATTTTCCGGAGGCGGGGCTGAGTCAGGCCGAACTCGATGCGCTGGTGCGCGCGTTCGGCGAGCCGCCAGACGCCGGCGAATCATGAGTCCGGCCAAACAGAACATCGAGCGGATCTACCCGCTGACGCCCATGCAGGAGGGGCTGCTCTTCCACGCCATCACCTCGCCCGATTCGGGCGTGTACTTCCAGCAGTACAGCTGCCGGATCGATGGCCCGCTCGATGTCCCGGCCTTCGAGCGCGCATGGCAGCTCGTCGTGGATCGGCACGCCGCGCTGAGAACACTTTTCGCCTGGGAGCGGCAGACGGACCCGCTCCAGATCGTGCGTGCACGGGTCCGTCCGGAATGGACGCACGAAGACTGGCGCGCACGTGCCCCGATCGATGTGCCGGCGGCGCTGGCTGCCTTTCTGGAAGCCGACCGTGCGCGCGGTTTTGCGCTGGACACGGCGCCGCTGGTGCGCTTCGCGCTGTTCCGCCTGGCCGAGCAGGCGTACCGGTTCGTCTGGAGTTTCCATCACATCGTGCTGGATGGGTGGTCGATGCGGCTGGTGCTGGACGAGGTGCTGCAGGCGTACGGCGCGCTGACAGACGGAGCCGAGCCGCAGCTGCCGCCCGCCCGCCCGTTCGAGGACTACGTCAGCTGGCTGCGAGGCCGCGATACGACGGGCTCGGAGGCGTACTGGAAGGCACTGCTGGCCGGCTGCACGGGTGCGACGACCCTGCGCATCGAGCGCGTCCGCGCGCCCGGTCGGACCGCGACGCACCACACGGAGCACGAAGTCCGCATCGACGAGGCGGCCACGGCACGGCTGAGCGCCTTCGCACGCCAGCACGGCCTGACGCTGAATACGCTGGTGCGCGGCGCCTGGGCGCTGCTGCTGCACCATTACAGTGGCGCCGACGACGTCGTGTTCGGTGCAACCCTGTCCGGTCGACCGGCCGAGCTGGACGGCGCCGACCGGATGGTCGGCCTGTTCATCAACACGCTGCCCGTCCGGACGAGGTTGACGCCCGACGTGCCGGTCGTCGAGTGGCTGCACGGGCTGCAGCGGCAGCAGATCGAGACGAGCCGGTTCGAGGCGACATCGCTCGCGGCCATTCACCAGTGGAGTGACGTGCCGAAGGGCGATGCACTGTTCCGCACCATCCTCGTCTTCGAGAACCTGCCGGCCGCCGGTATGTCCGGCGGGACGGCCTCGCCCGTCTCGATCTCCGACGCCCGCTACGCCGAGCGCAGCAACTATCCGCTGGCCGTGCTCGTCGTTCCGGACCGCGCGCTGCGGCTGATCTTCGTGTACGATGGCCTCGAGTACGGGACCACAGCCATCGAGCGGATCGGCGCTCAACTGATGACGCTGCTCGAGGAAATTTCGCGGGACGCGCAGCGTCGCGCCCGTGACGTGCCGATGCTGCCGCGCGCCGAGCTGGCGCGAGTGCTCGTCGAATGGAACGACACGGCTGCGCCGCAACCGGACGGCCCCTGCGTCCACGACCTCATCGAGCAGGTCGCGCGCCGGCGGCCCGACGCGATCGCAGTGCGGTGTGAAGGTGAGGCCGTGTCGTACGCCGGGCTCCTTTCGAAGGCGCAGGCCATCGCGGCGGCGCTGCTGGAATGCGGCGTCGCCGCGGACGACCGCGTGGTGGTCCGGCTCGACCGCTCGATCGGACTGGTCACGGCCATCCTGGGCGTGCTCGAGGCGGGCGCCGCGTACGTGCCGGTCGATCCGCAGTCACCGGACGCCCGCGCCCGGCTCCTGGTTGCGGACACCGGCGCGCGCGCCACCATCGGCGATCACGATCGACCGGACGGACAGCATGACGGTGAGATCGCACGCATCGCCGTCGACGCGACGGGGTCCCTGCGCGGCGACCACGCCGCCACGCACGCGACGCGCCGGCGAGGGAAGGTCAGCCCCGCGGATCTGGCGTACGTGATGTACACGTCCGGCTCGACCGGCCGGCCCAAGGGCGTGGCGGTCGAACACCGGCAGCTGGTCCATTCGACGACGGCGCGGTTCGCGTTCTACGAAGAGCCGGTCGCGGCGTTCCTGCTCGTCTCGCCGGCATTCTTCGACAGCTCGGTGGCCGGTCTGTTCTGGACGCTCTGTCAGGGCGGCACGCTCGTGCTTCCGTCGCCCGGCATGGAACAGGACGTGCACCATCTGGCGGACCTGATCGCCCGGCACGGCGTGACACACACGCTCTGCCTGCCCAGCCTGTACGCCGTGATGCTCGCGCACGTCGATCCGGCGCAGCTCGCATCGCTGCGCACCGTGATCGTCGCCGGTGAAGCCTGCCCGCCGTCGCTCGTGGCACAGCATTTCGCCACGCTGCCGGACACCGCGCTGGTCAACGAGTACGGACCGGCGGAGGCCACCGTCTGGTGTACCGCATGGCGAGCCCGCCCCTCGCCGCCCGATACCGCGGAAGCCGGCGCGCCGGCGGGCCGTGTCCCGATCGGACGTCCCATCGCCGGCACGCGCGCATACATCCTCGACGCGGATCTGCGTCCGGTGCCGATCGGCGTGCCCGGCGAGCTGTGTGTGAGCGGCGCGGGCCTGGCCCGCGGTTACCTGGGCCAGCCGGAACGCACGGCCGAACGCTTCGTCGACTGCCGCCTGCCGGACGGCGTCGAGACGCGGGTCTACCGGACGGGCGACATCGCGCGCTGGCTCGAGAACGGTGTAATGGATCTGCTCGGCCGCGCCGACCACCAGATCAAGATCCGCGGCCAGCGCGTCGAGCCGGGCGAGATCGAGGCCGTGCTGAGGGAGCACCCGGCCGTGCGCGATGCGGCAGTGATGCTCCGTGATGCAGCGCCTCCGGTCTTCCCGGTCGAGGCGCTGGTCGACGCACTCTGTTCCATCGATGCGGACGCGGCCCACAGCGTGCTGGCCGATGTCGAGCAAAGTCCCGATCACGAGACCGCCGGCCTGCGGGCCGCGGACGCAGGGAGCAGCGGATGACGCGGAGAATCAAACGCCTGCCGCAGTTCGAGGTCACGCTCGAGATCCTCGATGGCACCTTCATCGCTCCGCCCCGACCGGCGCAGCGGAACTGGCTCCTGAACCGCGCCATGAACGAGTTCGCGGCCGATCTCGTCGCACTCGATGGTCTGGCCGCGGACTTCGTTCCCGGGTCGGACACCGTGCCGACAGCGGACCGGTCGCAGGCGGAACTCGATGACCAGGACATCATGGAGGACTGGCAGATCCCCATCATGACGGCGATGGCGGCGGCAGCCGGGGCTGCACGGGGCGATGTCCTCGAGGTCGGGTTCGGCCGCGGCGTGTCCGCCGATCTGCTTCAGCAGGCCGGCATCCGCTCCCACACCATCGTCGAGTGCAACGATGCGATCGTGCGCCGCATGGAGGCCTGGAAAGCCGGATACCCGGAGCGTGACATCCGGCTGATCCACGCGCGCTGGCAGGATGCCGCGGACCAGCTCGAAGCCTACGACGCAGTCTTCTTCCATACGTACCCGCTCACGGAGGACGAGTACATCGACCACGTCGTCAACAGCACGACGTTCGCGGAACATTTCTTCCCGACGGCCGCAGCGCACCTCCGCGAGGGCGGCGTGTTCACCTACCTGACCAACGAGATCGACTCGTTCAGCCGGGCCCATCAGCGGCTGGTCTTCCGCTATTTCCGCAGCCTGACGCTGAGCCTCGTGACCGGGCTTCAGCTGCCGGCCGACCTGAAGGATGCGTGGTGGGCGGATTCGATGGTCGTCATCCGGGCGGTGAAGTGACGTGACGGCTCCGGACCGTGATGCGTTGGTGCGTCGCGTCGCCGCGTTGTCGGACCGCCAGCGCGCCCTGCTGGCGGGGCGGCTGGGGCTGACTGACCCGCCGTCCGGACGGGCCATGCTCGTCGCGTGGGCGGAGACGGGTGAGGCGGTGGCCGATGAGCTGCGGGATTTCCTCGCGTCGCGGCTGCCCGCCGCCATGGTGCCGGGCGTGGTCGTCACGCTGGGTGAACTGCCGCGGCTGGCATCCGGCAAGGTGGATCGCAACGCGCTGCCTGCTCCCGCGACGCACGCGGCCGCGGGGCCCGGCGACTTCGTCGCGCCACGCAACGAGGTCGAGCGCATACTCGCCTCGATCTGGGCCCAGGTCCTGGGCGTGACGCACGTGGGCGCGAACGACAACTTCTTCGAGCTGGGCGGTGACTCGCTGCTCAGCATCCGCGTCCTCGCGCGGGCGCGGCAGGCCGGCCTGACCATCTCGCCGAAGCAGTTCGTCGACGCCCCGACCATCGCGCAGCTCGCCGGCCTGATCGACGCACCGCCACCGCCGCCGGATGCGGGACCGGTGACGGGTTCGCTCCCGCTGACGCCCATCCAGCACTGGTTCTTCGATCGGGTTGCGCGCGACCCGCACTACTGGAACCAGGCGATCCTGCTCGAGGCACGGCAGCCGATCGAGCCCGGCGCCCTGCGTGAAGCGCTGGTCCGCCTGGTCGAGCACCATGACGCACTCCGGCTCCGCTTCGAGCCGGGCGACGAGGGCCGCTGGCAGGCGACGAACGCGCCGCCACCCGGGGCCGTCGACCTGCTCGTCGAGGACCTGTCCAGTGTGCCGTTACCCGAGCGCCGCGTTGCGGTGCACGAGGTGGCGTCACGACTGCACGCGCGCATGGATCTGTCGCGCGGGCTCCTGCTGCAGGCCGCGCTCCTGCGCAGCAGCGACGCGTGGCAGGACCGGCTCCTGCTGGTCGTGCATCACCTGGCCATCGATCCGCTCTCGTGGAACCTCCTGGTCGAGGACCTGGAGCGCGTGTACGGGGCGCAGCTCGAGCGCACCACGGTCGCGCTGCCGGCAAGGACGGCGTCGTATCTGGCGTGGGCCCGGTCGCTGCACGAGCACGCGCAGACGGCATCGGCGAAAGCGGAGGCGGGCTTCTGGCTCGAGGCGATCCGCGACATCGTCCGGCTGCCCCTGGATCGGACCGCAGCGCCCGGCGAGAACACGACGGCGACCGCCAGGCACGTCGCCTGCGTGCTCGACACGGCGTGGACCGCGCAACTGCGGGACGTCCAGCGCACGCGCAACACCGGGATTCACGAGGTGCTGCTGACGTCGCTCGCGCTCGCCCTCGCAGAATGGACGGGCGTCGATCGCGTCGTGGTCGATGTCGAGGCGCACGGCAGGGAACTCGTCGGCGACGCCGATCTCGACTTGAGCCGGACCGTCGGCTGGTTCACGTCCGTGTTTCCCGTCGCGCTGACCGTCCGCCCCGGCGACGAAGTCATGGCGAGCCTGGTGCAGGTCCGCGAGACGCTGCGGCGGATCCCGGGCAAGGGCATCGGGCACGGGCTGCTCCGTTACCTGTGCCGCGATGAACGCAGCGTGGCCGCACTGCGCTCGGCCCCCTGTCCCGACGTGAACTTCAACTACATGGGCGACCGCGCGGATTCGGGTCCGACCGCGGGACGATTCCGGGTCGTTCCGGGCAACTGGGGCGAGGCGCGCAGTCCGAACGGGTTGCGCCCGCACGTGCTCGAGGTCAACACGTTCCTGCAGGATGGTGCGCTGCACGCGGTCTGGACGTACAGCGACCGGCTGCACGACCGGGCGACCGTCGAACGCCTGGCCGACCGTTTCATGACGACGCTGCGCGATCTCATCCGCGCCTGTCTCGACCGGGACGCGCGTCTGGTCACACCTGCCGACTTTCCGCTGGCGCGGCTGGATCAGGCCCAGCTCGACCGCGTCGCCGATCTGCTCGCTCGCGCGGACCATGACGATCCGGAGTAGCGCCCGCGCGACTGCGACGGACCCTCGCCTCGCGGCCGGCTGGTTCGACACGGTGAGATCTTCGGCCACGGCGATGCTGATCGCGCGACTGGCCGCGCTGCTCGCCGTCTACGTGATGCTCGACTGGTGGGTCGAAGTCATCGCGGGGCTGCCCGCCGCGGCCTACACCCGTCCGTCGATCTCCGTCGAGCTGGTCCTGCGGCTGTTCCGACCCCGGCTGCTTCCATCGTATGCGCTCTCGCTCGTGCTGCTGGCGGCCCTCGTATCGCTCGCCGTGCTGCGCCGGCCTCGCCTGCTGGTGTCGTGGTCCGGGTTGGGCGGCGGCCGTGTGCTGCGGGCGCTGGCCGGCGTGGCCGGCCTGATCCTGGCCTGGGTCTGCTCCACGTACGATTACAACCTGTTCTTCGATCAGGCCCACCTCCTCGACCGGCTCGCGCTGATCGCCCTCGCCGCGCTGCTCCTGTGGAGACCGGTGTTCGCCGGCCCGTTCGCGCTGCTCGCGGCCGCGATCCTGTGGCAGTTCTATTACCCGATCGGGCCGTACTCCTTCGCCGAGCAGTTCCTGCTGATCCGCCTGCTGCTGCTCGTCTTCGCGTTCCTGCTCGTGCGCGCGGTCTGGAGCGCACCCGTCGCGGCCGATGTCGTGTTTCTGATCCTCACGCTGATCGCCGCGTCGTACTTCGTGGGCGGGATCGGCAAGCTCCGCCTCGCGTGGTTCAGCCACGGCCATGTCGCGCTCCTGCTGCCGGCGACGTATGCGAACGGCTGGCTCGGGTTCCTCGCCCCGGAAACGATCGGGTCCATCACGACAGCGCTCGAGCGCGTGGACCCGGTCCTGGTCGGTACGACCCTGCTCGTGGAGTGCGGCGCATTGCTCGCGCTTCTGCACCGCCGCGTCCTGCTCGCGTCCGTCAGCGCGTGGATCGCGTTCCACCTCGGCATCTTCGCCGTGACCGGGATCTTCTTCTGGAAGTGGGTCCTGCTGGAACTCGTGCTCCTGTGGCTGCTGCTGCGCGATCGCGCGTCACCGGCCTTCGACGTCTTCCATTTGCGCCACAGGCTGCTTTCCCTGGCGCTCATCGCGGGCGGCGTGTACTGGTTCGCGCCGGTCAATCTGTCGTGGTACAACGCGGCTGCCGGGTACACGTACCGCTTCGAGGGCATCGGTGCGAACGGCGAGCGGTTCGCGCTGCCGCCGGCCTTCTTCGCTCCGTACGATTACCAGTTCACCCAGGGCGGGTTCGCCTACGTTTCGGAGCACCGCCAGCTGCCGGTGATGTGGGGAGCGACGTGGGATCTCGTGACGGCACGCCGGCTGGCGGACGCGCGCGCTGCGACGGAGGTCGAGCGCCTCGAGCAGGAGCGCGGCGAGGTCTACCGCGACGGGGCTCGCATGGCGGTGCTCGACGAGTTTCTCACCACGTTCGTCGGCAACTTCAACCGCCGGCTCTCGAAGACGACGCCGCTGAGCCTGTTGCGCGCGCCGCCCCAGCTGTGGACGGTCCGCGGCGCCGGGGCCTTCGCCGGAGACCAGCCGATCCGCCGGATCGAGATCCGCCAGCTGACCTCCTTCTTCGATGGCGAGCGCTACATCGAGATGCGCAGCCGGCCGGTCCACGCCGTCGACATCGGGATCCCCGATCGCGAGTCGCGCTGACCGGACCGCAGCTCAGGAGCCAAGCACCCGCCTCACCAGCGCCACTGTCGGGATGTCCACGGCGAAGGCGCGCTCGAGGAACCAGTACATCGAGATCAGGATCAGCAGGCCCGCGCCCAGATTGACGGCGTACGGCGAGTACGCCCGCGAGCGCCGCACCACGAAGAGCACCGGCAGGATCAGGCACACGATGGCGACCTGGCCGATCTCGACGCCCACGTTGAACCCGAGCAGCGAGACGGCCATGTACTTGCCGGGGATGCCGAGCGTGCCCAGCACACTGGCAAAACCGAAGCCGTGGAACAGCCCGAACAGGAAGACGACCCACAGGACGTGGGTCTTGAACACGGGCACGATCACGTGCAGGGCGGCAGCCGCGATGGACGCGGCGATCACGGATTCCACGAAGCGCGAGGGCAGTCGCACCACCTCGAGCGCGGCCAGGCTGAGTGTGACCGAGTGCGCGATCGTGAACAGCGTCACGATCTTGATCACGTTGATCAGTGCCGGCCGGAACCCGGGCACGGGCACCCACTTCCCATCCTCCCGGCGCAGCACCGCAGGCAGCAGCAGCGCGACCAGAAACAGGATGTGATCGATGCCGATCCAGATGTGGTGCGTCCCCAGTTCCACCAGACTCGTGAAGCCTCGCCACACCGACGACGACGTCAGGTCGAGCCGCTGCTGCGTCGAGCGCGGACTGAAGATCAGGGCGACATTGGCTTCTTCATTGAACGTCCCGGTCTTCCAGTTGTTCTCGATCACGAGCAGGCCGCGATGGTCCGGATCGCCCTCGAACCCGACGTTCCACGTGACGTCCAGGTACAGCGGCTCGGCCGGAAACGGGTCCAGCGTGAAGTCGATGGACACGAACTGGGCGAACGACACGTCGTAGAGCCGGTGGTCGCCCAGTTCGATGGTGCGTGGCCCGGCCTCGCCCTCGAACCTGACCCGGCTCAGCAGGTACGCCCGGATCGCGTCGATGTGCGCGGTGACTTCCTCGAGTGTGACGGATCCGTCCGTCCGGAAATCCAGGCCGAGCACGCGGTTCAGGTCGCCTGCGGTGATCTCGAAGCGGCCGCTGATGACGTTGTCCCTGACGGTCAGGAAGACGTAGCTCTGATCCACCTCGTGCGCCGCGCCCAGCGGGACCGGTGCGGCGAGCAGGGCGAAAGCGAGCAACCACGCGACGCGTGCCCGTTGCAGGGACCGTCCAGGGCGGCTCACGCGCGATCCTCTCTCTGCATCATGCCTCACGATCATGGCCCCGGCCGGTCCTGTCGAACCGCCACACACAGGGCAGGTGCACGAGTCCGGCGCGGCGCGGCAGCGTCCGCTGCATCGCGTCGGCGCGGGAGTGGACAATGAGGGTCAGCCGGTGTTCCAGCAGATCGACGGAAGCGTTCTCGCCGTGTCGCTCGATCCACAGGGACAGGTAGTACCGGCCGGGCATGAGATGCAACCCGTCGAGGCTCAGATCGAGCCAACCGGCGCCCGGTCCGATGGGCGGAGGCTGAATGCCCGAACTCCACGTGTTGACGTGGGCAACAAGCGTGCCGAGGTCCGAGTAGAACATGACGCCGAAGTGGACGTTGTTCACGCGCTCCCGGGCGTCGTAGGAGAGCCGCAGTGTCACGGGCGCGCCACACTCGATGAGGTCCGCCGGCCGGCCATCGGGGCCGAGGTACTCGAGTCCCGTGTAGCGGACCTCTCCGGTCCCCGACCGGCCCTCGTCCGTGCGCAGGTCGAGCGAGCCCTGCCCCGCATCGCTGATCGTCGCGAGGTAGGCGGCGATGACCTGGCGGGTCGGACCATCCTGACGGATCTGTCCGCCATCGATCCACAGGCAGCGCGGGCAGAGCTGTTCGACCGCCTCGAGGTTGTGCGAAACGAACAGGACCGTCCGGCCACCCGCCCGCACGTCACCCAGCGCCGCGATGCATTTCTTCTGGAACTCGGCATCCCCCACGGCCAGCACTTCATCGACGAGCAGGATGTCGGGGGACAGGTGGGCCGCGACGGCGAAGCCGAGGCGCAGCCGCATGCCCGTGGAGTAGCGCTTGATCGGCGTATCGACGAACGGCTCGACGCCGGCGAACGCGACGATCGCGTCGAAGCGCTGGCGGATCTCCGTCCGGCGCAGCCCGAGGATCGAGCCGTTGAGGTAGATGTTCTCCCGGCCCGTGAGTTCCTGGTGAAAGCCGGTGCCCACCTCGACCAGCGACGCGATTCGGCCACGCATCCGGACCGTGCCGCGCGTGGGCCGCGTGATCCGCGACAGCAGCTTGAGCAGCGTCGTCTTGCCCGCGCCGTTGCGGCCGATGATGCCGACGCGTTCCTCGGGCTGCACATCGAACGACACATCGCGCAGCGCCCAGATCCTGCGCTCCGGCTCCGGTCGGTCCCGTCGCAACAGCCTGCGGAACGCGCTCATCACCGCCTCGCGCAGCATGGTGTGGTCCTGGTGCTCGCCGAGGCGGTACTCCTTCGAGAGCCCTTCGGCCACGATCGCGGGGTTCACTCAGACGATGTCCGCAAAGGTCTGTTCCCGGCTGCGGAAGTACAATGCGCCGGCCACGAATACGAGTGCGGTGACCAGGGCCGAGGTGCCGAACAGAGACCAGTCGACCGCATGCGCAGGCAGCAGGGCGGCGCGACAGGTCTCGATGATGCCGGTCAGCGGGTTCAGCGCGGTCAGAAACCGGTAGCGCTCGGGCACGAGCGTCGTCGGATAGATGATCGGTGTGAGGAACAGCAGGATCTGGAACGCGAACGGCAGCGCGTGCTTGACGTCACGGTACGCGACGTTGAGGGCCGACAGGAACATGCCCGCGCCCAGGGCCAGCACGACCACCAGTCCGATGGCGAGCGGCCAGACCAGCAGTTCGGGGTCGGGCGGGACGTCGTAGTACACGAGCAGCGCGATCATCAGCACGCTCGCAATGGCGAAATCCACGAGTCCGCTCACGACGGTCGACGCCGGGATGATCATCCGCGGGAAGTAGACTTTCGTGATCAGGTCCGTGTTGTTGACCAGACTGTTGCCGGCGGCCAGCGTGGCGGTCGAGAAGTAGGTCCACGGCAGAAGCGCGGCATACGAGAAGAGCGGGTACGGGATCCCGTCGCTCGGGATCCCCGCCAGGCGGCCGAAGAACACGGTGAACACGATCATTGTGAACAGCGGCTGGAGTACGGCCCACGTCGCTCCCAGGAGCGTCTGCTTGTAGCGGATCGTCACGTCCCGCCAGGTGAGAAAGAACAGCAGTTCCCGATAGCGGATGAGTTCGCGGACCGTCGTGTGCGTCACACCCGGCTCGTTCGTGGTGACCGGCAGCGCGGAGCCGGCCTCGGTCGAACGGATGGTCGCGCTCACTATGGGCTGGTCGCGAGGCTGCGTGCCGCGGGGAGCCCCTCGAGACGGGCGTTCAGCTCTTGCGCCAGCTGCGTGACGCCGGGCTCGCGCATGATCGCGAGATGCTCGCGCGCCGGCAGGTGGCACAGCTCGACTCGGGCGGCCCAGTCGCCCCAGCCGAGCTGCGGGTCGCGTACACGGTAGTGCTGCTGTCGGTCGATGCGGAAGACGGTCACCGTCCCCGGATACCTGGGAGGCAGCGGATGCGGCGGCGGACCGATGTGCTCCCAGGGACTGAGCACATACGGCTGCGCCGCAGCGGGCGCGCCGCCGGCCGCGGGCGCGGCGCCGACATCGGCGTGTGCGATCCGCCGTTCGCGCGCGGCGCGACGCCGCCGCAGCTTGGCCTGCAGTTCGGCCCACTGGGCGCGCGGGCTCAGGCGCAGCAGATCACGGAGCCGATTCACGTAGTACAGTGCGTAGCCGCGCGCCGCGTAGAGCCGGTAGAGCTGCGTCAACGTGTACGGCGTCCACGTGTTGACCACGCCGACGAAATCGACCGTCCGGCCCTCGTCATGGAGCTGTCTCGCCATGGCGAGCGCGAGGTGCGCGCCGCCACACATGCCCAGCAGCCGGAACGGCTCCTCGTACAGGCCGGGCTCGAGCGCTTCGATGTAGCGGGCCGCGTGCGCGGCCATGTCGGTGGGCGGGAGCACCGCCATCCGGTTCACCTCGGGCGGCAGCTGCAGCACGTACACCGGCTGGTCGGACGGGAGGTGCCGGGCCAGCATCACGTAACCCAGCGTGTTGACCTCCGGCGATGCGATGCAGAGCAGCGGCGGCCTGGATCCGTGCAGCCGGATCGGCCGGACCGCGCGACCCTGCAACGGCCAGTCGCGGCCGGACAGCGTCGCGACCATCCCCTCGAGGGTCGCGTCCTGGAAAAGTGCGAGGATCGGCACCGTCCTTCCCGCGGCCGTCTCGACGCGCGCGTGCAGCTGCGCTGCCAGCAGGGAGTTGCCGCCGACATCGAAGAAGTTGTCGTGCGCCCCGATCTCCCGGCTGTCGAGCACGGCTTGCCATTCGGCCCGGACGATCGCTTCGAGGAGGTCCCTGTCGTCCGCTTCCCGGCCCGCCGTGTGAGCCGCGCCGGGCGGGCGGCGGGCCGCGATCGCGCAGGCCGCCAGCGTCACGCGTCCCGTGTGCCGGGCGGTCTGTGTGACCGGTGAAGCCGCGTCGGTTTGACCCTCGAGATCGGCGATGCGGGCCTGGTCGCCCGCCACCAGGTTGCGCAGCGTCTGCCCGAGCCGGTCCGCCAGCAGCGCCGGCGTCCACGACGCACCTGCCGGCAGCGTGGATCGCACCTGCACGCGGATCCCCTCCACCTCGTCCGCGATGGCGACCGTGATCGGGTGCGCGGTCGTCACCCCGCCGCCCAGCGGCTCGAGCGTCAGGGCCGTCGGCCCGTCGGACCCGACCGGCGCCAGCCAGACCAGGACGCTGTCGAAGAGCGGCGAGGCCGGCGGCATCGCCGTGACGCCGCGGATGTCCGTCACGGCCATGTACTCGAACGGCACACGCTCCTGCTGGTGCGCCATCAGCGCGCGCAGCCATTCGACCACGGATTCGTCGCCCCGCATGCGCACCCGGACCGGCACGTTGTTGATGAACGAGCCGATCATGGACTCGACGCCGGGCAGGTCGGGCGGGCGGCCCGATACGGCGGTGCCGAACACGACATCGGTGCGGCGCGTCTGCCGCCGCATCACGAGCGCCCATGCGCCGTGGAACAGCGTGCTCACCGTCAGGCCGTGACGGCGCGCGAACGCCCTGAGCGCACGCGTCTGTCCGGCGGACAGGGCGATCTCCCCGTCGGACGCCGGGCCGGCGGGTACGGCCTCGCCTTCACCGTGCGGCGAGGACGTGCCCAGCGCCGTCGCGACGGACGGATCCTCGATGTCCTGGAGCGTCCTCGCCCAGAACGCCAGGCCGCGGGCGCGATCCTGCTTCTCGATCCACTCGATGTAGTCGCGGAACGGACGCGGGCGCGGAAGGTAGACCGCCCGGCCCCGGGCCTCGGACTCGTAGATCGTCTGCAGCTCATCGATCACGATGGGCAGGCACCACCGGTCGAAGAGCAGGTGATGGCTGGTCCACACCCAGACGTGCGCGTCGGGCGCGAGCCGTGCCACCGTGCAACGCATGAGCGGCGCCCGATCCGGTGCGAAGCCCCGTTCCAGATCGGCGGCGCGCAATTCCTCCAGCCGGTTCTGCTGTTCCACCTCCGCGAGCCCGCTCCAGTCCAGCTCGACAAAGGGCAGATCGACGGTCTGCCGCACGACCTGCAGCGGTTCGGCGAGATCCTCCCAGAGGAACGCCGTACGCAGCATCGCATGACGATCGACCAGCTGCTGCCACGCCCTGCGGAAGGCGCCCACGTCCAGGTTGCCGGAGATGCGGTAGCAGAACTGGTTGAGCAGGACGGAAGAGTGCGCAGCGGTGACGCTGTGCAGCAGCATCAGCTCCTGCATCGGAGAGAGCCGGTAGATGTCTTCGACGTTCTTCACTTCACTCTGCCATGGGCCCTTCTCGAGGGCGCCGGGAACGTGCGGCCGGCCCCCTCGGGCCCGCCTGCCGGTCCGGACCTGCCCCCCATCATTTCGCGCGGGTCGGCGAGATGCAAGCCGCCGGAAACGCAGCCGCGTCGGGGCCGGCGATCGCGACCTAGAAGAGCAGCGTCAGGCCGACGCGCAGGTTGCGCGGGTTGCCCGGCGTGAAGTGCAGCTCGGACACCGGCCGGGCCTCGCCCCGCAATCTGGACTCGGTGTCGAATTGCGCCTCGTTCCACTCCGTGTCGAACAGATTCTCGAGCGTCGCCCCGATGCGGACGGGTCCGCGCCGGATCCCGGCCACCACGTTGAAGACCGTGAACCCGCGCGCGGTCACGGAGCCCGTCTCGTTCGCGGGCCGATCGCCGATGTGCACGTAGCGCAGCGACGCATCCCAGCGGTCGCGGATCGCGTTGAAGCCGCCCGTCCACGTCACGCGCGGGGCCAGCGGGATCGCGTCGCTGCCGGCCGGCTCATCGCGCAGCCGCGCGCGGGACAGCCCGACATCGGCATCGGCGGACAGCCAGTCCGCCAACCCGAGCCGGGCCTCGAGGTCGAGACCGTGCCGGCGACTGCGGCCCCTCAGCTCCGTGAGCCCGCCATCGCCCACGTACACGAACTCGCGCTCGACATCGATGAACCACGCGGCCGCCGCCACATTGAGCCGCGAGAACGCGCGCGCGCGCACGCCGACTTCGCCGCCCACGGCCCGCGGCGGCGTCCCGCGCACGTCGTGTGCGGGATCCAGATTCTGTGCGGTGAGGAGGCGCTCGATCTCGCGATCGCCGAGGCCCTGCCGGCGGTACGAGCGACGCAGGTCCTCCGTGCGCTGGCCGATCACGATCTCGCGCGCGTCATTCGAGTGGAATCCCGCGCCCGCATTGAGGTACACGTCGAGATTGCGAGCCGGGCTGACGACGAGACTCGCTTTCGGACTCAGGATCGCCTGCTGCGCGTAGCCGGACGCATGCGGGCGATCGCCGCTGTCGCGCTCGAGCCGGTCGTCCACGTCGAACGTGAAGTAGTCCCAGCGCACACCCAGCTGCATGCGGACCCGTCGGCTCAGCTGCAACTCCTCCTGCGCCCACAGGTGCAGGTTGCGCTCCGCGATGCCGGCATCGACGAGCCCGGTGGCACGGATGCGTGACGGGCTGTGCCACAGGGTGACATCGATGTCGTCGGCCCGATACCCGCCGCCCAGCGTGACCGCCGCGTCCCGGCCCGTGCCCAGCGCATGGCGGAACCGGTACGACCCGTTCAGCCCGTGCATCTGGCGCCGGTCCGTCTGTTCGATCATGTCGCCTCGTTCGGGATCGACCATGAAGAAACTGAAATTGGAGAAGAGCTTGAAGTTGTAGCGTGTCACGAAGCCGTGCAGCCGGAATCGATCGCTGGCATCGCCGGCTTCGTAGATCAGACTGAGATCCTGCCGCCCCGTCGTGCCGCCCTCCTGATCGTCGATCGCGCCGAACCGGTCGATCTGGCCGGCGGCCACGGCGCGCTGCGGGATCTGACCGGACGCGTCCCATGCCGAGCTGAATCCGCTCGCCGCCACGGACAGCCGCGTGTCCTCGCTCAGGTGCGTATGGAACTTGCCGAAGAGGTTGAAGCGGCCGAAGTCCTGCTGCGCGGCGAACGGCCCGTCCGTCCGGTAGAACTGGCCGGCCAGGTACGCGCCCTGATGTTCACCCGCGGTCGGGATCTGGAAGAGCGTCGTGAGTGCGGCCGTCCCGAACGCGCCGGTCTCCGCCCGCACGATATTCGAGTCCAGATGGTCGCGCGTCGTGAATGAGACCGCGCCGGCCGTCGCGAAGTTGCCCGCCTCCGCCCGATACGGACCCTTGAACACGTCCAGCCGCTCGACGACATCGGGAATGAGAAAGTGCAGGTCGGCGTAACCCTGGCCGTGGCCGTGGGAGACCATGTTGACCGGCACGCCGTCCACCGCGATGGCCACATCGGTGCCGTGGTCCGCGTCGAACCCGCGCAGGAAGATCTGCTCGGCCTTGCCGCCGCCCGCGTGCTGCGCCGTCACCAGACCGGGCACCAGCCGGAGCAGATCCTGCGCTGAACGGATCGGGCGCACCGCCAGATCGAGCGCACGGATCGTCCGGCTCGACGCTGCGGAGAACGACCGGTCCGCGCTCGCCAGCACTGCGCTCAGTTCGAACGGCTGCGGATCCAGTCGGATCTCGATCTCGCTTTCCTGCGCGGACAGCACCGACACCGCCCGCTGGAACGCGCCGAATCCGGGGACGGCGATGACGACCGTGTGGTTCCCCGGCGGCAGCCCCGGGAAGCGGAACACGCCGCTGACGCCCGTCTGCGCTTCTCGACCGACCTCGACCAGTCGGACCGCGATATCCGGCACGACCTGCCCGGTCGCCGTGTTGCGCACGACACCTCGGATCGAGCCCGCCGTCTGCGCCGTCAGCGGCTGCACGAGCGCGCCAGCCAGCAGCAGCGCGTGCAGCCCCCAGGCCTTCCACCCCGTCCACATGGGTACTCGCTTCATCCCCGATCGCCCTCGCTGTAGCGCGACGCGCGCAACCGTTGCGTGCAGCCACACCCGCTGCGCCGCGCCGGCCCGCGGTCCGGTTCCCGAACGGCCCATCCTGTCGCGCTCTCCGGAAAGGTGCAATGTCCGAGCCGGGGCGCTCGTCTCCGGGGGCCGCCGTCGAGAGTACGTCGCGCACGCCGGCCCGGATTGCCCGCCGCCTCGGCGGGCCGGCATCACCACGCGAGCTTGTCGGGGGGTCCGTCGATCACACGAATGGCTGCTGGAGCGCCTGCGACGACGAGCGCGCCGATGTGGTCCGGCCCGGCATCGAAGCCGTGCATGCTCCACCGGTCGACTTCCCCGGGGTCCGGTCGCGTGGCCAGCAGCACGGCGGGCGCATCCGGCAGGACCGAAACATCGAACGCGTCCAGGGGCATGGAGATGCCCCGGCCGACCGCCTTGACGTACGCCTCCTTGCGGGTCCAGCAGGCCAGGAACGCGCTGCGCCGTTCGGTTTGCGTGAGGCGAGCCAGCGCGCTGCGCTCAGTGGCGCTGAAGAACCGGCGGACCAGGTCCTCCGCGTCGGGCACGTCACGCACCATCTCGACATCGATGCCGATCTCGCGCTCGGTCCCGATCGCGATCACGGCCAGCTCAGCGGACGCGCTCGCATTGAAACGGAGCCCGCCGGCACCGGGTTCGCCCGCCAGCGACGGCTTGCCGAAGTCGTTTTCGGTGAAGACCAGCACGCGGGGATCGGAGCCCGTATACGATGCGAGGATCGCGCGCCGCGCGGCGCGGCGCACAATGAACCGCCGGCGGTGATCCTCGAACCGGAATCGCGCCGCGCGTGCTCGCTCCTCATCGTTCAGCAGGCTGTGCGCCCGCTCGAGCGACCACGCCGGATCGTCCGGACGAACGCGCCACACGTGCACATCCCCCGGGTCGAGGTCGGCCCGTGACGCGGGCCGGGGTTCGCCGCCCTGCGCCCGACTCAGAAGCCGCAGCCCCGGCGCGCCCGCCGGACCGCGCCGTCCGCTGCCGCGAGTCGGCCAGGCAGCAGGGCACGTGCGCGCGCTTCGATCTCGGCGCGCGGGACACCGGTGCGCGGTGAGCCACCGAACCAGCGTGACAGCTCGGCCGCGGGCGCGAATGCCGCGCGCTCGGCCTCCGTCGCGTCTTCCGCGAGCAGCGGCTCGAGAACCTCGGCATGCCACGCGGCGGACCCGCCGCGCATCACGCGTACGTCGCGCAGCCCGCGCGCCTCGAGCAGCATTCGTGCGATCGCGGCCGTCCCGTCGTCCCCGGCGACCACCACGATGAGCCCATTGCCGGCCGCATCGGTCTGCGGGTCGAACGCGGGATCCGCGAGCGCAGTCAATGAGGCGTGGGTTGCGAGCGGCAGCGGCTCCTGCTCGAGGACCGCCGCGTCGCGCACGTCGATGAGCCGGACCGGCGCACGCGCGCGGATCTGCTCGGCGACTTCGAGCGCGGAGAGCGTGACGTCGTCCGCGATCACGCCCGCGCCCGCCTGGAACGGGTTGCCGGCCACGAGCGCGAGCGCGCCCAGCACACCGGCCACGGCGCCGCCGCGCACGAGCGCCCGCGGCAGACGCACGGGTCCGCCGGGCCGGCCGCGCTCAATGCGTTCGGCCAGCAGAAACCCGCCCAGCCCGGCGGCCACCACGATCGACACGACGGCGCCCCACGGCAGACCCATCGCCTGCGGCAGCGTCCACACGCCGCGCGCGCCGCTCTCGTAGAACCCCGCGAGGGCAGGGTACGCGAAGCCGAAGCCCAGGATCCCGGTCATCATGCCCAGCAGGACCATGAGCCCGTCGATACGTCCGGTCGAGGCCGCCACGCACGACGTGCCGGGGCACAGTCCGCCCATCACGAACCCGACGCCGAACACGAGCCCGCCCGCGATGTGCGGCAGCACGAACGTCTCCGGCACGCCGAGCAGCGCCAGATCGATCCAGCCGATGCGGCTCAGCCAGAACAGCCCGAGCAAGGTCGTCAGGATCGCGCTGAACATGATCTTGAACACGGCCAGATCCGTCAGGTAGAACTGCGCCGCGATCTTGCGCGCGCTGCCCATGCCGCCGCGCTCGAGGAACCAGCCGAATGCGACACCGAGCAGGAGCGCGATGCCCAGGCTGGCGGCCTCGCCGAACGCGCCCGTGACGTACAACGGGGCGTTCATGTCCACTGTCTCCGGAACAGCGGCGCCACGGCGTACGCGGCCGCGAACGCGCAGCCGATGAAGATCCAGCTGCCCACACTGAGCAGTGCCCCGCCCGTCAGGCCCTGCCCGCTCGTGCAGCCACGCGCGAGCATCGCGCCGAAGCCCATCGTCGCGCCGCCGCCGAACGCGAGCAGGAGCCGGGACCGGTCCGTGATGCGCGCGCCCCGCTCGATCTCGACGCGGAACCGTCGCGCCGCGACGCCCGAGATCAACCCGCCCAGCGTCACGCCCACGATCTCGACCAGCAGCCACCAGTCGATCGCGCGCGCGGCCGCCGGATCGTACGCGGCAAAGAACGCGTTATCTGATGCGACTGAAGGCACGGCCTGCGCGACGCCTGCGCCCGCCACGGCCGTGAACGCGCCCGACGCGCCCAGCCCGCTGCCCATCAGGACGAACGCGAGCAGCAGCACGACGCCGATGCCGACGCCGGCCAGGTACGGGCTGCCGTACGGGCGAGGTCCCGTCACTTGCCCGGCCCCGTCGTGATCGGCCGGTCGCGATCGCGCGCGTACTCGTTCATCGAGCCGTCGAACAGCCGGACGTCGTAGCCCAGCAGCCGCGCGGCGAACAGCGTGGCCGTGGCCTGCTGCCCGATGTGGCAGTACGTGATGATCGTGTGGCCCGGCCGCGCGCCGGCGGCATCGAACAGCGCCTTGAAGTGCGTGAGATCGCGGACGCGGCCTTCGTCGTCGACCAGTTCGGTGTACGGGATGTTCGCGGCGCCCGGGATGTGGCCGCTCACGCCCTGGGACGGCTGCACGCCCTCGTAGAAGGCCGGCGCGCGCGCGTCGATCAGCGTGACGTTCGACTTCGGCGCGCGCGCGTGCTCGAGCACGAAATCGACCGTCGCGACCGTGTCCTTCGGCCGGCGCGGGGACAGCCGGCCCGGCCGGATGGCCGGTGTCGCCGTGGTCACGGCACGGCCCTCCCGCTTCCACTGCGGCAGCCCGCCGTCCAGGATGGACAGCCGGTCGCCCAGCCCGGCCCAGTCGAGTGTGAACGCGATGCGGGTCGCGGGCGTGACCCAGTCGTTGCCCCAGTACAGCACGATGCGCGAGTCATCCGAGATGCCCAGGCCCTCGAGCACGGGCAGCAGCGCCTCGATGGCCGGCAGCTGCAGGGCAAGCGCGCCCTCTTCGCGCGGCGCAGCCACGTCCTGCATCGTGATGTAGCGCGCCCCCGCGATGTGGCCCGCGTCGTACTCCTCACGCTCGCCCACGTGCAGCAGCACCAGGTCCGCGTCGTTCAGGTGCTCGGCCAGCCATGCGGTCGAGACCAGCAGCCGGTCACGCGGGCTGGTCTGGGCGGACGTGCCGCCCGCAGGACCGAGGATCGCGCACAGCGCAGTGATCGTCAGGGTTCGGCGTAACATCCCGTTCCGCTCCTTCTCAGGGGCTTCCGTCGGTTGCTGGCGCCGTCCGGTCCCCGTGGCGCCACTGCAATATGACACCCGGCCGCCCCTCGCGGGCCCGCGAATCTGTTCCGGATCTGTGCGAACTCGACGGCCCACCCTATTCTTGGGCCATGAGCCAGCTTGGAGACCGCTACACCCTCACGACCGAGATCGGCCGGGGCGGCATGGCCGTGGTGCACCGGGCCCGGGACGCCCGCCACGGCCGCGACGTCGCGGTCAAGGTCATGCTGCCGGCCGTCGCGGCATCCGTCGGCGCCGACCGGTTCCTGCGCGAGATCGAGACGGCCGCCCGCCTCCAGCACCCGCACATCGTGCCCGTCTTCGACTCCGGCAGTGCGGACGGCCAGCTCTTCTTCGTGATGCCGCTGATCGCGGGCGAGCCGCTGCGCGCGAAGCTGGACCGCGAGGGCCCGCTCGACGTGGCGGAGGCCGTGCGCATCGTACGCGAGGTCGCGGACGCGCTCGAGTACGCGCACGCCGAGGGCATCGTGCACCGCGATCTCAAGCCCGAGAACATCCTGATGAGCCGCGGCCACGCGCTGCTCGCCGATTTCGGCATCGCGCGCGCCGCGGACGCGGACGACCGGACACTGCTGACCCAGGCCGGGACCTCGCTCGGCACGCCCACGTACATGAGCCCCGAGCTGATCTCCGGTGAAGGCGATGTCGGCCCACCGTCTGACGTGTACGCGCTGGCCTGCATCCTCTTCGAACTGCTGACGGGGACCCCGCCGTTCACCGGCCCGACCGTCCAGGCCATCCTCGTGAAACGGTTCACGACCGATCCGCCGCGCGCGCGATCGCTGCGGCCCGATGTGCCGCCGGCGCTCGATGATGCGATCGATCGCGCGCTCGAGCGCGATGCCGCGCGCCGCACGGCGTCCGCGCAGGCGTTCTCCGATGCGCTGGCCGGCGCGCTGGCGCCCGCGGGCGCGGCCGTGCGCGAGACGCAGGGCGACCGCTCGATCGTCGTGCTGCCCTTCGATAACCTCAGCCCGGACCCGAACGACGCATACCTGGCGGACGGGCTGACGGAGGAGCTGATCGCCGATCTCTCGCGTGTCCGCGCGCTGCGCGTGATCGCCCGTAACTCGGCCACGGCGGCCCGCCAGCGCACGGGCGATCTCAAGGAAATCTCGCGCATGCTCGACGTGCGCTACCTGCTCGAGGGCAGTGTCCGGCGCGCCGGCTCGCAGCTGCGCATCACCGCCCAGCTCATCGACGGGACGACCGACGCGCACGTGTGGGCGGACAAGTACGGCGGCACGATGGACGACGTGTTCGCCATGCAGGAGCGCATCTCGCGGTGCATCGTCGACGAGCTGCGTGCCCGCCTGACCGACAACGAAGCAGCCGATCGCGGCGCGTCGGTCACGGACCCCGAGACGTACGAGATGTACCTGCGTGCCCGGCACATGCTCGGCCAGAGTCTGATGCGCATGCCGGAGGCGACGCCGCTGCTCGAGGCGTGCATCGCGCGGGATCCGGACTTCGTGCCCGCGTACTGCGCGCTGGGCGCGCCGCTCGTGTTCTGCGCGTTCTTCAACATCATCGAGCCGAAGGCCGCGTGGACGCGCATCCAGGAGCTGGCCGATCGCGCGCTCGCCGTGAACCCGCGCTCCGGGCCGGCCCACGAACTGCTCGCCGCCGTCGTCACCTACAGGGACTGCAACTGGCCGGAAGCGCGGCGCCTGTACCATAGAGCGACCGAGCTCGAGCCGGGTGCCGGGTTCGATCGCTTCCTGTACGCGTTCTTCCTCGCGTTCTCCGGGGATGTCGAGGGCGGCCTGCGCGTCGCGCGGGAGGGCCGCCGGCTCGACCCGCTCAATGTCATGGCGTTCCTGACCGAGAGCGTGATGCTGGCCTATGCCGGCGATTACGACGCCGCGCTGCCGCTGGCCGAGCGGCCGATCGAACTCGATCCGCAGTTCCCGGAGGGCTACCACATCAAGGGCTATGTGCTGCTGGGGATGCGCGACTACGCCGCGGCCGCGGCGTGCCTCGAACAGGCCGTCGAGTTGAGCCATCGCGGCGCATGGCAGACGGCGAAGCTGGGCTGCGCGCTCGTCGGGCTGGGCCGCCAGGCCGAGGCGAGGGCTTTGCTCGAGGAACTCGAGGAGCGCGCGACCACGGACACGACGCTCAGCCAGGCGGCCATCGCGACGTTGCGCCTGCACCTGGGCGACCACGACGGGTTCTACGCCTGGATGCACCGCGGCATCGATGCGGGCGATCCGTTCGCGCTCGCGCTCAGCCGCGAGTACCTGTGGGACGCCGCGCGGCATGAGCCGGCGTTCCACGAGCTGCTGCGCCGCGTCAACCTGTCCGCGCAGTAGAAGCCGCGCGCGCCGCGCCGGCGCGCACGGGTGAGCCGCACGCCCTCAGGACTGCGTATTCCAGGGGGATGAGAATGGATCCCGAACGGTGGCAGCGTATCGACGCGCTGTTCCATCGCGTGCTCGAGGCGGACCCGGCGGACCGGGCCGCGCTGCTCGAGGCCGCCGGCCAGGAGGACGCCGAGGCCCGCGAGCACGTCGAGGCGCTGCTGCGCGCGCACGACACGGACGTCCCCCTCCTCGATCGCGGTCCGGAGGCGCTGGTCGCGGTCCTCGAGGACGAGCCCGAGCCTGCCGAGGGCCGCCGCATCGGCGCGTACCGCGTCGTGCGCGAGCTCGGGCATGGCGGCATGGGCGTCGTCTACCTGGCCGAGCGCGACGATCCGGAGTTCCGCCAGACTGTCGCGCTGAAGTGCCTGCTGCCCGGCGTCGCGACGCCCGACCTGGTCGAGCGGTTCCGGCGCGAGCGCCGCATCCTGGCCGCGCTCGTGCACCCCCACATCGCGCAGCTGCACGACGGCGGGGTGACCGCCTCCGGCGAGCCGTACTTCGTGATGGAGTACGTCGAGGGCGAGCCGCTCGACCGCTACTGCGATCGCCTGCGTCTTCCCATCGAGCAGCGCCTCGCGCTGTTCATGACCGTGTGCGATGCCGTGCAGTACGCGCACCAGCATCTGGTCGTGCACCGCGACCTCAAGCCGGCCAATGTGCTCGTGACCGCGGACGGGCACGTCAAGCTGCTCGACTTCGGCATTGCACGCCTGCTCGATGTCGAGGGTGGGCCCGACGCCGACGCGCGCACGGCCCGCCTCATGACGCCGGAGTACGCCAGCCCGGAGCAGGCCCGGGGCGATCCGGTCACGGCAGCGTCCGACGTCTTCTCGCTGGGGCTGATCCTGTTCGAGCTGCTCACCGGCCGGCGCGCGTTCACGCCGGCGCCGGGGCCGCTCGGCGCGGTGCACGCGCTGCTCGAGACCGATCCCGCGCGCGCGAGCACGATCGTGACCACGCGCGTCCCGACGCGGCCCGATGCGCCGCCGCCCGCCCGCGACACCGCGGACCTGGCCGCCGCGCGCGCCACGACGCCCGAGCACCTGCGCCGCAGGCTGCGCGGCGATCTGGATACGATCCTCGACAAGGCGCTGCGCAAGGCGCCGTCCGAACGCTACGCGTCGGTGCAGGCGCTGCGCGACGATCTGCGCCGCCACGTCGAAGGGCTGCCCATCGAAGCGCGCGATGCGGGCACGGCCTACCGGTTCGGCAAGTTCGTGCGCCGGCACCGCGCCGCCGTGGCCGCGGCCGTCGCGGTCGCCCTGGCCCTGGTCACCGGCCTGGGCGCCGCGCTGTGGCAGGCGGGCGTGGCCGCTGCGGAGCGCGATGTCGCGCGTGCGGAGGCCGCGAAGGCCGAGCGCGTGACGGATTTCCTGATCGGCGTGTTCGGCGCGGCGGACCCGAACGAGGCGAGGGGCGATGAGTTGACCGCACGCCAGATCCTGGACCGCGGGACATCACGCATCGAGACCGAACTGGCCGGCGAGCCGGCGCTGCGCGCGACCGTGCGCCGCGCGATCGGGCTCATCTACATGAACCTTGGACAGTTCGATGACGCCGCACGCCTCATCGAGGCGAGCATGGCCGAGCACCTCGCGCTGCTGGGCGAAGATCATGCGGAGGTGGCCGACGACGCTTTCGCGGCCGCCCGACTCGCCGCCACGGCCGGCCGCCCGGGCGTCGACTCGCTTCACCAGCGCGCACTCGCGCTGCGCACCGCGGCGTACGGACCGGTCGACCCGCGCACGGCGGAAGCGCTGAACGGTCTGGGCCTCGCACGTATGGCGTCCGACCGCGTGTCCGCGGACACGCTGCTGCGCAAGGCGCTCGCCATCTTCGAGGCCAACCCGGCCTCGCTCGCGGGTCTGGGCGAAACGCTCAACAACCTGGGCCTGCTGAACCACAGCAACGCGCAGTACGACGAGGCCGAGCAGTTCTATCTGCGCGCGCTCGATATCAAGCAGCGCGTGTACGGCGAGGACCACCCGGTGCTGCTGATCACGCAGACGAACCTGGGCTGGCTCTACCAGCTGAGCGGCCGCTACGCGGAGGCGGATTCGATCCTGCGCGACGTGCTCGACGCGCGCCGCAGGATCTACGGCGAACGCCACGTGCTCGTCGCCTCCGCGCTGCAGGGCGTTGCCGAAGTCGCGCAGCAGCGCGGCGACTACGAGACCGCGCAGGCACTGTTCGAGCAGGCGCTCGCCGTGCGCCGCGAGCTGCTTCCGGACGGCCACGTTTCGATCGCGCGGACCGTCCACATGGTCGCACGCACGCAGGCCGCGGGCGGCCGCTGGACGGAGGCGCGCGCCACGTTCGACGAGGCGGTCAGCGCACTGCAACGCGCGTCACCCGGTGGCACGGACCTGGCCCGCGCCATCAACGATCGCGCCGGCCTGCTCGAGCAGATGGGCGACCTGCCCGCCGCCACCGCATCCTACCGCCAGGCGCGCGAGGTCTATCGCGCCCGACTCGGTGACGAACATCCGTTCACCGCGATCGTGGACGGCAACATCGCGTCGACGCTGCTCGCCCGGGACAGCGTGGCCGCTGCCGAGCCGCTGCTGCGCCGTGCGCTCGACATCATGACGAAGGCCTGGTCCGACGAGCACCCGTCGCTCGGTCCGGTGCTGATCGATCTGGGCACCGTCGAGATGCGCTCCGGCCGGCCGGCCGATGCCGAGGCCACGCTGCGCCGTGCGCTCGGCATCGTCGAGAAAGCGCTGCCCGCCGGCCACTGGCGCATCGCCCAGGCCCGCATCCGCCTGGGCCGCTGCCTGACCGCCCTCAGCCGGTACGACGAGGCCGAGCCACTCCTGCTCGGCGCCCTCGGGACGCTCGAACCGATGCGCACGCAGCGACGGGTCGACCACGCCGAGGCGGCCCTCGGCCTCGAGGAGCTGTACACGGCCACGGGCCGGGCCGGGGAAGCCCTCCGCTACCGCAACCTGCGCCGCGCCGCCGGCTGAGCCGGACCACGGGCCGGCAGTCGTCTGACCTCGTCGCTCTTGCGCTGCCACCGGCGGGGTCGAAGCTTGCGTTTCGACCCGACCGTCCCACGAAACCCGCGTTCCCGGCTCAACCGATGGCGACGACGCCCTCCGGCGAGATCACGCTGCTCCTGCGCGCGGCGCAGGATGGAGACCGCGTCGCGTTCGACGAGGTCTACAGGGTGGTCTACGACGAGCTGCGCGGGCTGGCCCGGGCGGTCCGCTCACGGCACCGGTCGGACACGATCAACACGACGGCCCTGGTCCACGAGGCCTACCTGAAGCTGGTGCCCGCGCCCAGCGGCCGGGTCCAGGACCGCGCGCACTTCTTCTCGATTGCCGCACGCGCGATGCGTCAGGTCCTGGTCGATGCGGCCCGGCGGCGGAGCGCGGTCCGCCGGGGCGGCGGAGCCGAGATCGTCGTACTCGACGAGTCGCTGGACCGGGGGCCGGACCGACCCGTCGAGGCCGACGACGTCATCGCCCTGGATGACGCGCTGCGTCAGCTCGAGGCGATGAGCCCACGCCAGGCGAGTGTGATCGAGTGCCGCGTCTTCGCCGGTCTGTCCGTCGCCGAGACGGCGCATGCCCTGGGCGTCTCCGAGCCGACGGTCAAGCGCGACTGGCAGACCGCCCGCGCCTTCCTCGCGCACACGCTGCGCCCGTCCTGACGGCGGCCGGAGCTCCGGGTCAATCCACCCCTCCTCCCCCGCCTCCGGTCCCCGCCAGCCCGCGATACCCGGCGGCCGCCGAATCGACCGCAGCGATGAACGCCGCCCGCGCGGCATCGGAACGCCACTCCGCGCGCTCGACCCTCTCCCGCAGCGCGGCCACGGCCTCCGCCAGGAAGCGCGCGTCCTCGACGGAGATCCAGCGGCGCCCGTCGCGCACGATGTACACGGGACTGGTCTGCGCGAAGGCGTAGCTGTCCGTCACATGGCGGGACGTCGGCCCGCGCGCCCGGGCCGCGATCCAGCCGCCGTCCGGCACATTGACCGACGCCGTGAACGCTGCCTGCGCTGGGTCGCCTGGCGAAAATGCGCGCGCGACGCGGCCGTTCACGATGATCTCGACGCTGTCGACCGGTGTGATCGAATGGAGTTCGATGCGCACCGGCACCCCGGCCGGGGCGCCCGCGCCCAGCCGGATCTCGCTGCCGGGCCGCCGGCCATCGACCTCGAGCAGCAGGATCGGCCCGGTCGAGCCGAACGTGCGGCCCGCGCGAATGCCTTCCATCCAGCGGTCGAGCGTGAGCGGCCCTTCGATGTGCACGTAGGTCCGGTCCGCACCCGGCGGCGGATCGCGCCAGACATCGGAGAAGTTGTCGGTCCCGCCCGTCGCCGCGATGCGGAATCCCGCGTTGAGCAGACGGTAGTACATCTCCGTCGACGCGAGTTCATCGGAGTACAGCGCCGCAACATCGTAGAAGTCCCCGCGTCCGAGTGCGACGTCGACGGGGATGAGCGAGTTCGCGGCTGCCGCCGGCTCGTTCACGGCGTTGAGGAACGGGTGCACGAAGCCGGCAATGCCGCCCTGCTCGCGCGTCCGGTCGAAGTACATCAGGTCCAGTGACGGGTCGGCGTACACCGTCGACCCGGTCCCGCTGATGAACGGCAGGATCCAGTCGCGGATGCCGATCATTGCCACGTGGCCGAACGCGCCGCGGAACTCCTCGCCGTACTGCAGGATGTGTGTCGCGGTCGACAACGGGTGCGGCCGGCCGGTCAGATCGCCCCAGCGGCCCATCAGTCGCGTGCCGTCCATGTGGATCAGCGCGTTCGCGACGTGCACGTCCTCCGCCTCGATCTGCAGGAAGAAGTCCGCGTGCGTCAGCCCGTAGCGCCCCTGGTGCAGGTCGTGCAGGTGCGTGTCCCCGGAGTACCAGCCGCGCGCGGGCAGATCGATCAGCCGCTCGAGTCGCAGCGTGACATCCGCGGTCGTGTTCGCCGCGACGTCGACCGATGCGGCAACCGGCCGGAACTCGTGGCCGCGCATTGCCTCGATCGATACCGTGCCGGCCGGGACCTCGACCTCGAACGTGCCGTTCGCGTGGAAGTAGTGCGTCTCGCTGACCGCGATGACGCGGTGGAACCCGCCATCGGGCGCGTAGCCGCGACCGTCGGAGGCGCGCAGGTACACGCGTGCGGAGACCAGCTGGCCGTCAGGTCCGACCAGGCGGCCGCGCACGCGGCCGGTCGGCGTGCGCGACACGCGCGCCGTAATCGGCACGGCCGTCCACGCGCTTATCGGCCCGCCGCCGATGTCCGCCGTGTAGAGCGTCGTCGGGCCCGTGTGGTTCGAGACGAAGGCGAAGCGCCGCCCGTCGGGCGAGACCGTGGGCGCGAACTCGTGCATCGTGTCCGGCGTGAGCAGCATGGGCGCGCCGCCCGTCACTGGAATCGCGACGACATCGTTCGAGCCGCGCTCATCGGAGACGTACAGGAGCGCGCTGCCATCGGGCAGCCACGCCGGCTTCATCCGGTACTCGGTCTCTTCGTAGCGCACGAGTTCCGGCTGCGCGTCGCGCTCCAGCGCGCGCACCCACAACCCGCCCGTGCCCAGGCGGCCGCGCACGTCGTCGACGTAAGCGAGCCGGCGGCCATCCGGCGAGACCGCCGGCTGTATGCCGGTCGTGATCTCGACCGCGAGCGTATCCATGAGCAGCTGGCGGAAAATGCGAAACCCGCGTGTCCGTGCACTGACGTAGTACAGACTCGTGCCGTCCGCGCCCCACGCCGGCTGCACATCGACGGCCGCGTGCGTCGTGACGCGGCGCACCTCGCCACCCTGCGCGCTCACGATCCCGATGTCGAGATTGCCATCGCTGTCGAAGGAGAACGCGATGCGGTTGCCGTCCGGGCTCCACGCCGGCTCGAAGTGGTACGCCGGCCCCTGCGTGAGCGCGATCGCCTGACCGCCCTCTGCCGGGACCTTCCAGATGTCGCCGCGCATCGAGAAGGCGATCCAGCGCCCGTCCGGGCTCCACGCCGGGTCCATGGGCCCCGTGCTGACTGCCGGCAGCATGTGCCGCTCGACGCGGTCCGAATGCCCGTACCGGTTCGGCCCGGCCTCGACGCGCAACACCAGCAGCACGAACGTGGCCGCGGCGAAGACCAGCGTCGCGGTCCGCGCCGACCGACGTGCGCGCGCGCGATCCGTGTTTCGCACGATGCTCACCGGACTGGCGTGATGCGCACGACGCCCTCCGCGAGGGCCGGGAAGCGCGTGAACACTGCGGCGTCGTGGCCGGGGATCACGCGTTCGGCGTCACCGGCCAGCCTGATCATCCGCGCGATAGCCGCGATGTTGCCCGCGCGGTCGTCCGGCGCGAACGTCGCGCTGGCCCGGCGTTCGACGATGCCACGGTACAGGTAGGCGTTGTCCGATGCGAGCACGTATCGTTCCGGCGACTCGACCAGGAGGTACTGCGAAGCGAACGTGTGGCGCGCGCCCGTGAACACGGTCAACCCCGGCAGGATCTCCACGCTGTCACCCGCGACCAGCCGCACGGATCCCGCCGCGCGTCGCGCCTCGAGGTGGTCAATGTCCGCACGATCGATCCCGCCGCTGTTGCCGCCCGCCTGCCACGCCGCGCCCGTGTAGTACGCGTACTCCGCTTCCTGAATCCAGATCGTCGCGCGCGGGAACAGCGCGATCCCGCCCATGTGATCCCAGTGCGCGTGGCTGACCACGATGTCCGTCACATCTTCCGGCCGGATCCCGATGCGCGCGAGCACCGCGTCCGGTCCCACGTAGCCGCGCACGTCGAACCGCGTCAGCCAGCTCTCGCGGAAGAAGCCGCTGTCGAACAGCACGACGCGCCCATGGCCGCGGATCACCCAGACCGCCATCGCGATGTCGAGCGTCTCGCCGCGCGGCGCGTCCGGCAGCAGCCCGCGCAGCGCGAACCCTTCGATCGTCGCGTAGCGTACGGCCAGGATCTCGTACTCCTGCGCAGCACCGGCGACGCGGGCCGAAGACAGCAACAGCACACCCGCCAGGGCCAGCGCCGTGCGGATCGACCCCCTCCGTTTCACCCGTTCCAACGTTCCGTCCGACAGGCATCTGGCGACCCCATCGCATGCAAGCGTAGCACCCTATGCCCTGACAAGATGGTCATCCTGTGTCCGTTCCTCGCGCCCTCCGCGCTCTCCGCGGTGATCCACATCCGTTGTCCTCGCCACTATCGTATCCGCCGAGAGTAGTTCTCGAAGTGGATGTAGCGCGCCGCGCGACCATCCGGGCCCAGCTCGAAACGGTACGGCTCCGCCAGGTCGCCGTTGCGGCGGACGCGGCGGAACGTGTCGCCCTCGACGTGTCGCAGCTTCGTCATCGAGCCCAGCGGGTCCTCGGACGGCAGGGATACGAGCGCGAGCTGGCCCTCCCACACGATCACCGCGCTCTCACCGCCCAGCCCGGTGCCGTACACGCCCACGTACTTCTGCAGCGACGGATCGGCCGGCTTCGGCGGTGTGCTCGACGGATCCGCCGCTCGACGCAGGGCCGGAGCCACGATGTTGTAGGCCATGCGGGTGAACATGCCGGCGTTCACGTCGTGGCCATTGGACATGGCGATCGTGGCGATCTTCTCGTGCGTCTGCAGATCGAGCTGCGTGCGGTGCCCGGGGCAGCTGCCGCCGTGGCCTACGAACGTCTTGTTGTCGCGCACGTTGATCCCGAACGCGATGCCGCGCAGCGAACCGCCGTCCGGATCCATCCAGTGCACGCGCTGCATCTCGGCAAGTGTATTGCCGTTCAGGACCTCGGACGTGCGGTAGTCGAGCGCGCGGAACTGCCAGCTCGCGAAGCGGGCCAGGTCCTCGACGGTCGAGGCGATGCCGAAGGCCGGCCCGAACGCGCGCACCTGGAAGAACGGCATCACGATCCGCTCGCCGTTCCGCGTCATGCCGCTGTAACCCGTCGCCAGCTGGCCGTCCCGGTGCCGTGCCGGGATCTCCGTGTACGTGTTCTTCATGCCCAGCGGATCGAGGATGTTCCGCTGCACGTAGTCCCCCCAGCCCAGGCCCGAGCGTGCCGCCACGACCTCACCCGCCAGCGTCAGCCCCAGGTTCGAGTACTGGTACCACGACGACGCGGGGAACAGCACCGGCCGGCCCGGCACCACGCGCAGCAGTTCGTCGCGCGAGGGGAACGCGTAATCGCGCGGCGGCTGCGACTCCAGCGCCGACGAGGACGCGTCCGCCCAGTACGGCAGATCGGCCTCCCGGGCCAGACCCGCGGAGTGCGTGAGCAGCCCCTCGATCGTGACCGGCGGCGCCTGCGCGTCCGGCCAGCGCTGGTCGAACCAGGGCAGGTGCTTCGTGACCGGATCCGCCAGCGAGAGCACCCCCCGATCGCGCAGCTGCATCACGCTGATGCCCGTGAACAGCTTCGAGATCGAACAGATGCTGTAGATCGTCGATGGCGAGGCCGGCGCTCTGGCCGCCACGTGTGCGTAGCCGTAGCCCTTCGCCCACACGAGTGTCTGGTCGTGCACCACACCCACGACGACGCTGGGAATGCGATCCCAGTCGCGCCGCGCCTCGACCCACAGGTCGAGCAGGTGCAACGCCTCGGCCACGCGCGGGTCCGCGGTCACGTCGTGCGGTGTCGTCGCCCCGGCGGCCGCGCTGGCCGTCTGGGACAGGGCGGGCTCGGCGCCCATCGACAGCGGCAGCACGGCGGCGGCGAGAACGAGGCAGCGAACCGTCCGGCGAGCGGGCATGGGAAGCTCCTTCGAGGGTCACGTGAGGGGCTCCCGCAACAATGCTCCGGCCGTGTGCGCGCGGCAAGCAGGATCGCGTCGCCCCCGGCCCACCGTCCCCTCCGGGTCGCAACTTTCTCTCCTGTGCGCCGGCGCCCGGACCAGCTCCGACGTCGCGTCATCCGACTTGTCACGGTCACGGCCGGCCGGTCAACTTGCCCGGTCCGACGAAACGGGACCCGGCGGCCGACTCGTGCCGTCCGGCTCACGACCCCGCGACCCGAACCGTACGCCATGCGCACACTGCCAGTGCCGCTTCGGGCCCCCGTCGCTCCGTGAGCGCAACGCTGCCGCGCCGCGGGCTCCGCTTTCGCTTCGCGATGGCGATCGCGCTCGTCACCGCCGCGCTCGAGATCGCCGCGCTCTTCGGGCTGGCCGATTACCGGCTGGTCTTTCGCAACCCCATCGGCGCGCCGTGGC
>JBFFZF010000009.1:0-45232 GCA_041568755.1 Longimicrobiales bacterium | reverse complement strand
GCCGGCATGGTCACCGGCCTGCTGTTCACGGGCACGTTCATCGTGCTCAACCGGTCCGTCCAGATCTTCGGGACCGAAGCCCCGCTCGCGGGCGAGTTCCTGGGCATCTCGGCCCAGGGCATCGGCACGGTCGGCATGGTGCTGAACTTCGTCGTGACCGTCGGCGTCAGCCTGCTCACCGCACCACCGCCCGCGCACGTGCGCGAGCTGGTCGAGACGCTGCGCAGTGACGAAACGGTCGCGCCGGCAACGGGCCACTGACGCGCGCGATCCCGACCGCCGCAGACACGGCGGACCTCAGATCTTCAGCGCCTCGATCGGATCCACACACCGACGCTGGCGTTGCTGCGCGATCATGAAGGCGATGGCGGCGCATTCGGAGGGCGTGGTCGACCCGGACATCAGGGGCCGGCGTCGGGGGGGACGCCGGCCCCGGGGCCTGCGAGGTTCGGTTGCCGGCGGCGGTGACCGCCGCGAGCGGGTCAGCTTCCGGCGTCGGCGAACGATCCGGCCCGGATCGGCAGCTTGCGCACGCGCGTGCCGGTGAGCGCGAACAGGGCGTTGGCGATGGCGGGCGCGATGGGCGGCACGCCGGGCTCGCCGGCCCCGCCCGGTTCTTCCTGGCTGGGCACGAGGTATACGTCGATCTCGGGCATCTCGCGCATGCGCAGCATCGGGTAGTCGTGGAAGTTGCCCTGTGCGACGCGGCCGTTGTCGATGGTGATCTCGCCGTACAGCGCTGCGGTCAGGCCGGCGACGATCGAGCCGCTGATCTGCCCCTCGACAATGCCGGGGTGGATGATGCGGCCGCAGTCGGCAACGGCGGTGACGCGATGGACGCGCACGTTGTCGTTCTCGATGGAGACCTCGGCGATCTGCGCGACGAGCCCGCCCTTGTCTTCGACGAGGCCGATCCCGCGTGCGCGACCCGCGGGTGGGGGCGTGCCCCAGCCCGCCCGTTCGGCGGCCAGTTCGAGCGCATGGCGGATGCGTGGGTGTCCGGCCAGCATGTCACGGCGGAACTCGAACGGATCGCGTTGCGCTGCGTGCGCCAGCTCGTCGATGAAGCACTCGAGCATGAAGGTGTTCTGCGACGGGCCGACGGAACGCCAGTAGCCGACGGGGACCTCGAGATCCGGGCGGCACCACTCGACGAGCACGTTCGGGATGTCGTAGAGCATGCTGGCAAGGCCATCGACGGCGGCGCTGTCGACGCGGCCGCCCCGTCCGCCGCTGAGCGGCTGTGCGACGACGCGCGCGCGCAGCGCGGTCACGCGGCCCGCACCATCCAGCGCGCCCATGAACCGGACGTACGAGGCCGGCCGGTACTGGTCGTGCTGCATGTCTTCTTCGCGCGTCCAGACCAGCTGGATCGGCGCGCCGACCTTCATCGACGTTTCGACGGCGTCCTGCACGAAATCCGTGCGGCTGCGCCGGCCCCAGCCGCAGCCCAGCAGCGTCACGTGCACGGTGACGGCATCGGCGGACAACCCGGTGATCTGCGCGGCGGCGGTCTGGGTGCCTTGCGGGTTCTGCGTCGGCACCCAGATCTCGCAGCGGTCGGCGCGCACGTCGGCCGTGCAGTTCATCGGCTCCATCGTCGCGTGCGCCAGGTACGGTGCCTGGTAGGTGGCCTCGACGCGTTGAGCGGCTGCTCCTAGCGCGCGCGGGGCATCGCCGTCCTCGCGCGCGTTGCCGGTGGGCGTGCCGTCCGCGAGTCGTGCGAAGCTGTCGAAGATCTCCGGGCTGCTCATCGCGAAACCGTTGCGCGCCCATGTGATGTCGAGCGCCTTCGCGCCCTGGAACGCGGCCCACGTGGTCGCGGCGACGACGGCCACGCCCTGCGAAACCTCGACGACGTGGCGTACGCCCGGCACGGCCAGTGCGCGCGCCGCGTCGAACGAGCGCACGCCATCGCCGAAGACCGGCGGGTGCACCACGGTGGCGTACAGCATGCCCGGCACGCGGATGTCCATGCCGAACCCGGCACGGCCGGTGACCTTGTCCTCCATGTCGCGCTGCGGCACCCGCGTTCCGATCAGCCGGAACGCGGCCGGATCCTTGAGCCGCGGGCGGGCGGGCACGGGCAGCGCCGCGGCGGCCTCGGCCAGCTCTCCATACCCGAGCGAGCGGCCGGAGGCGGCGTGGATGACGCGGCTGTTTTCCGTGCGCAGTTCGGCCGCGCCCACACCCCACGTCGCGGCCGCGGCGGCGACGAGCATCTCGCGCGCCGTCGCGCCGGCCTGGCGCAGCGGCATCCACGCGCCGTTCCGCACGCTCGTGCTGCCGACGGTCATCATGCGGCCGTACGCGTTCGGATGCGCGTCAGCCTGCTCGATGACGACACGATTCCAGTCCGCGTCCAGTTCATCGGCAATGATCATGGGCAGCGCGGTGCGCACGCCCTGTCCCATGTCGGAGCGCGCGACCTTGATCGTGATCGTGCCATCGGTACCCACGCGCAGGAACGCACTGGGCTCGAAGACGCGTGCGGCCGCGCCCGCGGTCTCCGCATCGGCGCGCAGCTCGGGGACGTAGATGCCGAGGAACAGCCCGCCGCCCGCGAGGGCGCCGACCTTCAGGAAGTCGCGCCGGTCGAGTTTCCTGATCTCCATGTCAGCCCTCCCTCGCCGCGCGGTGGATGGCGCGCCGGATGCGGTCGTACGTCCCGCACCGGCAGATGTTGCCCGTCATGGCCGCGTCAATGTCGGCGTCGGTCGGGCGAGGGTTCGTCGCGAGCAGCGCCACGGCCGACATGACCTGGCCCGACTGGCAGTAGCCGCACTGCGGGACCTCCTCCGCGATCCACGCCTTCTGGATCGCGTGCAGCCCGTCCGGCGAGACACCCTCGATCGTGGTGACCTCGCGGTCCCCGATGGCGGACAGCGGCGTGATGCACGAGCGGATCGGCTCACCGTCGACGTGCACCGTGCATGCGCCGCACAGGGCCATGCCGCAGCCGAACTTCGTGCCGGTCAGCCCGATCACGTCGCGCAGGATCCACAGCAGCGGCGTGTCCGGCTCGGTGTCGACGGTGTGCGGTTTGCCGTTGACGCGGAGGGTCGTGGCTGCCATGCGGCGCTCCGTGTGGAAGGGGTAGGGCTGACACCCATGTTAGCATCCCGGGAGCCGCCGATCAAACCTCTGGCGAGGCCGTCCCGGAGCTGTCGCGGCGCGGCGAGCTCGCCTGTTTCGTTCTGTTGCTCCCCACGTCTCCTCCGAATACGCGCCGCCACCCGGGTCCCGGTCGGCGCGAGTCCCTGCTACGGCATCGCCGAATCGGCGAAGCCCCAGATGCGCGGCGATGCGAGTTCGATGGAATTGCCCGAGGGATCGCGCATGTAGAGCGAGCGGCCGCCGCGCGGCCAGGCGATCTCCCGCTCGATCGCGATGCCCTCCATGATCAGGTGTTCGCGCCACGCATCGAGCCCCGCCTCAGGCACCGCGAAGCAGACGTGGCCGGGGCCGTGCGCGCCATGGGCGGGCGGGCCCGTTCCCTCCGCCTCCTGCGTGCGCTCCGCGATGAACAGCAGGAAGACCGCGGCGCCACAGCGGAAGAACGCGTGCCGGCCCGGCTCCCGCGCGAACGGCTCGAGGCCGAGCACCTCTTCGTAGAACCGGCGCGCGGTTTCGAGGTCATCGACGTACAGACAGGTCTCCAGTACCCCGTGTACTGCGGGCGGCGCGCGCATCAGGGGGCAGCCGGGTTTGCCGCCGGCGGCTGCCCGCCTGCTCGCTCGAGCAGTGTGATCTTCTGCCAGATCTTGTTGCTCAGTCCGCCGGCCAGCGATTCGACTTCGCTGACCGTGTCGAGCACCACGGGATCGTTGAAGTACTGCACGTACAGCGCGGCCAGTTTGCTGACCAGCGAGAGCATCTCGGTGCAGTAGTCCAGGTACCGGCCCAGCTGCGGCAGCGTCATGTTGCGCTGCGGAGATGACGCCGTGTTCGGTTCGCCGGACAGCAGCCGCTCCGGATCCTTGGTCAGCTGGTGCATGTCCACGATGTGCGCGATGCTGCGCAGCTCGTGGATCGCGCGCAGTGCGCGCCGCCGCTTGATGCGCGATTCCAGCGTCAGGAAGAACCAGACCGCGATCCCCAGGAAGACGGCTTCCTGCACGAGCGACTCCACGGCCTGCACGACTTCGGCCAGTTCGCCGGACTGGCCGCTGCCCTGCTGGCTCCACAGCTGTGCGGCCAGCGCGACCAGCGCGCTGCCCAGGATGATGACCAGCGTGAGGATGCTGACGGTTGCGAGGATGCGGAGCGGCCAGTGCGGGCGACGCAGGTACTCGATGTTCTCGTGCGTTTCCTTCGCTACGGTATGGAGTTCGCCGCCGACCTCACTCAGCCCGGACGCCGGAAAGCGCTCCTCGATGCGCCGGCGCAACACGGAGAGCGTGTCCAGGATGCGGTTTTCGTCGAGTTGTCGGTACACGTTGGCCCGTGGCTGTATGGTTGGTTCCGGCGAGGCGGCCCGGCGCAACGTGGCGCGCGCCCTGCCGCGCGGCAAGCCCGCGTCGCCCGGGCGGGCGCGCTCAGGGCGAAGCCGCCGGGCGCACGATCGCGAAGACGATGTCCATCACGTTCGTGCCGGTCGGCCCGGTCCGCACCAGCGCGTCGACGGTGGCGAGCGCGGTGCCCGCGTCATGGGCCGCCAGATCGGCCGCGGGATCGCGGCCCCGCTCCGCGATGCGCTGCCACGTCGTCTCGTCGACGATCGCGCCAGCCGCATCGGTCGGGCCGTCTCGTCCGTCGGTGCCGGCCGCCAGCAGCGTGATCCGCCGATCGGCGCCCGCCAGGCGTGCCGCGGCGGCCAGTGCGAGCTCCTGACACCGTCCGCCCGTCCCGCTCCGCGCCTCGCCCAGCGTAACCGTCGTTTCACCGCCGGCCAGCACGCAAACGGCTGACGGCGCGTCCGGACGCGCGTCGTCGAGCGGCTCGATGCGCAGACGGTCCGCGATCCGTTCGCCGCACAGGGCCGCTTCACCGCGCAGGGCGCGGGTGCGCATGCGCGGTTCCAGTCCCAGCGCGGCCGCGCGCGCCGCGGCCGCATCGAGGGCAAGGCGATTGTTCGCGATGATCGTGATCGCGACCGTGCGGAACGCTGCGTCACCGGGCTTGGGTGTTTCCGGCAGCAGGCCTCGGTCCGTGCGCTCGAGCAATGTGCGGACACCGGCCGGCATCGCGTCGTACAGGCCCGTCTCGACGAGTGTGGCGATCGTGTGCTTCGCGCGGGTCGGGTCCGGTGAGCACGGCCCTGAACCGATTGCGCTCACATCATCGCCAATGACGTCCGATACGACGGACACGTGCACGCGCGCATGCGCCAGTGCGCGTGCCAGCCTGCCCGCACCCCAGCGTGTGAGTCTCTTGCGTACACGGTTCATGGGTGTGATGTCGAGCCCCGAGCCCAGCAGCAGCGTATGGGCGGCGCGCAGATCCTCGAGCGAGAGACCACGCACGGGTGCGCCGATCAGGCTGCTCGTGCCCCCGGAGAGCAGGACGAGGACATCATCGCCCGGGCGCACTTCGCGGACCATGGCCTCGACCGCCTCCGCGGCCGCGAGCGAGCGCCCGCCCGGTTCCGGATGATCGCCGGCCACGACACGGACGGCCGGGTGCGGCGCCTCGCCCTCGCGCACATCGACGACGAGTCCCCCCGCCGGCTGGAGATCGGCAGCGGCGAGCTGCGCGACGGCCTCCGTCGCCATCGGCAGCGCGGCCTTGCCGGTCGCGAGGATCCACACGCGCTCGCCGAACGTCGGAGGCGTCGCCTGCCACGCAGTCGCCAGCGCGGGACCCGGCGCGACGGCTTCGAGCGCCGCGTCGAACAGGTCCAGCAGGATGTCGCGGTCGGCCATCATGACACGCTGCACTGTGGTGCGCACGACCGGGCCGCGCCGGTCGGCGGACAGTATACTACGCGGGCAGAGAAGTCGCGACGTCGAACACGGACCGGAAGAGCACCTCATGGCAAAGCGCCCTCGGATCATCGTGACTCGCCGTCTGCCGGCACCGGTCGAGAACGCTCTCGAAGAGACCTTCGACGTGCACCTCAACACGCAGGACACGCCCTTCGATGCGGAGCAGCTTCACGGCGCGTTCCGCCAGGCCGATGCCGTGCTGTGCACGGTCGGCGACCGCGTGACGGCAGCGGTCATCGGCCGACCCCCGATGCGGGCCCGGCTGCTGTGCAACTTCGGTGTCGGCACCGATCACATCGACCTGGACGCCGCCCGCAGCGCCGGCCTGACCGTGACGAACACGCCGGACGTGCTCACCGACTGCACGGCCGATCTCACCATCGGCCTCATGATCATGGTCATGCGCCGCATGGAGGAAGCCGTGAACGAGCTGCGCGCCGGGCTGTGGACCGGCTGGCGCCCTACGCACATGCTGGGCGCTCGGGTGAGCGGCCGCACGCTCGGCATCGTCGGGTTCGGCCGCATCGGCCGGGCCGTCGCGCGGCGGGCCAGCCACGGCTTCGGCATGCGTGTCCTGTTCCACACGCGCAATGTCCCACCGCCGGAGACGTACAGGCCGCTCGGCGCACAGCCGGCCGCATCGCTCGACGAACTGCTGGCGACATGCGACGTCGTTTCGCTGCACTGTCCGGCCGGCCCGGACACGCGCCACCTCATCGACGCAGACCGGCTGGCACGCATGCGCCAGGACGCGTTCCTCATCAACACGGCGCGCGGCGATGTGGTCGATGAAGCCGCACTCGTGGCGGCGCTGCGCGAACACCGCATCGCCGGCGCGGGGCTGGACGTCTTCGAGGGGGAACCGCACCTGTCGCCGGCGCTCGCCGCGCTCGACAGCGTGGTCGTGCTCCCGCACATCGGCAGCGCCTCCCTGGAAACACGCACCGCCATGGGCATGCGGGCGCTGGACAACCTGCGCGCGTTCTTCGCGGGCGAAGTACCGCCGGATCGCGTGACCGGCTAGACCGACTCGAGCGGGATGCCGGGGATCTGGCGCAGGTGGTGGCGCAGGTGGCCCACGTAGTCGCGCATGAACCAGTCGAGTGTCGCGGGCTGGTCCGCGGGCAGAACCTGCCACGCGATCTCGTGCAGATTGTGCCGTGCGCGGGGCCGCAGCCGCTCGGGCTCGGGCACGGCGGCCATGAAGCGGGCGAGGTGACGGTTGAACAGTGCCCAGAGTTGGACCAGCTCGGGCCACGGCGCGTCCCGGTAGCGCTGCGCCTCGACCCAGTCGTCCTGTGCGTAGCCGGGAAACACCAGGCTCTCCTGGAACCGGGCGCGCACGAAGCGCTGATGGTTGTTCGATGCCGAATCGATGAGATGCCCGACGATCTCGCGCGGTGACCACTTGCCCGGCGCCGGCCGGGACCGCGTCGCGGCGTCATCCAGCGCGCGCAGGGCGGGCAGTGCAGTGTCGATGGTGCGCAGGAGTTCGATGCTGCAGTCGGGAGCGGTCGCGGACATGGAGCGCCTTTCGCCTGGCCGGGTCGACCATGCACGAAGGCGGTCGGACCGCTTGCGCAGCCCCGCCCGCCTTCGATCCTGGACCTTCGTGCCCGTCTACTTCAGCACGAAGGACACCTTCATCGTGACGCGGTACTCGGTGACCTTTTCACCATCGCAGACGATTTTCTGCTCCTTGATCCAGGCACCGCGGATCTGATCGAGCGTCTTGCTGGCGCGCTTGATGCCCAGCTTGATCGCATCATCGAAGCTCTTGGGCGAGCTCGCCGTGATTTCCGTGACCTTGGCAACGGACATGTACGACCTCCTCCGGTTCGAATGTCAATGCGGCGCATGACGACGGCCGCATGGGCTGTCGACGGCAAAATGCGCCGCACCGCCTGCCGCAGCAAGTCGACGCCGCGCGCGCTACCGCTTTCGTTCCGGATCCTGTACTGATGTCGCGCGACCGCGCCGGGTGCGCAGGTACTGGCGCAGCCGCGGCGGAACGGGACGACGCACGAGCGCCCGTTCCAGGTCGCGGCGCTCTGCTTCCTCGACGGGCACGATCCAGCGGAAGGCACCGGCTTCTAGGGCTGCGACAGGGTTGCCGTCCCGGTACAAGACGCGGTTACCCGCCACGGCGGGGACGCGTGCCTCGGGCGTGATCAGGCTGGTGAGATTGAGCGGATCCGCGGCGCTCACAGCGATGCACTGGCCGGACGTGCCCTCGCGGCGCACGGCGCGCAGCGTGCCGACGGCCTCCGGCAGAGCGAACTGTTCACCGGAGAAGCCGCGCACGAAGCGCCCGCCGCGGATCTCGCCGCGCGCCTCCATACGGCGGCATGCCACGGCGATTTCGCGCCATGGCCAGCGTTCGGACTCGCGCTCCAGCAGTCTGCGGAAGATGACGCCCCAGCGCCGCAGCAGCAGGCGGGCACGTGCCTCCGCGCGCTCTCGTCGCTCGGCGGGCGTCTCCGCGTCGACCTGGCCGCCATGCTCGCGCATACCGTCTTCCCCGGCACGCGGCGCGTGCAGCAGCGACCAGCGGCCGGCCGTGTCCACGGTCCAGATCGATGTCCTGCGGCGACGGCGCGAGCGGCCCGACACGCGCGCGCGCTCCGCAGACGGCGTGAGCAGCGCGCGCAGTCCGGCGTAGCTGTCCGCCGTCACGAGCCCCTGGGCGGCCAGCTCGCCCAGCGCCTGTTCGACTTGCGTCGCGAGCAGGCCCGTGGCGCTGACCAGCTCGTGGAAGAACGACGCGCCCCGTCGCGCCAGCGCGTCGTGCACGTCCTGCGCGATGCTCGTGAGCGTCGGGAATTCGCCGGCCGGACCGGGCCTGGCCTGCGCTCCGTTCTCCCGCACGAACAGCGCGATCGGCGAGCTGCGCAACGGGCGGGGCGAGGTGAGCCCGTTGGCGGGCACGGTGAGGCGACCCCAGCCGACGCGACCGCTCATGCACAGGCGATCGAGCAACTCGGGCTCGTACGCGTCGCAGCGTGCGGGCAGCACATCCGCCTCCCACGTCGCCGCGGGCAGCTCGAAGCCGTCGAGCTGCTCGAGGATGGCGAGCAAACCGTCGGTCCCCGCGGCCTGGTGGTCCGGCTCGGCGCGCTGCCAGCGGAACAGGAAGCGCATGAACTGCGCCGGCGACACGGGCTCGATCTCCGCGCGCAGGCGGTTGAGCGTGTACCGGTGAATGCGGGCCAGCAGACGCCGGTCGCACCATTCCCGTTCCGTGCTGCCGGGCGTGAACGAGCCGCGCAACACCGCGCCTTGCAGCTCGATCGCGACGAGTGCGGCCTCGACGTCGGCCTCGCCGGCACCGATCGGCCGCGCCAGCTCGTCTGCCGTGACCGGGCCGAGCACCTCGAGCCGGCTGCGCAGCAGCTCCTGCAGCGCCTCCGCGCGATCCGGCGCCGTGTCCGCCGGCCCGTCAGCCACACCGTTCCGGCGCGCCCGGGCCGCGGGCGGAATGCCGACGGCCGCTTCGACCTCCCGGCTCCGCTCGGCGGCCACCCATAACGCAGGCTCGACACCATCGATACGCAGCGCGCGACCCGCCTCGATGAGCTGCTGGAACAGCGCGGGCCAGGCGGGATCGACGATCTCGGTCTCCGTCAGGAACCCGCACACCAGCAGCGCATCGTGCAGCTCATCGGCGTCCTCGGCGTCGGGCCAGGCCTCGGCACGCACGCGCTCGATCGCGTCGGCGTCGAGCGCGCCCAGATCGCCGGCGGCGGACGGCTCGAGCGCGCGCCGGGTGTACACGGCGCGCGTGCGTCGCTCCTCGAGCGGCGCGTCGTCGAGGAACGCGTACGGCCGTGCGTTCAGCAGCTCGTGGGTGAGGGGAGACGGCTCGGGCACGTCGCGCGCGACGCACGTGATCGTGCCTCCGAAAATGCGCCGCAGGATGTCGTTCAGCGACGCCAGGTCCATGGCCTCGGTCAGGCAGTCCGTGACGACCTGATCGACGAGCGGGTGGTCCGGCACTTCGCGGTCGCCGGCGATGTTCTCGAAGCACGCCGCCGCGTCCGGGAACACGGCGGCCAGCAGATCCTCGGCCTGCATGCGCTGCAGGGGCGGCGGCACCTTGCGCCCGTTGCGCGAGCGCTGCACGGCGAGTGACAGCGTCGCGTTCCACCGCCAGCGCGTCTGGAACAGCGGCGAATCGAACATCGCCTGAATGAGCGTCTCGCGCACGGTGTTCGGGTGCAGGTAGCGGAACACGTCGTCCAGCGGGAACGAGTGCTGCGGCCCGAGCGACAGGACCAGCCCATCGTCCGTTGCGGCGGCCTGAAGCTCGAAGTTGAACGTGCGGCAGAACTTCTTGCGCAGTGCCAGGCCCCAGGCGCGGTTGACGCGCGCGCCGAACGGCGCGTGCAGGACCAGCTGCATGCCGCCCGCCTCGTCGAAAAAGCGTTCCAGCACGAGCGTGTCCTGCGTGGGGAGGACGCCCAGCAGCCGGCGCGTTTCGCCCAGGTACGTGATGATCTGCACGGCCGCGAGCCGCGAGATGCCGAGCACCTCGGCCACGCGGGCCGCGAACGCGTCCGCATCGTCGTCCCCTTCGGCGGGCACGCTGCCGTTCGTGCCCGACTCGTGCTCGCGCAGCAGCCGCTCGACGTCGGCACGCAGCGCCGCCACGTGCCCCGACAGCTCGTCACTGCGCGCCGGCGCCTCGCCCAGCCAGAACGGGATCGTGGGCGGCTCGCCCTGCGCGTCCGCCACACGCACGACACCCGGGCCGATGCCGAGGATGCGCCACGAGGTGTTGCCCAGCTGGAAGACATCGCCGGCCGAGCTCTCGATGGCGAAGTCCTCGTTGAGCGTTCCGACCAGGGTGCCCTCGGGCTCCATCTCGACCCGGTAGTCGGCGATCTCCGGGATCGCGCCGCCCGACATGATCGCGACCATGCGCGCGGCTTTGCGGCCGCGCACCCGCCCGTTGATCGCGTCGTGGTGCACGAGGGCGCCGCGCCGGCCCCGCCGCGTCGCGAACCCGCGCGAGACCATCGTCACGATCTGGTCGAACGTGCCCCGGTCCAGCGTGCGGTATGGCCACGCCCGCCGATAGCGCTCGAACAGCGCCTGCACGTCCCAGTCCTCGGCTGCGGACTCCGCGACGACCTGCTGCGCCAGCACATCGAGCGGACGCTCCGGGATGATGACGCGGTCCAGATCGTGGCGACGCACGGCGCGAACCAGCGCGGCGCACTCGACCAGGTCGTCGCGCGTGAGCGGGAACAGACGGCCGCGCGGCGTGCCGGCCACCGTGTGGCCCGACCGGCCGACGCGCTGCAGGAACGTGGCGATGCGGCGAGGCGAGCCCAGCTGGATCACCAGATCGACATGCCCGATGTCGATGCCCAGCTCGAGCGAAGCGGTGGCCACCAGCGCGCGCAGCCGGCCTGTCTTGAGCCGGTCCTCGGCGTCCAGGCGCACGTCGCGCGCCAGACTGCCGTGGTGCGCCGTCACCGCCTCCTCGCCCAACCGCTCGCTCAGCGCGCGCGCCACGCGCTCGGCCAGCCGGCGCGTGTTCACGAACACGAGCGTCGTGCGGTGCTCGCTGATGAGCTGCACGATCCGCTCGAAGATCTCCTGCCAGACTTCCGCCGCCATCACCGCCTCGAGCGGCGAACCGGGCAGCTCGAGCCCGAGATCCAGCGCACGCACGTGCCCCTCATCGATGACGACGCAGGGACGCGGTGCGGGATCGCCGACGGCGGCCCGGGCCCGGCCGTTGCCCGAGGGCTCCGTGCCCGTCAGGAACGCGGCGACCTCCTCGATCGGCTTCTGCGTGGCGGACAGACCGATACGCTGGAGCGGCCGGCCCGCGACGTGTTCGAGCCGCTCCAGCGACAAGGCCAGGTGCGCGCCGCGCCGGGACTCGAGCACGGCATGGATCTCGTCGACGATCACGGTGCGCACGCTGCGCAGCATCTCGCGGCTGCGCTGCGCGGTCAGCAACAGGTACAGCGACTCGGGCGTCGTCACCAGGATGTGCGGCGGTGTGCGCAGCATGCCGGCCCGCTCCGACTGCGGCGTGTCGCCCGTGCGCACGGCCGCCGTGATGCGGACGGGCGGCAGACCCATGATCTCGACGAGCCGGCGGATCTCGCGCCGCGGCTCGGCCAGGTTCTTGTGGATGTCGGCGGACAGCGCCTTGAGTGGAGAGACGTAAACGACGCGGACTTCATCGGGCAGTGGCGTGTCGAGCCCTTCACGCAGCAGCGCATCCAGTGCGTTCAGGAACGCGGCCAGCGTCTTGCCCGACCCTGTCGGCGCGGCGATGAGCGTGCTCTCGCCCGAGCGGATCGCGTCCCAGCCGCGCGCCTGCGCAGCGGTGGGCAGTGCGTGGCCGCCGTCCGGCTCCGCGAACCGCTCGCGCCACCAGCGGTCGATCACCGGATGGAACCCGGCGAGCGCGTCCGGCGTGCGTGTCGTCATGCTGCGATCATACGGGGTCGGGGGTTCCCGGAAGGTGTCGCGTGCCGGACTGCTACCCCCGGCGGGGTGGCGTGCTCCGCGCCGGCGAGGCGCTCCCGCGGGCGCGCGTTTCCTCGCGGAACACGCGGAACCCGCGCGCCCGGTAGTTGGCCAGGGCCGACGGGTGATCGAGCGAGCAGGTATGGACCCAGACCCGGGCCGGACCCATCGCCCACGCCCGCGTCACCGCCTCGCTGAGCAGGTGTGCGCCCAGCCCCTGCCCCGTGAACCGCGCGATGAGCCCGAAGTAGGCGATCTCGACGCTCTGGCCCTGCCGTTCCAGCTCGAAATAGCCCGCGGGCAACCCGGCCGCGGACAGCAGCCACGTCTGCTGTTCCGGTCGGTCCAGCCAGCGCAGCCAGTCCGCGCGCGTCCACGACAGCCGGTCCGTCCAGCCCCACTCCCCGCCGACCGCCTCGTACAGGAAGCGGTTCAGCTCGGGCCACGGTTCCCCGACCTGCGCGAGCACGACATCGTCGCGCGACACGCGTCGCGCGCGCAGCTGATCGGGCGAGGTCATCTCGAGGGACCACGTGGTCACGGTGTCGTCGTTCATAGCCGTTCGAAGATGCGCCGGTGCCCGTCGAGGATGCGGCGGGTTTCGACGGGATCCGGGGTGAGCGTCGCGTCGCCATTCACGAACGTCCCGCCCAGCAGGATGCCGTCCGTGCGCGGGAACATGTACAGCCGTCCGGCCAGCATCAGGTAGTCGACGGCGGGCTGGGGCCGCAGCACGATGAGCTGCCCCTTCACCGGAATGAGCTCCTCATCGCCGAACAGCGGACGCGCGCCCAGACCGGTGCAGTTCATGATCACGCGTTCAGGCAGCGCGAGCAGTTCCTCGAGGCTGTGGAACTCGCGCACGACGACGCGGCCGCCGGCGAGCAGCACATCGTCGAGAAGCGCGCGCAGGTAGACCGGCGGTTCGATGAACAGGGTCGAGACGCGCTGGGCATGGCGAGTGCCGAACGGGTTCTCCGCCGGCGGCACGTCCTCCCGGTCGGGGAACACATCGCGCAGCCGCTCGAGGAACGCCGGCACGCGGATCGGCTCCTCGCCAATGTACCAGTTGTCGACCCAGCGGACCCCGTAACGCGGCCCGACCAGTTCCTGGAACGCGCGGTAGGCGATGCGCGTGGCACGCTGGAACAGCGCCTCGAACGAGGGACTGATCGCGTCCGCACTGAAGACGGAGAACGGCGTCCATTGCGCGCCCGCGATGTTCGATGTCGTGTCCGGGGGCAGCGCCGCGGCGTAGATCGTGACGCTCCGGCCGCGTTGCTGCAGCAGCCGGGCCGTGCTCAGACCGATTACGCCGCAGCCGATCACGGCAATGTCCTGATCATCCGTGTGCAGCGCCTCATCGACGGCGAGCTGCGCCGTCCCCCACGACAGCGTCACACCGCCGCCGCCGTGACCGTAGTCGTGCACCACGAGGGTGTCGTCGAAGCGTTCGGCCCGCAGGACGAAGCCAGCCGCGCGGTACGGACGCAGGCCCACGATCGTGCGGATCACGCGCTCCGGATCGACGCGCACGGGCTCGAGCCGGGGTCCGCCGCGCACGGGCCGCGGGCGCACGAGCGGCGGCCATGGGCCGCACGCGCCCGTCGCCAGCACACCCAGCGCACCCGCGCCGATCCGCCCGATCGCCTGCCGCCTGTCCATGCGGCTACGTTAGCGATCCCGCCGGTGCGCGTCGATGTCATGCCGGCGGCGCCGCAGCCGCGTCACGACCTTTCCGCGCCGGACGTGCCGCCGCATCTTGCCCTGCCCGATCTTCGCAAACCCTGCATGCCCGGAGTGCCCCATGATGTGTGCACGCTGGCCCCTGCCCGCCCTCTTCGCCGTCCTCTGTACGGCGACGATCGTCCCGACGGCCGCCGCCCAGACACCGGCAGACTCCGCACAGAAGGGGGATCTGCCGCTCGTGCCGGGCCGGACCGTCGAATTCACGGCAACGCGCGGCACCTGGATCAACGTGGACGTCAGCCCGGATGGCCGAACGATCGTGTTCGACCTGCTCGGGGATCTGTACACCATGCCCATCGAGGGCGGGACGGCCTCCCGACTGACCAGCGGCACCGCGTTCGACGGGCAACCGCGTTTCAGCCCGGACGGCCGCAGCATCGCCTTCGTGTCGGACCGCAGCGGCGGCGACAACGTCTGGATCCTGTCGCTCGAAGGCCGGGACACGACGCAGGTCACGAAAGGCAACAACGACATCCACGTCTCGCCCGAGTGGACGCCGGACGGGAAGTACATCATCTCATCCAAGGCCAACGGCCCGCTCGGCGGCACCGCCAAACTGTGGATGTACCACATCGAGGGCGGCACGGGCGTGCAGCTCACCGGCGAACCGGCCTCGCCCGCGACGGCCAAGTACCTGGGCGGCGCGTTCGGGCCGGACGAGCGCTACCTGTGGTACGCGCAACGGACCGGCGACTGGCAGTACAATGCCCTGTTCCCGCAATACCAGATCGGCGTGTACGATCGGACCACGGGCCAGTACTCGACGATGTCCTCGCGCTACGGCTCCGCGTTCCGGCCCGCCGTCTCGCCGGACGGACGCTGGCTGGTCTACGGCACGCGCCACGACGTGCACACGGGTCTGCGGGTCCGCGATCTCGAGAGCGGCGAGGAGCGCTGGCTGGCTTTTCCCGTCCAGCGCGATGATCAGGAATCGCGCGCGCCCGTCGACGTGCTGCCCGGCTACGCGTTCACGCCGGATTCGCGCGCGGTCATCGCGTCGTACGGCGGCGAGATCTGGCGCGTCCCGATGGATGGCAGCGAGCAGACGCGCATCCCGTTCACCGCCGACGTCTCACTGCCCATCGGCCCCGCGCTCGATTTCCAGTTCCGCATCGACGACGCGCCGACGTTTGCAGCACACCAGATCCGCGATGCCGTGCCGTCACCGGACGGCCGCAGACTCGCGTTCAGCGCGCTCGACCGCCTGTACGTCATGGACTGGCCCGATGGCACGCCCCGCCGGCTGACCAGCTCCGACGTCGGCGAGTTCGGACCCATCTGGTCGCCGGACGGCCGCGCGATCGCGTTCGTGACCTGGTCGGACACCGCGGGCGGCCACATCTGGCGCGTGAACGCGACGGGCAACGCCTCGCCGCAACGGCTCACCCCGACCAGCGCGAACTACCGGCAGATCGCATGGTCGCCCGATGGGGCGCGCATCGCGGGTGTGCGCATTGCCGGCCGTGACATGCAGGAACGCGGCGGCGGCTTCGCGCACTTCATCTGGGTCCCCGCCACGGGCGGCGCGACGACCGTGATCGCCCCGACGAGCGGCCGCACCGGCCTGCACTTCACGCGTGATGCCGGGCGCATCTTCGCCTACAGCGCCGCGAACGGACTCGTCTCGTTCCGCTGGGACGGGACCGACGAGCGTGCGCACGTGAAAGTCACCGGCCCGCCGCAGCCCGGCAGTCAGGGCCCGCCGCCGCCGGCCAGCCTCGTGCTCATGGCCCCCGTCGGCGACCAGGCGCTCGCGCAGGTCGGCAACGACTTGTACGTCGTCACCGTGCCCGTGGTCGGCGGCGCGGCGCCCTCGATCTCCGTCGCCAACCCCGCGAACGCGGCGTTCCCGGTGCGCCGGCTCACGGACATCGGCGGCCAGTTCCCGGCATGGAACGCGGATGGCCGCCGCGTCCACTGGTCGATCGGCAACGCGCACGTCGTCTACGATCTGGACCGGGCGAAGGCGTTCGATGACAGTGTCAGGACGGCGGCACGCAACAGAGCCGCGCGCGACTCCGCGGCCGCGCGCGACACGACGCAGAAGACACCTACCAAGTACGAGCCGCTCGAGCGGCGCATCACGGTCAACGCAACGCGCGACATCCCGCAGGGCACCGCGGTGCTGCGCGGCGGCCGGGCGCTCACCATGCGCGGTCAGGAGATCATCGAGAACGCGGACATCGTCATCCGCAATCACCGCATCGAAGCGATCGGGCCGCGCGGCCAGGTCACGATCCCGGAAGGCGCGCGCGTCATCGACATCACCGGCACATGGGTCACCCCGGGCTTCGTCGACACGCACTACCACGCGCAGTGGCTGGTCAACCAGATCCACCCCTCCGAGGTCTGGCAGTACCCGGCCAATCTGGCGTACGGCGTCACGACCACGCGCGACCCGCAGACCAGCACCACCGACATCCTGACCTATCAGGACCGCGTCGAGACCGGTGATCTGGTCGGCCCGCGCATCTACTCGACCGGGCCCGGCGTTTTCTCGGGCGAGCAGATCCGCGACCTCGACCACGCGCGCAATGTGCTGAAGCGGTACAGCACGTACTACGACACGAAGACCCTCAAGATGTACATGTCGGGCAACCGGCAGCAGCGCCAGTGGATCATCATGGCCGCGAAGGAGCTGAGCCTCAAACCCACCACGGAGGGCGGCCTCGACTTCAAGCTCAACATGACGCACGCCATGGACGGCTATCCGGGGATGGAGCACACGTTCCCCATCTACCCGGTCTACGAGGATGTCGTGAAGCTGTTTGCCGAATCCGGCATCCTGTACTCGCCGACGCTGATCGTTTCGTACGGCGGTCCGATGGCCGAGAACTTCTGGTTCACGACGGAGAACGTGCACGATGACGCGAAACTGCGCCGCTTCACGCCGCACTCCGCGCTCGATGCCGTGTCGCGCCGGCGCGGTGGCGCCGGGCCCGCTGGCTGGTCCATGCCCGAGGAGTACGTGTTCGATGACCACGCCAGGTTCGTCGCGGACCTTGTCGCGGCCGGCGGCAGGGCCGGCGTGGGCGGGCACGGTCAGCTGCAGGGCCTGGGCTACCACTGGGAGCTCTGGATGATGCAGTCGAACGGCCTGTCCGCGTACGATGCGCTGCGCACCGCAACGATCTTCGGCGCGGAAGGCATCGGCTTCGCGCAGGACGTCGGCACGCTCGAGGCCGGCAAGCTCGCCGATCTCGTCATCCTCGATCGCGATCCGCTGGCCGACATCCGCAACACGCTGGCGATCCGCTACGTGATGAAGAACGGCCGGCTGTACGAAGGCGAAACGCTGAAGGAGATCTACCCGCGTGTGCGTGAGCTGCCGGCCGCGGGCTGGCGCGAAGCCGAGCCCCGCGTGCGCGCCGGGATCCGCTGAGCGGCGATGGGACGCGCCGGAGCCTCCGTGCCTTTCGCCGGGCGCGTTCGAGTGGCATACTCCGGCGCAAAATCGCGTTCACCGGGAGGACGTACGTATGGCGAATCGGATGGCAACCTTCACGACCAACCATGGCGCATTCCGCATCGAGCTGTTCGATGACAAGGCGCCACTCACGACGAAGAACTTCGCCGACCTGGCCGGCAAGGGCTTCTACGATGGCGTCATCTTCCACCGCATCATCGATGGGTTCATGATTCAGGGCGGCGATCCCACCGGGACGGGCCGCGGCGGTCCCGGCCACACCATCAAGGACGAGTTCCACGCCGACCTCAAGCATGGCGGCGAGGGCATCCTGTCCATGGCCAACTCGGGGCCCAACACAGGCGGCTCGCAATTCTTCATCACCCTGGCCGCCACGCCCTGGCTGGATGGCAAGCACGCGATCTTCGGCCGCGTCGTCGAGGGCATGGACGTGGTGCGCAAGATCGGCAAGGTGAAAACCGCGGCCGGCGATCGACCGGTCGAGCCCGTGACGATCGAGAAGCTGACGATCGATCCCGCGGCCGGCGCCGCCGCGGGCTGACGCCTGCCGGAACGCGCCCGACGCTGCCGGCCGGCGTTCCATGAAACGCCGGCCGGCGTTGCGCGCCCGCCGCATGGAACACTCCCGGCAGGCAGCACGGGGCGCGGACCTCTTGCCGCAACAAGGGTTTACGAACCCCGTCAGACTGGAACGATTCGTGTAACGGACACAGGCCCATGTCGGTCCAACGCGCACTCATGATCCTGCTGGCCGCCGTGCTCGCCGCGGCGCTGCTGCCCTCGGCGCTGCTCCTCGAGCGGCGGCTGGGCGCCGCCATCGAGGACCAGGTGCGCGCCGATCTGACGCGCGCGCCCGCGATCCTCGCCGAGAGCCGGGCGCAGTCGATGGATGCGCTCATGATGCACGCCAAGGAAATCGCGTCCGTCGCCGGCCTGGCCGATGCACTCATGAGGGGAGACCTCGCGACGGCCAGGGACCTGGTCGAGGCGGCGCGGGCCGGGTACGGCGAGGAGGCGGTGCTCATCACGGCGGGCGGCGATGTGCTGGCCGGCCCCAGACCGCCGGACACGCTGCTCGCACTGACGAGAGCCGGCGGCATGCCGGTCGAGATCGTTCCCGACGGCACGGGGCTGCGCACGGTCGCGCTCGCGCCGGTCAAGCGCCAGGACAATCTGGCCGGCATCGCCGGCGTCAGCGTCATGTTCGGCGAGACCGAGGCGCGCGCGCTGGCCGGTCTGACGCGCGCCGAGGTGCTCGTGCTGGACGCCGGCCTGCACATCCGCGCGACGACCGTCGACCCGGCCGACACGGCAATCCTCGCGGCGGCGGCGAGGGCACGCACGGAAGGGGACGCGATCGGCGACGTGCGCACCGGCGACCGGCGGCTCCTGTTGACGACCACCAGTCTGGGCGACTGGGCCACGGTCACGTTCGTCCGTGATCTGTCCCGCGATCGCGCGATCCTCGGCGCCCTGGGCCGGATCGCGGGCGCGCTCGCCATCCTGGCCGCGGTGCTCGCGCTGACGCTCGGCGCCTTCTTCTCGATGCGGCTGACGCGTCCGATCCGGTCGCTGGCCTCGGCTGCGGACCGGCTGGCCGGCGGCGACTTCCACGCGCCGATCGAGCGGTCCCGCCTCGCGGAGGTCGGCCGCATGGCGGACGCGTTCGACGCGATGCGGAACGCACTCGCCGGCCGTCTCGAAGATCTGGCCGCAGCGAACCGTGAGCTGGCCGATCGCCAGGCTCGCCTCTCGGCACTGCAGGCCGAACTCATCCAGCGCGACCGGCTCGTGGCGGCCGGACGACTCGTCGCCCAGCTCGCCCACGAAGTGCGCAACCCCGTTGCCAACGTGCGCAACTGTCTCGAGCTGATCCGTCGCCGCATTGGCGACGATGACGAGGCCAGGGCCTTCGCCGACCTCGCCATCGACGAGCTGCTGCGCATGCACGAGCTGGCCGAGCAGATGCTCGACCTGAACCGACCCCGCGACACCGCGGTGCGCGACGCGGACGTGGCGGGCGTCGCCGCGGAGGTCGCCGCGCTCGTCGCCGTGGGCACACCCGCCTCGCTGGTCGTCGACGTCCATGCGCCGCCCGGCCTGCGCGCGGCGGTCCCGCCGGACTCGCTCAAGCAGGTCCTGCTCAACCTGGTACAGAACGCGCGCGAGGCGATGCACGAGCGCGGCACGATCAACATCCGCGCGCGCGACGAGAACGGGTCCGTGGTCATCGACGTGAGCGACACCGGCCCGGGCATCCCGGCGGACGTGCTGCCCCGGGTGTTCGATCCGTTCTTCACCACGAAGGGCGGCGTACACAGCGTCGGGCTCGGCCTGTTCGTCGCGGATGGCATGATCCGCGGCGTGGGCGGGCGCATCACGGCGGTCAGCCGGGGCGCGGACGGCGGCGCCTGCTTCACCCTCACGCTGCCGGCAGCCGCGCCGGCGGTTGCCTTGACGAGCGCCGCGGAGATCGCATGACGGCCCGCATCCTGCTCGTCGATGACGATCGCGCGTTCCGCCTCTCCACGGCCGAGCTGCTGCGTCAGGATGGCTACGTGGTCGAGACCGCGGCCGATGGACAGGAGGCGGTCGAAGCGCTGCGCGGGAGCCCGTTCGATCTGATGCTGCTCGACCTGCGCATGCCGGGCCTCGACGGGACCAGCCTGGTCACCGCGCTGCGCAAGTGGGGCGACGCGATTCCCGTGCTCATGATCAGCGGGTACGGGACCGTCGATGCCGCCGTGCACGCGCTGCACGCCGGCGCCGACGACTTCGTGACCAAGCCGGTCGAGCCGGCCGTGCTCAGCGATCGCGTCGCGACGCTGCTCGAGCGGAGACCGACGGCGCAGCTGGCGTCCGCACGCATCCCCGGCGGCATGGTGGGCCGGTCCCCGGCCATGCGCATGGTGTTCGAGGCGATCCGGCTCGTCGCACCGACCGACGCGACGGTGCTGGTGCTCGGCGAGACCGGAACGGGCAAGGAGCTGGTCGCGCGCTCCGTGCACGCGCTTTCCACGCGCGCGGACGGACCGTTCGTGCCCGTGAACTGCGCCGCCCTGCCGGAAACGCTGCTCGAGTCCGAGCTGTTCGGGCACGTGAAGGGCTCGTTCACAGGCGCCGTGCGGGACAACCCGGGCCTGTTCCGGGCCGCGCACGGCGGCACGATCTTCCTCGATGAGATCGGTGACATCAATCCCGCCATGCAGCATCGGCTGCTGCGAGTACTGCAGGAGCGCGAGCTGAAGCCGGTCGGTGCGGTGCGTTCCGTCGACGTGGATGTGCGCGTGATCGCGGCCACGCACCGCAACCTGAAGGAGGACGTCGAGACCGGCCGGTTCCGCGAAGACCTCTTCTATCGCCTCAACGTGTTCCGCATCGAACTGCCCCCGCTGCGGGACCACCGTGCGGACATCCCGCTGCTCGTGGAGCACGCGCTGGGCCGGCTCGGTGAGCGTTCGTCCGGTACGCTGCGGCCCGTGTGCTCACCGTACGCGATGCGCATGCTGCAGTCGCACGACTGGCCGGGCAACGTGCGCGAACTGTTCGCCGCGCTGGAGAGCGCGTGCATCCGGTCCGGCGGCCAGCGTATCGAGGTGCAGCACCTGCCGGCCGAGGTGCGCACCGCGACGGGCGAACCGGGCCGCACGACGGGGTCGCTGCGCTACCGCAGCACCGCGGACGACGACGCAGAGCGCGCCTCCATCCTGGCGGCACTCGAGCAGGCGGGCGGTGTCCGATCGCGCGCGGCCGAGCTGCTGGGCATGGGTCGCACGACGCTGTGGAGGAAGCTCAAGCAGTACGGCGTCGAGGGCGAGAACGGCGAATCCTAGGCCGGGCGCCGCCCGGTCCGTGGAACGGCGCGATCACGTTCGCAGGAGCGGCGCGCGTTCCTCCAGCCGACGCGTGATCGCGGGACTGTCCGCACCGGCCAGTGCGGCGAGGGCCCGCGGATCGACCTCGACGCGGGAGCCGTGCGTGAAGAGACGGAGCACACGCGCCGTGCGGTACAGCTCGTTGGCCACGCGCGGCAGCCCGATGAGTCCCGCCTGACCCTCCGGCCCGACGCGCTCGACGCGACCGCCTCGCCGCTCGACGAGCAGGTCGAGCCCGAACATCGCCGCCTTCTCCGGATAGTCCAGAAAGACCTGTCCGGCGGACATGCCCAGCTCCGCCGCGAGCGCGTCCTCGACGCGGCGTTTCAGCGCCGAATCGCTTTCCATCCAGCCGGCCACGCCGCGCCCCTCGAGATCCGCGGCCACGACCTCCCCCGCTCGTTTGGGCAGCCGCCGCGCTCGCAGGTCCGCAGTCCACGCGGCCACGCGTGCCGGGCCTTCGCCCACGGCGCCGGCCGCGCGCGCCGCGATCCGGTAGAGTACGCCTTCGTCCGTCTCGCCGACGAGCTCGTCCGCACCGAGCAGGCCGGCGTCCATGGCGTCACCCACGATCCGTTTGTAGAGCACGGTGGCCGCGCGCACCGCATGGTGCCAGTACACGTTGCGGAACATCTGGTACTTGGCGAAAAGCAGTGACTCGAGCGCGGCCACGCCCTTCTCGCGGACCGCGATCTCGGGACGGCCGGTCGCGGGATCCGCCGCCACCGTCAGCGCGTGCAGCAGCCGGTCCACATCGACTTCACCGTATGGCACGCCACAGAACATCGCATCGCGCTTCAGGTAGTCGATCTTGTCCAGATCCAGGCTGCCGCTCACCAGCCCGCGCAGCGGGTGCTCCGCGGTGCCGCGGATGAGCGCCTCGACCCGGGCCGCCGCAGCCGCGCCGACGGCCGCGAGGGCGCGCGCCACCGCCTCGTCCGCCAGGAAGCGACCGACCAGTTCCTCGTGGTGACCCGGGATGCGCGCGGTGTGCAGCTCCTCGATCGCGTGCGAGAACGGGTAGTGACCGATGTCGTGCAGCAGACCCGCCAGCGGCACGACGCGCACATCCTGCTCGTCCAGGTCCTGCAGCGCGCCGCGGCGATCCAGCAGTGCGAGCGCCTGACGCGTCAGATGGTAGACGCCCAGGGCGTGGTCGAAACGCGTGTGCGTAGCGCCCGGATACACGAGGTGGGCATGGCCCAGCTGTTTGATGTGGCGCAGACGCTGGAACGCGGGGGAATCGACGATCCGCACCGCATCGGCATCCAGTCGGATCGTGTTCCACAGCGGGTCACGGATGGTGACGGGATCGCTCACGGCGCCAAGTTACCTGTCGGCGCGCGGGCGGGCCAATAGCGGGATGACCCGCAGGCGCGCCCGGCCCCGCGGCGCGCCCCGGCCGCTTGACAGGCCGACGGCCGTGCGCGAATGCTCACACGATCGCCGCCCGGCGCGACGCCATCGCTCCGGACCCCTTCGCACCGCGCCGCAACCCGCTCCGTGAGGCACCATGAAGTCCTCCCTCGCCGCCCTCGCCGCTCTCGCCGCCGCCGTGCCCGTGCACGGCCAGGTCACGTCGGAACCGTTTCCGACGCCGATCCGCGCGACGGAGGGCGTGATCCGTGTCGACTACCGCGAGTTCGCCGCGCTGCCGGACATCGCCGGCGAGCCCGCCCGCATGATGCTGCTCAGCGCCGAGCCGGGCGGACAGCGCCTGTTCGTCAACGACATGCGCGGGCCGCTCTACACACTCCAGCCGAACGGCAGCGCGAGGTTGTACCTGGACATCAACGAGGGCAGGTGGGGCCACGCGGTCCAGTCGACGAGCCGGGAGCGCGGCTTCCAGAGCTTCGCCCTGCACCCCCAGTTCAACGAGGCGGGTGCGCCCGGCTACGGCAAGCTGTACACCTGGAGCGACGTCAGCGATACGTCGCCGCCGGCCGATTTCGTACCCGGCGGCGACGGTGACACGCACGATACCGTCCTGCTCGAGTGGACCGCGCGCAACCCGACTTCGCGTACGTATGACGGCGGCCCGCCCCGCGAAGTCCTGCGCGTGCAGCAGCCATTCGGCAACCACAACGGCGGCCAGATCGCGTTCAACCCCGGGGCACGGCCCGGGCAGCCGGATTTCGGCATGCTCTACATCGGCAACGCCGACGGCGGCAGCGGCGGCGATCCGATGAACCTGTCGCAGAATCCGGCATCGTCCTTCGGCAAGATCCTGCGCATCGATCCCCTCGGGCGTGACGCCGCGAACGGGAAGTACGGGATCCCGAAGGACAACCCGTTCGTCGGACGCAGCGGCTGGCTGGGCGAGATCTGGGCACTCGGTGTGCGCAATCCGCAACGCTTCGGCTGGGACCCGGCAACGGGCATGCTCTTCGTTGCGGACATCGGCCAGAACATGGTCGAGGAGCTGAGCCCCGTCCCGCGGGGCGGCAACCTGGGCTGGAACGTCTGGGAAGGCAGCTTCCAGTACGTGAGCCGGCAGGCCGTCGACGCCAGCCGGTTGCGTGGCGATCCGACGATGACGTACCCGACCGCGGAATACGATCATGCCGATCCGATCCTGACGGGTCGCGCGGCGGTGACCGGCGTCGTCGTCGTGCGCGGCCCGGCGTTCCCGCAACTCGATGGCCGCATCCTCTTCGGCGACAATCCCAGCGGCGAGGTCTTCCACGTGCCGGCGGACCGGCTTCCGGAGGGCGGACAGGCGGCGATCGGGCGTGTCCTGCTGAACGAGGGCAGTCAGGCCACGACACTGCTCGATCTGATCCGCCGCAAGAACGTGGCGCAGGGCCGGCAACCCGCGGCCCGGGCGGACCTGCGCTTCGGCACGGGCGGGCCGGGTCAGATCTTCCTGCTCAACAAGCAGGACGGCACCGTGCGCCTGCTCGTGCCACCCGGACGGTAGGCCGGGGCGGCGCGATCCGGCGTCAGCCGTCCGTTCGCTCGGCCAGCTGGCGGAGCAGGATGCGCTCGAGTTCGCTCTTCGACTGGCACGGCACCGGGTCCGTGCTCGTGCCCTCGCGCGGCCGTGCGATGGCCGCGACCATGGTCGACACGCTCGTACGCGCCGGGTTCACGGCGCGCAGCGCGGTCACGATCTCGATCGTGACTTCCCACAACTCGGCCCGCTGCCCGCCGATCGAGTAGCCGCAGTCGAACAGCTCGACCAGGCGTTTGCCGCCGATGCGGCGCGGCGCGCGGAACGGCCGGCTGCGCAGGGTCCGCGCCGCTTCGTCCGCCTGGGCCACGGGGAAGTCGAGGTCCTTCCACGCCGCGCCCAGCGCGACCCAGGCTTCACCGACCGGCGCGTAGATCTCGTCTTCGATGACGCGGTTCGACGAGTTGATGCGCACGTCGACGCCGCCCCCGGCGACGACGACCGCGGGCGGCGCATCCGTGGCCGGCCGGACCGCGGCCGGCTCCCGGGCCGAGCACCCGACCGCGAACAGCACGGCCAGGGCGGCGCGCGCGACGCTCATGTCTTGGGCCCGGCCGCCCGGACCGACGCGCCGGCGTCCGCTTCGAACTTCGCGAAGTTGTCGACGAACATGCGCGCCAGCTTCGCCGCCTGCGCGTCGTACGCCGCGCCGTCGGACCACGTCCCGCGCGGGTCGAGCACCGTGTCCGGCACACCGGGCACGTGGCGCGGGATGTGCAGTCCGAACACCGGATCGACGCGCGTCTCGGCATCGTCCAGCCGGCCGGACAGCATCGCGTCGATCATGGCCCGCGTGTACGCCAGCTTCATGCGGCTGCCCGTGCCGTACGGCCCGCCCGTCCAGCCCGTGTTGACGAGCCAGCACTGCGCGCCGTGCTTCTTCAGTTTCTCGCCCAGCATGGTGGCGTACGTGGCGGGTGGCAGCGGCAGGAACGGCGCGCCGAAGCAGGTGCTGAACGCGGCCTTCGGCTCGGTCACGCCTCGCTCCGTGCCGGCGACCTTGGCCGTGTACCCCGACAGGAAGTGGTACATGGCCTGGTCGTGCGTGAGCTTCGCGATGGGCGGCATCACGCCGAACGCGTCCGCGGTCAGGAACACGACGTGTGCCGGGTGCCCGCCCCGGCCGCCCGGCACGGCGCCCTCGATGAACGAGATCGGGTAGGACGACCGCGTGTTCTCGGTGATCGAGTCGTCGCTCCAGTCGACGTGACGCGTCGTCTCGTCGACGACGACGTTCTCCAGGATCGCACCGAACCGTCGGCTCGCCTGGTAGATGAGCGGCTCGCCCTTGGGCGACAGTCGGATGACCTTGGCGTAGTTGCCGCCCTCGAAGTTGAACACCCCCTCATCCGACCAGCCGTGCTCGTCGTCGCCGATGAGGTGGCGGTTCGGATCGGCAGACAAGGTGGTCTTGCCCGTGCCCGACAGGCCGAAGAAGAGCGCGACATCGCCGCCCGCCCCCGCGTTCGCGGAGCAGTGCATGGACAGGACACCGCGCCGCGGCAGCACATAGTTCATGACGGTGAAGATCGACTTCTTGATCTCGCCGGCATAACGCGTTCCTGTCACGAGCACCGTCTGTTCGCTGAAGCTGAGTTCGATGGCCGTACTCGACCGCGTGCCGTGCCGGGCCGGATCGCACTGGAACTCGGGCCCGTGCAGCACGACCCAGTCCGGCCTGAAGGCGGCGCGCTCCTCGGTGGTGGGCTCGACGAACATGTTGTGCACGAACATCGAGTGCCACGCGTTCGGCGAAATCACGCGCACGCCGATGCGATACTTCGGGTCCGTGCCCGCCCACACGTCACGGACGAACAGCTCCTGATCGGACAGGTGACCGAGCACGTCGGCGCGCAGGCCGGCGAACCGTTCCGCGTCGATCGGCACGTTCACGGTACCCCACCACAGTTCGGCCTCGGTGGCAGCCTCGCGGGCCACGAACTTGTCGTTCGGCGACCGGCCCGTATGGGGCCGGGTGATGCCGACGAAGGCGCCGTCCTCGGTGAGCGTACCTTCGCCCCGACGCAGGGCGTGTTCGATGAGCCGGGCGGGACAGAGATTCCAGTGCACGGTCCCGCGCGCGTCCAGACCGTGCCGGGACAGGTCGTGCGTCGATATCTTGGTAGCCACAGTCAGCCTCGGATCGGGAATCGAAAGGTGGATCCCGGCTGACGGTACGGCGTGTGTCCGCGCGGTGTCAAGCGAAGTCCCGGGCGGTAGATGTGTCACGTTTTCGCGGCGTCCGGCATGCGGACCCGGTGTCGCCGCGCTGGGGTAGGTCGGTGGTGAGGCTGGAGCTCCTTCTCGTGGCAACGCTCGCGTCGCCTGCGCTCGCGCAAAGCGGCGCACGGTCCGAAGCGCCGGTGGAACCATGCGCCGACGGCCGGATCTCGTTCGTCTTCGTCGACAACAACTCGATCTTCGATACTTCGGACCCCGCGCTGGACGCGCGCTTCCGCTGGGCGTACGGGCTCGCCAACTCGCTGCACATCCGGACGCGCGCATGGGTCATCCGTCGTGAACTGCTGTTTGCGCCGGGCGACTGTTACGATCCATTCCTGCTCGCGGAGAGCGAGCGGCTGCTGCGCTCGTATCCGTTCCTTTCGCAGGTCGACATCTACGGCATCGCGCAACCGGACGGCTCGCACCACGTCATCGTCGACACGCGGGACGACTGGAGCACGCGCGTGGACATCCGGTTCCGCGTGGACAACGGTGTGGCCATCGAGGGCGTCCGCGTCAGCGAGCTGAACCTCCTCGGCATGGGCCAGGCGCTGGGCCTCTTCTGGTTCGAACGCGAAGTGCGGCGCGACTACGGGATCTCGTACTGGACGCCACAGGTCGGCCGCACACGCTGGGACCTGGCCGCCTCGGTCGGACGGACCCGCGCCGGCTCGCTGTTCCGCCAGGAGGTCGGCTACCCGTTCGTCGGCGAGGTCGGGACGTGGGCGGGGCGGCAGACGTCGTCGCGCCAGGACCGGTTCTTCGACTACGTCGTGCGGGACGATCCGGAGGAGGCGGGCGCCCACGTGCTCGTGCCGTTGCGGGCCAAGGAGTTCGAGGCCTCGCTGCTGCGCCGTTTCGGCGATCGCAGCAGCATGTGGCTGGCCGGCGTCGGGCTGAGTTACCGCGCACTGCACTACCCGGGCCGCATCCAGATCGCGCCGGGCGGCGATTTCGACGAGCGCGAGCCGGCCGACAGCGCGACGGCCGCGCCCGTGGTCGGGCAGACGCTGGAACGCGATGCCGTGCGCGTGTCGCTGCTCGCCGGCCGGCGCGATTTCCGCTGGGTCGTCATGCGCGGCCTGGACAGCATGCGCGGCGAGGAGGACGTGCTGCTGGGGACCGAGTTCGGCGTGGCCATCGGGCCGTCGCTGCCCGGGTCGACCGACGACGACCTCTCGCTGACCGCGCAGCTGAACGCCGCGGCAAGGCCCGGCAGCCTGCTGCTGGCGCTGCGCGCGCGGCTCGACGCGCTGCGCGTCCACGATGCCGGCCCCGCCCCGACCTGGCAGGACCTGTGGGCCGAGGCGGAGGGCTTCGCGTACTGGCGGGCGCACGAAGCCGCGCGCCACCTGCTGCTGCTGCGGGCCAGCGCACAGAGCGGGTGGCAGACGCGCACGCCGTTCCAGCTCACGCTGGGCGGTGAGCGCGGCGTGCGCGGGTACGGGCTGGAACGGTTCCCCGGCGGGCAGCGCATCGTGCTCAACCTGGAGGACCGGATCGACCTGGGCTGGCCGCTGCGCGATGTCATGGACACGGGCGCGACGGTGTTCGCGGATGTCGGCCGCATGTGGGCGGGCGACGCTCCGTTCGGCGCCGACTCCGGCTGGCGCGCCGCGGCCGGCCTGGGGCTGCGCGTCTCGTTCCCCGCGGGCAGCCGCACGACGTACCGGCTCGACTTCGCGTGGCCGCTCGAGCAGGGCACCGGCCCCGGCGACGTCCGCATCCGCTTCTCGATCGGCGAGAGCATCGGGCTGAGCGGCCGTGACATCGATCAGCAGTTCCGTCGGTCGCGGCCGGACGCCGTCGCGACGGACCTCTTCCGGTTCTCCGGCTCGCCGCGCTCGTGAACGACCGGCCCGTGCGTTACCGCGCCGCGTGGGTACTGCCCATCGCGACGCCGCCGATCCGGAACGGCGCCCTGCTCGTGGACGCCGCCGGCCGGATCGCCGCCGTCGGGCCCGAGGCTGCCGTGCCCGCACCGCGGGACACCCTCGAGCGGGACCTGGGCGAGTGCGCGCTGCTGCCGGGCCTGGTCAACGTGCACGCCCACCCCGAGCTGACCGCGCTGCGCGGCCTCATCGCCGACCTGCCGTTCCACGACTGGATCGCGGCGCTCCTCACGATCAAGCGCGCGGCCGCGCTGTCCGCCGAGGACTACGCCGTCGCCGCGCGGTGGCACTGCGTGGAGAGCATCGCGGCCGGCATGACGACGATCGGCGCCACGGAGGACTCGGGCGCAGGCTTCGACGCGCTGCGCGAGAGCGGGCAGCGCGGCATCGTTTACCGCGAAGTGTTCGGCCCGGATCCGGCGCAGGCCGATGATGCACTGGCGGCGTTGCGTGGCGCAGTCGACGCGATGCGTGAACGGGAGACCGACCTGGTCCGCGTCGGCGTCTCGCCACACGCGCCGTACAGCGTGTCCGACGCGCTGTTTCGCGCCACGGCCGCGTTCGCACGCCGCGAGAACCTGCCCATGGCAGTGCACGCCGCCGAAAGCGAAGCCGAACAACAGCTCGTCACCGGCGGGCACGGCCCGTTCGCCGAACGGCTGCGCGCTCGCGGGATCGCGACGCCGCCGCGCGGCCGCTCGACGATCGCGCTGCTCGATGCCCTCGGCGTCCTGGACGCGCGGCCCCTGCTCATCCACTGCGTGACCATCGACCGCGACGACATCGCCCGCATGGCGGAGCACGGCGCGAGCGTCGCGCACTGTCCCGCCGCCAACGCCCGGCTGGGCCACGGTACCTCTCCCGTCCATGCGCTGCGGGCCGCGGGTGTGACCGTGGGCCTCGGCACCGATTCCGTGGTGAGCAACGACCGGCTGGATCTGCTGGAGGAAGCCCGCCTCGCTCAGCTGTACCAGCGCGCGAGTCTGCGCGATGCGACCGTGCTCCCGGCGGCGGCGCTGCTGCGCATGGCCACCCTGGACGGCGCACGGGCCCTCGGGATCGACGGCCGTGCCGGCTCCCTCGAAGCGGGCAAGGACGCCGACCTGTGCGCCGTCTCCTTGCGCGGCCCCCATACCGTCCCGCTTCACGATCCGAACGCGGCCGTGGTGCACGCCGTGCGCGCCGCCGATGTCGTGCTGGTCACCGTGCGTGGACGCGTACTGTTCGACGGCGGGCCCGTGCACGGACTCGACGATCCGGCCACGCGCCGGTGCATCGCGGATCTCGGCGCACGTGTGGCGGCCGCCGCGCACGGCGTCGCACCAGCGCCCGCGTCGTGATGCGTCCGGACGCTGCGCACGCCGGCGAGTGGATGGACGACTGCGCGGACGTCGACGAACTGCGCCGGACGTTCCGCGATCTGGACCGCGTCCACCGCTGGCTGGGCGGACGACTGGATCTCCAGCGGGTCGTCGCGCGCCTGGTGCCGGCCTCAACCGCGGCCACGGTGCTCGACGTCGGCTGCGGCGATGGCAGCGCGGCGCGGGCGCTCGCCCGCTGGGGTGCGCGCGCCGGTCGGCGGCTGCGCGTGACCGGTGTGGATGGCAACCTCCAGACGCTGACACTGGCGGGCGTCCCGGGCCCGGGCGTCGAGACGGACCCGCCGCCCGCATTCCTCGCCGGGGACGCGCGCACACTCCCGTTCGCCGATCGCACATTCGACATTGTCCTCATCTCGCTCACGCTGCACCACTTCCACGGCGAGTCGCTGATTCGCGTCGTGCATGAACTCGCACGCGTGGCGAGGCGCGCGCTGGTCGTGAACGAACTGCACAGGAACTGGGTGCACTACGCCGGCGCGCAGATCCTTGCCGCCACGGTCTGGCGGCGCAGCCGCCTGACGCGGCATGACGCGCCACTGTCGGTGCGGCAGGGCTTCACACCTGCGGAACTGGCGCGGGCGCTGGACGTGCCAGCGCTGGCCCCCGCCCGTGTCCGCATGCGCTTCCTGCACCGGCTCGTCGCCGTCGCCGAGCGGCGCGTTCCCGGCGGGACCGCGTGAACTGCGACGTCGCGATCGTCGGGGCCGGCCCCGCCGGGTCGACCGCCGCGCTGCTCTTCGCGCGGCGCGGCCTGCGCGTCGCGCTGCTCGATCGTGCGCAGTTCCCGCGCGCCAAACCGTGCGGCGACTGCCTCAGCCCCGGCGTGACCCCGTTGCTCGACCGCATCGGGGTCCTCGACGCGGTCCAGGCCGAGGCGCCTGCCCGGCTCGCGGGCTGGCGCATCATCGGGCCCCATGGCGGGGCGATCGACAGCCGCTTCCACGACATCGCGGGACCGGGCCCACCGGTCGCGGCCTCGCTGGCCCTGTCCCGCGAACGATTCGACGCCGTGCTGCTGGAGGCCGCCGAGAAGGCCGGCGCGATCTTTCTTCCCGGCGTTCACGTCACGGGCGTCGAGCCGGGTGATCGGATCGCCTCGCTGCGTGGGCGCGCGGCACAGGGCGCGGCGTGCACGGTCGACGCCCGGCTCGTCGTCGGCGCCGATGGGCTCCGCTCCACCCTGGCGCGCCGGCTGGGCGTGGTCCGCAGACCGCCACGCCGCCGCAAGATCTCGCTGACGCTGCACCCGGTGGCAGAGTGGCCGGCGCGCGATCTCGGTGCGATGCACCTGGCGGATGGGCTCTGCCTGGGCGTCGCGCCGGTAAGCCGAGACGCCGCCGCCGGTCCCTGGAACGTCACGCTCGTCGCGGAAGCAGACGCCTGGGGCCGCGCGGTCGCAAGCGATCCGGCCGCTTTCTTCGTGCATGCTTTACGGCATTTCCCCGGGCTCGCGGTCGCGCAGCGCGAGGACATCGGGCGGCAGGTGCGCGCCCGCGCGCCGCTGCTGCGCTCCGGATCGTTCGACGTGCCGACCCGGACCTGCCGGGCCGCACGCGTGGCCCTGGTCGGCGATGCCGCCGGTTATTTCGACCCGTTCACCGGTCAGGGCGTGTTCCAGGCCATGCGCGGCGCGGAGCTGCTCGTCGAAGCGACCGCCAGCGCGTTGCAGGGTCGAAGCGGACTGCACGCGGCGCTCGACGCGTACGAAGCGGCACAGCGGGCGCTGGTTCGCGGCTCGCGCAGGGTCCAGCGTATGATGGACGCGGTGCTCCGGCGCGCCTGGTCGGCGGGCGTCGCGATCGACTGGCTGGCGGGGCACCCGGCGGCCGTGTCCGCGCTCCTCGCGGTCACCGGCGACCTCGCGCCTGCAGCGACGCTGCTCGCGCCGCGCACGCTCCTCGCCACGATCGCACGCCGATGACCGAAGCGCACACGATTTACGACGAACTTCAGATGGCCGCGCCCGCGGACGTGTGTTTCGCCGTCGCGGCCGACGTGGAGCGCTGGCCGGTCATCCTGCCGCACTACCGGTGGGTGCGCTTCCACGAACGACGGGCCTTCGGGACGGGGCGCGTCGAGATGGCCGCGTGGCGGCGGTTCGGTCCGGTGGGCTATCCCACGTGGTGGGTGTCCGAGATGCGCGTCGATGCGGCGGAGCCCGCCGTGTATTACCACCATGTGGACGGGATCACACGCGGCATGGATGTGAAATGGGCGTTCGCCCCGGTCGCGGGCGGCACCCGGGTGCGGATCGCGCACGCCTGGAAAGGGCCCGCGTGGCCGTTGATCGGACCCCTGGCGTGGCGGCTCGTGATCGCACCCGCGTTCGTCAGCGCGATCGCCATGCGCACCCTGCGCGGCGTGGCTCGCGAGGCCGAGCGCCGGCACGCCGCCGCATGAGCGCGCCCGTTGCGGGAAACGGCGGGTCCGGCCGGGTGCGCGTCGCCATCACCGGGATCGGGCCGGTGACGGCAGCGGGCGTGGGCGCGGACGCGCTGTGGACCGGACTGCGTGCAGAGCGCTCGCCCGTCCGCCGGATCACGCGCTTCGACCCGAGCCAGTGGCGCTCGCAGATCGCGGCCCAGGTCGATGATTTCGAGCCGGCCCGCTTCCTGGACCCGCGCGCCGCGAAGCGTCTGGACCGCTACGGACAGTTCGCGATCGCCAGCACACGGCTCGCCCTGGAGGATGCCGGCCTGGCCGCCGCCGACCTGGATCCGGACCGCACGGCCGTCCAGATGGGCAGTGCGCTGGGCGGCATCGCGTACGCCGAGGAACAGGTCGGCAACCTGCACCGCGCCGGCCTGCGCGCGGTCGATCCGCGCGTCGCGCTCACGACGTTCGGCGGCTCGGCCAGCTGTTCGATCGCGATCGAGTTCGGCTGTACCGGCCCCAACTCGACGAACGCCATGTCGTGCGCTTCCGGCGCGATCGCGATCGGGGAGGCGTGGCGGCTGATCCGTGACGGGCTCGTCGACGCCGCGATCGCGGGCGGCGTCGAGGCCCCGCTCGCTCCGCTTTCCTTCGGCGCCTTCGCGATCATCCGGGCCATGAGCACACGCAACGACGACCCGGGCCGTGCCTGCCGGCCGTTCGACCGGGCGCGGGACGGGTTCATCATGGGTGAAGGCGCCTGCGCCCTGGTCCTCGAGCGCATGGACCTGGCGCGAGCGCGCGGCGCCAGGATCTACGCCGAGATCGCCGGCTACGGCACAACCAACGACGCGTTCCACATGACGGCGCCGCGTCCGGATGCCGCGCAGGCCACACGCGCCATGCGGCTGGCGCTGGACAGCGCCGGGCTGACGCCGGAGCGCATCGACCTGATCAGCCCGCACGGCTCCTCCACCCCGCTGAACGACGCGACCGAGAGCCTGGCCCTCAAGGCCGTCTTCGGCGAGCACGCGTGGCGGGTCCCGATCTCGGGGACCAAGCCGTACCACGCCCACGCGCTGGGCGCGTCCGGCGCGATCGAGGCGGCCGTCTGCTGCCTGGCCATGGAGCGAGGCTGGATTCCTCCGACCCTGAACTTCGAGGCCGGCGACGAGGCCTGTGACCTGGACTACGTGGGTCCGGGCGGCCGGCCCGGCCGGCCGGTCGCATGCCTTTCCAATTCCTTTGGATTCGGCGGGATCAACGCATCGCTGGTATTGATCCGACCGTCATGAAGTGTATTTTTCCCAATGTGTTCGGTCCATGGAACGCGGGCCCGCCCTCTGTCCCGGCGGCGAGCCCCGTGGAGGATCGGGTCGCCCTGGCGCCGCCCGTCCGCCCCAGACGTGTACCGAGAGTGGCTGGACAGCGTCGGCTCGGCGGCCGTCTTTCCGGTGCGCCGAATGAAAACCTTCGTGGAGAGATCTGTCTATGAAACGCATGAAGAGTGGGAGCCTTGCTGTCGTTCTCGCGATTGCGGTTTCCGCGAGCCCGGCAGTGGCACAACAGTACTGGTTCGACCTTGGCGCCAACGTCGGCGGATCGCTGTACACGTCGATGGTCGACGACGCCAAGTTCTCGACCGGCTGGCTCGTCGGCTCCCAGCTGACGATCTGGCCTTGGTCGCGCGTCGGTCTGCGCGCCAACGGCCAGTTCGCTGATCGCGAGGCCGAGGCCATCAGTCATGTCAACCTGTGGGGCGCCAGCGGCGACCTCATGATCCGCTTCCGCGCGCCCAATGAGACCTGGCAGGGCGCAGAAACACTGCCGTACGTCGCCCTCGGCCTGGGCACGAAATGGGTCAACCCGGCCGGCGACGCGACCGTCTGTTACGACGCCGGGAACAACGAGTTCTGGGCCTGTGCGCCGCTGAGCTCGGGCACGGGCGGCAACCAGGCCCTCGGCGAGTGGAAGGAATCCATCATGGGCGTCATCGGCCTGGGTGCGGACTTCCGCTTCTCGCCGCGCTGGGCGTTCCGGGCCGAGGTCAGCGACCGGATCTTCAAGCCCCAGGTCCAGCAGGTCTCCAGCTTCCTGGGCGGCAACCTCTACGCCGTGCCGGATGGCGACGAGAACCTGAGCAGCCTGGTCCACGAGATCGGACTGCAGGCCGGCCTGTCGCTGCTGTTCGGCATGAAGGGCCCGGCGCAGGTCGTCGCCCCGCCGCCGCCGCCGCAGCAACAGGCGCCGCCGCCGCCGCCGCCGCAGCGGCCGGCACCACCGCCGCCGCCGCGCGAAGACCAGATCTCGGTCTGCGTCGTCGATCCGGGCGCGTCGGGCGGGCTGCGCATGCAGGACGCCGTCTTCCGTCACGCGAGCAGTGACACGGTCGTCGTGGCCGGCGGTCAGACCACGCCGCTCCGCCAGACCGTGGGTAACGTGCCGACCGCCGCCAACGCGGACTGGTACGTACGCGGCACGCCGTTCGTCATGGCCATGGGCCGCGCCCGTGAGGAGTTCGTGACCTACGGCCAGCCGACGATGATGCAGTCCGGCATTGTCTACCTCGGCAATGCCAACGGCTTCCCCGTCTACGCGAACGCCAACGACGTCGCGCCGTTCCAGGCGCGGCTCGCTCCGGCCGTCCAGCAGCGCAACGGCGACCTTGCCGCCGCGCTGGGCGCGAACACGCAGCTGCGCACCGCGTTCGATCGCGTCAACACGATCTACGTCCCGATGGCCGTCGTCGGCTGCCGGTTCCAGGGCCTGCAGCGCCAGGAGCCCGTCCGCAAGGACGAAAGCTGAGACCCGACGGCATCGAAGCAGCACGCTGAACACGAAGGCCCTGCCGCTCTCAGCGGCAGGGCCTTCGTCTCTTCCCCTCACCCTTCCCCTCACCCCTTCCCCTCAAACTCCCCCTCTCCCTCTCCCCGTCCGTCCAATCGGAATCTGCTCGGACAGCTCGAGCAGGCGCGCCTGCAACGCCTGCGCGATCAGCCGGTGTCCTTCGGCGTTCGGGTGGTAGTCCCACTCCGCGATCCAGAACCTGCGCGGGTCATCGCCGTACACGTTGTCGACCTCGATGAGGACGAAACCGGCCGCCCCGGCCAGCGCTTTCAGGCGGGCGGAGCGGTCATCTTCCGCACCCAGATTGGGCGTGGGGATGTTCACCCACACGGGCACGATGCCCCGGTCGCGGCACTCGCGCACGATGGCCTCGTAGGTTTCGAACAGCATGTCATCGATGTGCGGCCGGAGCTGGCGGAGCACTTCGTCCCGCGGGGTCGACGCGGTGATGCCGAGCGAGTCCAGCCGCCGACGGATGAAGTCGAACGGGATCTCGTAGCCGTTCTCGAGGGCCGTCACGATGAGGTGCGGGTAGTCCTGACCGTCCGATACGTGGCTGACCATGAACACGGCGTCGGGCTCGAAGTCGAACACCTTCCGCCGCAACAGTTCGAGGTGACGTGGAGGGAAGAAATTGGGCGTCCCGAAGTTCAGGATCTCGACCGCAGGGTCGTCCGGGCCGCGCGCCCGCGCGAGTTCCGTCTCGAGCACCGCCTCGAACGTCTCGTCATCCGCCACCCCGTCCCCCATCACGTACGAGGCCCCGAGCATCGCGATGCGATAGACGCCGGAATCCGCCTTCAACGGGTAGTCACGGTCGCGCATGCCCCACCGGTTGGTGCGGAAGATCGCGCCGTGAAAAGTCGTGGCCTGCAGCGGCAACAGTTCCCAGTACTGCACATCGTTCGTCAGTCGCGCCAGACCGGCCTGGAGCACGTTCGGCCATTCCGCCTGTGTGGGCCGGCGCGCGTAGACATCGAACAGCGCATTGTTCAGCGGATTCGCTCTCGTCAGGCTCTCGTAGTAGCCGCGCCGCATGAGATTGGCGTCGCGCGCCGTCAGGTGCGGTGTACGGATGTCGCGCAGCACCGTCGCGACCTCGCCGCCGAGGCGGCGCGTGATGTCCGGTGAGCCGAGCATGACGAGCAGGGCCAGCGCGCCACCGGTCGCAGCGGCGGTCCCGGCGAACGTCGCAGGCGCGAACAGCCGCCGCAGCCGGCTGCGTGGCCGGCCGGCGGCGGGCGTGCCCCGGCCGGCGGTTACGACCATGCCCACGCCGATCACGCCCAGGCCCAGCAGCCCCGTCAGCCGGTCATCGGCGGCGGGCTGCTGTGCGAGCGCGCCCCACAACGCCAGCCAGTCACCGACAGCATGGCTGCTCCAGAACGACCACAGGACGCACATGAACATGAACGTCGCGGCCGTGGAGAACACGCGTCCCCAACCGATCCTGGCGACCCCGCCCACGCTTCGCGCCCGGCCGTATTTCATCTCCCACAGGGTATTGGCGATGAGCAGCAGGGCGAGGACCAGCCAGAACAGCACATCGGGCCAGGTCAGGAGAAACTCGCCGAGCAGCCAGAACCACTGGTACGCGTGCAGGAACCAGGTGACCAGAAACACGCTGAGTGTGGCAACCACGATGCCGACGGTCTGTCCATGGCGCTTCAGCCGGAAGAGCACTGGATAGAAGACCACCTTCATCATGAAGTCTTTCCAGTAGATGTTGATGCGCCTCCACAGGTCATTGAAGTTCGCCGCCAGATAGAACAGGCGATGCGTCTCCGGCAGTCTGAAGCCGAACAGATGCAGCAGTCCGACGATGATGTGGAACTGGCCGGAGACGCGCAGATAGAGCAGGAACGTGGCCAGCATGTACTGCGCGAGCTGTGCGGGCGTCGCGACGTCCTCGGGCGCGAGCGTCATGTACTGGTACACCACCCGGTACAGCAGCAGATGCGTGATGCCGCGGAAGATCCACTGCACGCCACGCTGATAGATGTCGTGGCGCTCCTGGTCGTAGTAGGTGCGCCGGAACGTGCTCCAGTCGACCACGGGGAACAGCGGGAACACCACATTCGGGAGCAGGAAGAAATACGACAGCGTCCAGCGCCAGTCGACCCGCTCGCGCGCGTGCCGCAGGTCGTACATGTAGACGACCAGGCGGAACATGAACATGGAGCCGAGGATCGGCCAGATCGCGCCCGGGAACGGCGGCTGGAACCACTGCGCCCGCATCGCCGCGAGCAGCGCGCCGGCCGCCAGCAGGAGCCCCACGCGCGCCGCAAATGTGATCGGCAGGTGACAGATCAGGACCAGGGCGAGCCCGATGGCGATCAGCCACGGCGCCCCCGGCACGCCGAACACGACCCACACACCGCCCAGTGAGAGCAGCATGAAGAACAGCATGCGGCTGCGTCGGGGCAGACAGTAATGGACGGCGAATCCGCCGATCGCGAGGAGCGCGATCTTGTCGTAGAAGGCGGGACTCTCGATCTCGAACAGTCGCACGACGGCCAGCACGAGGCCCAGCTGGATCAGCAGCGCCGCGTACTTGCTCGCGGCGAGGAGCGCGGCGCGCGGCGCAGCGCGCAGCTGGTCCAGCGCCGTGCGCACGCCCGCGAACGTGAAGCCGGGCGCCAGGGCCATCGCCGCGAAACCCGCGATGAGCAGCCCGAGCTGAGCCCGCCCGAAGCCGCGCGTTGCTTCATCGCTGGCAACATCGGCTGCGAGCGCGACCAGCGCGGCCAGCGCGCCGCCGGCACCCAGAAGAATCGCGAACACCCGGTCCGCGCGCTGTCCCTGCGCTGTCATCTACGGTGCTCGCTGTGCAGCCAGCCGAAAGGGTTCGACGACGGGCCGCGCCGGGCGCAGCTCTGCGGTCGTCAGTCGCGTCGCACGGGCATATGCACGTACGGCCATGGACTCGGCCAGTCCGGCCGGCGCCTCCCCGAGTTTCGACCGGCCAGGCGGGGCGGTCGAGGCCGTACCCGGCGTACCGGCCCGTCCGCCCGCCATCGCCTCCAGGATCCGCAGCGCGACGGTCCGGTTGGCCGGCGGTGTCAGGTGCACGAAGTCGATGTAGATCGCCGTGCTGTCCCGGTCGAAGACAGCGCGCAGGTCATGGAACCGCGGGTCGGCCGGCGGGGCCGCCGCGAGCCCCGCGAAAACGGCCCGCGCCAGGGGCAGGATCGGGCCCAGGCTGCTTCCCATGCCCTCCTCCTCGGCGGTACGCGGCTTCCCGCTCACCGGGAGGACAGGCTGCCAGAACACGTGCCAGTCGAAGCCGTACTGGCCCGCGAGCGCGGCGATGGTGCGCACGTTCGCGTGGTACACCTGCAACACGCTGTCGGCCAGGCCCTGCACACCCGGCGCGTCCGGCGGCGGCGTGGGCTGTGGACCGGCGGCGGCCGGATCGGGCCTGCTGGCCCGGGTCGAAGCACGCTCGATCAGTGCCCACGTTCGCGTCGCACGCAGCGCAGCGGACCAGCCCGGTTCACGCGCAGGCGCTGGGGCCTCCGTCTCCAGGCGGCGTGCGATCCGGTCGTAGTACAGGTGGGCGCCGGCCCGGCCCTGCAGCGCCGCCGAGCTGATGTCGTTGTATCCATGATAGAAGATGGCGACGTCGGGCACGTTCCCGGCCGCGATCGCGCGCTGCAGCTCGAGCACGTCCTGCGTCGAAACGAACCCGTTCTGTCCGAAGTTCGTCACACACGTCGAGTGGCCCGCGGCATTGAGCGCGGCCTGCAGGTGGGCCGGGATCGTACCGTCGTCGGGCGCGCCCCAGCCCCACACGGCCGACCCGCCGAAGACGAAGATGCGACGCGCGCCCGGCGTGCACACCGCACCGGGGGTGTGGCGCAGGCCGATGGCGGAGACGTTGACGTGGCGCCCCGTGTGCGGGGCGATGCGCCAAAGCACCCACGGCTGGTAGATCTGCTGCTGCTCCGCCCGCCAGTGCTCGGCCCAGAAATCGGCCGCCCACGGCTGGTCGGCGTAGTACGAGACCTGTTCGATGCGCTGCCGGTAGCGGGTCGCCGCGTCTCCCGCCGGCGGTCCGCTGCCCAGCAGGCGCAGGACGGCCGTCGCCGCGATTTCCACGACAACCAGCACGACCAGCGTGTTGAGGAGCAGCAGGGCCAACCCCTTGTACAGCGGCACGATCCGGCGTCCCGCCAGACTGCCCGCGATCAGTGCCGCTCCGGCCATCGCGATCAGCAGCTGGCCGCGACCGAACCCGCCCGAGCCGCCCGGACTCAGCTGGTCTGCGGCCAGAGCGAACAGAACGAGCAGGACGCCGGTCAAACCGACCCCGAGCCGCCCGGTCTTCTGTTTCCCGCCACTTTGGGGATTCGCGTTCAAATGCGTGTCCTCGATGTTGTGCGCACAGGCCGGTCGCCCATGCCAGTTTCACGCCACTTCCGACGCGCGCGCCGCGGCTGGCCCGGGAACCGGCCGCGGTCTACGTTCCGCGCGATGCTCTATGCGATTCTCGCAGGGCGGCTCCTCGGTGCGGCGCTCGCCTGCGGCCTCAACCTCTACGCAACGATCGCGACGCTCGGCCTCGCCGCCCGGCTCGGCTGGATCGACAGCCTGCCGCCGGCGCTCCGCGGGCTCGAACACGGGTTGCTCATCGGCGGCGCGCTGTTCCTGCTCGGCCTCGAATTGATCGCCTCAGCGGTCCGCTTCGGCCACTCCCTCTGGGAGTCCGCACACACCTTCGTCCGGCCGGTCGGCGCCGCCGCCCTCGCCTGGCTCGCGCTCGAATCGGCGCCGGTCGGCGCACGGCTGCCGGCCACGGCGCTCGCCGCGACCGTCGCGCTCACCGCCCACGGCATGAAGCTCGGCCTGCGCGTCGCCGCCGTCCGCGAGCGCTGGCAGCGCATGGCGGCGACCGCTGCGGAGGCGGCAGCTGCCAGCATCCTGACCGCGGCCGTGCTGTTCCAGCCCGCCGCCGCCCTGTCGGCCGTCGTCGTGATCGGCGTCCTCGTCCTCGCGCTCGGCGCCGCGCCCCTGCGCGGCGCCGCCTTCGCGGCCCGCGCCGTGATCGCCAGGCTGCGGGGCTTCTTCGGGACCCGGCAATGGCGAGGCACCGGCGACCTGCCGCGCGCCCTGCGACCCCTCGTCACACGCTCCACCATCGCGTCCGGTCCCCCGCGTGCCGTCCGCGCCGCGCTCGGCAACGGACGGTTGCGCGGCGCCTGGCGGAACGGCTGGCTCGTCCTCGATGACCGGGGCGCCGGATTCCTCCATCGCCGGCTGGCCCGGCCGCGTCGGATCCCGCTCGACGGCGTCGACGCCGGGCCCGTCCGGAAGGGCTTCCTGGCCGATGTCGTCGTACTGACCGGGCAGAACGCCCGCTTCACCCTCCACCTCCTGAAGGACGGGCCGCCGGCCGAGGCCACGGTCGGTGCGCTCCGCGCACTGCGATCATGAGCGACACTGCCCGGCTGGACGCCTTCCGCCGCTTCCGCGAGCGGATGAACGAGCGCATCCTGAGCGCCGACAACCTCGAGATCCGGCGCTTCTTCGCCCTCGACTCCCGGGTCTACGAGGCCGGTGCCCTCGACGTCCGCACCAAGGAACTGCTCGGCCTGGTCGCGTCCCTCGTCCTGCGCTGCGACGACTGCATCACCTACCACGTCATCCGCTGTGCGGAGGAAGGCCTCTCGGACGAGGAGCTGCTCGAGGCCATGAGCGTTGGCCTGGTCGTGGGCGGCTCGATCGTCATCCCGCACCTGCGCCGGGCCATCGCCACGCTCGACGAGGTGCGTGAAGGCCCGGCCCCCGGCTGAACCCGTGGCGGGACCCCGCCCGGCGTCCTTCAGGTCGGCCCGGACAGCCGTATCCTCGCCCTCCGGGGCGGATGTATGCAAACCGGGACACGCCAACACCTTCGACCGTCGACAGCACGGAAAGCCACCAACCACGCCGTTTTCTGCGACCACAAAGGGGTTCCATCGGACACAAACTTGCTTTATATTGGCCTCGCCTATGATCGGAACCATCTGGGATACCTGCCGGGTGTGCGACGCCCTGATGCATCGTCGACCGGCAACCCGGTAAAGCAGCGGAAAGGCCAGCGCCAGTCCGCTGTTTTCGTTTTCACCCCAACCGCGAGGATGGATCCGCCTATGTTCGTGAATTCCCGCGCACTCGACTCTTTCGACCAGTACCTCTACGACGTGGAGAAGTACCCCCTCATCGAGGAGGCGATGGAGGAGCGCGAACTGGCGCGGCGGGCTCGGACGGGCGACAAGGAGGCGGCGGAGCGGCTCGTGACCGCCAATCTCCGGTTCGTCATCTCGTACGTGAAGAAGTACCAGGGCAGGGGTCTCGGCCTGGCCGAGCTGGTCTGCATCGGCAACGAGGGCCTGCTCAAGGCGGTCAAGAAGTTCGATCCGGACAAGGGCGTGAAATTCATCTCGTACGCAGTCTGGTGGATCCGGCAGACGGTGCTGCAGGCGCTCGCCGAACAGACCCGATCCGTGCGCATCCCGCTGAACCAGAACTCGAATCTGGTGAAGCTGTCGCGAACGGAGACGGCATTGACCCAGATTCTGGGGCGGACACCGACGGATCAGGAGATTGCGGAGGAGATGGGCGAACCGGTCGAGACGGTGCGCGCGCTGCGGCGCGTGGCCGCCTCGGAGCTGTCCCTCGATGCCCCGATCGACCGGGGCGACCGGGACAGCGCGTCGTTCGGCGAGCGGTTCGCCGGGGCCGAGGCGGAGGACATCGAAGAAACGGTCGAGTCGCAGGCCCAGCGCGAGTTCCTGGACCGGATGTTCGAGAAGTATCTCACGGAGCGTGAGCGCAAGATCCTGTACCTCTACTACGGTCTCGATGACGGCGAAGAGCGGACGCTGGAGCAGATCGGTTCGCTGCTCGGCGTGACTCGTGAGAGGATCCGCCAGATCCGGAACCGCGCGTTCGAGAAGCTGCGCGAGAGCCCGGACGGCGAGGCGCTCGAGACGTTCTGGTCGGCTAACTGAGGCGAGCACGCTCGCCGAAGTTGGCTGAAGCCGGGCAAAGAACGGCGGAGGCCCACTGCGCGGCGGCGAAGCCGACGCGAAGTCGGCCGGAGGATGCGTCGGGGGTCGGATCCGAGGATCCGGCCCCCGCTCTTTTCGTTGCGCGCCGGCGCGTGAGGGTCCCGGGTCGGACGCGCCGCGCCCGGCGTCGTCCGTCGGCCTGGCGGAGGCCGGAACGTTGCCTGCGCAACCCGGTAGAATCGCGACGGATCGTACGCGGCGCGCCGCGCGTCCGGAGTCGGAGTCGCACTGCGGCGCTGGCGCGTACGCCCTTGTTTCATCTCCGGCCGGAGCGGCTGTGTCCCCTCGACGCCGTGCTCGCTGAGTGCGTTCCAACGTGAACTGCGAAGCTGTTCCCCGACGGCGCGATCGCTCCTTCGACCGCGGCTCCACGGGCATCTCTTTCCGGGTCACGCTGTGCGCGTGGCTGTGCCTTCTGCCCGCGCCCGCGGCGGCCCAGCGGGACGGGACGGTCTGGAACGACGCGCGCGCGATTCAGCTCATGGAGATGGCGCGTGTGCGCCGGCAGCAGCCCCTGGCGGATTCGCTGCTGGCCAACTACGAAGCGCGCGCGGAGGGTCTGGTCTACTTCTACCTGGAACGGCGCGACACGGACGAGCGTGTGCTGGTGAAGACGGACCAGGTCGCGCTCGAGGTGTTCTGGGCCCAGCCCGACCTGACGAAGCAGCGCATCGTGGGGCTGCGCGACGAGAGCGCGTTGCCCAACCGCATGCGCTATCACCTCGATCATCTCACGGTCGTGCAGAACGGTTTCGGCGATGTGATGCGCATGGGCGATGGCGATGAGGTGGCCGACGTCCCGCATCCGGCCGCCCCGGGCGCCGACTCGATCTACGATTTCCGGCTGGTCGATTCGCTGACGCTGCGCCTGCCCGGCAAACCGACACCGGTGAAGGCCTACCGTATCGATGTCCGGCCCCGGCGTATGGACCGATCTGCGATCATCGGTTCCGTTTTCGTCGATCACGAGACCGGCGATGTCGTACGGATGACGTTCACGTTCACGCCCGCATCGTACGTGGACCGTCGGCTGGAACGCATCAACATCTCGCTCGACAACAGTCTCTGGGAGGGCCGGTACTGGCTGCCCTGGGAGCAGGCGGTCGAGATCCGGCGCCAGCTTCCCGAACTGGATTTCGTCGCGACGTCGGTGATCCAGGGGCGGTTCCGCGTTCAGGACTACGTCTTCAACCAGGATCTGCCGCCGTCGCTGTTCTGGGGATATCGCGTCACGACCGTCCCGCGCGCGCAGCGCGAGGCGTTTCCGTTCTCGCGCGAAATCTACGATGAGTTGCACGAGCTGGGTCTGGCACCGCCGCCCCAGATGGAGGAGCTGCGCGCGCAGGCCGCTGCGCTCGTGCGGCAACGCGTGCTGAGCGGGCTGCCCCGGTTGCGGCTCAGCCTGCCGGACGCCTCGCAGGTGCTGCGCTATGATCGGGCCCACGGGCTGCAGCCCGGCGCGGGCGCTTCATTCGCGTTGAACACGGCCACCCGGCTGGAGAGCACGTTCGGCTGGTCATTCGGCCTCGCGCAGCCGGCGCTGGGTGTCGCGGTCCGTCACGAGTTCGGGCTGCGCACGACGCTGCGCGTGCGCGCCTACGCCAACGAGACGCGCGACCTGGGTGTCCGGCCCGGTGCGCCTGGCGCGCTCAACACGGTCGCGGCGTTCGGCGGCGCGGACTACCTCGACGTGTACCGGGCCGACGGTGCGCGCCTGAGCCTGCATCACACGCTGTCCCCCGACTGGCAGCTCGACTTGGGCGCATCGTGGGAGCAGCACGAGGCGTCCGGGCTGACGCGTACCCGCGGGCCGCTGGGCGGCACGTTCCGGCCCGTGCTGCCGGTCGATGAGGGCACGTGGGCCGGCGGCACGGTCGCGATCGAGCGGCCGCTGCGCGAGACGGCGGGGTGGAGCTGGGGCGGCCGGCTGGCCTTGCACGGCGGCGCGCTGGAAGGCGACGCATCGGTCGGACAGCGTCTCGATCTCCGCGTCCGGCGAGGCTCGATGGACCGGGACAGGGATCTCCTGCTGCGTTTCACGGCGGGCGCGCTGGAGGGATCACCGCCCCTGCAGTCACATGCGCTGCTGGGCGGCCGCGAAACGCTGCCCGGCTACGCCTACCGCTCGATCGCCAGCGACCGGTTCGTGCTGGTCGACGCCGAGGCCACGGCCGTCCTGTGGCGACCTTTCGTGCGCGGCCGCCTGCTCGGTGCCGCGGGCTGGGCCGGGGAGCAGCAAGAGGAGATGCGGACCCCGGGTGAGGCCGCACGCCTGCACGCCGCCTGGGGCACGACCTCCGCCGGCGCCGGCCTGGCCTCGGCCGGCGCCGGTGTGGGCCTGTTCTGGGATGTGCTGCGGTTCGACCTGGTGCGGGGCCTGGGTCGGGGCGGCGAATGGCAGCTCCTCTTCTCCGTGAACCCGAGTCTCTGGCCGATCCTCTGACGCGCGCCCGGGTGGCGGCGCGCCGGCACCGGCCGGGCCCGCGTCCTGTCACGCCGCGATCGCAGCGTCCTCCACGTCATCGACCGTCGCAGCGCGCGGCCCCGGCGGGCCCAGCAGCACCATCTCCTGGACGGTGATCTCCGCCGTCGGGACCGTGATCCCGTTCTTCTCGAACGAGCCGTACTCGATCCTGCCTTCGATGTACAGCCGATCGCCCTTGCGCACGTACTCGTCCGCCAGCTCGGCCAGCCGGCCCCACAGCGTGAGGCGGTGCCACTCCGTCCGCTCCTCCATCGCCCCGTCGCGCTGGAACCGGCGGCTCGTCGCCAGCGATACGTGCGCGACGCGATGCCCGTTTGCCGTGCTCTGCACGTCCGGATCACGCCCCGCGTTGCCCACCAGAATGACCTTGTTGATCGACCGACTCATGACCGTCCTCCTGTTCGAGGGATTGGGACCGCCAAGCTGACGGCATGAGCGGGGCGGGAGAATGGATGGATGAGCGAGGTTCCCGCACCCGGATGACGACCCGACACCGGTCCTCACCGAGGCGAGAAAGGAAGGAGAGTCGAAGGGGAGTCGAAGGAACAGGGC
>JBFFZF010000008.1:0-47117 GCA_041568755.1 Longimicrobiales bacterium | reverse complement strand
GGTCGTTGCCGCTGACGTCCGGTTTGTTGCCCACGGACACGAACTGCGCGATGCCGATGCCGTACTCCTTGGCGTAGTCGAGCACGCTCAGCCCGAGCGCGCCGGACTGCGACACGAACGCGGCGCGGCCCGCCGGTGGCTGGATGGGCGCGAACGTCGCGTTCATCGACACGGCCGGATCGGTGTTCAGCACGCCCATGCAGTTGGGGCCGACCATGCGGATGCCGCGTTCACGCACGAGCCTGGTGAGCTGTTCTTCGAGCCGCGCGCCCTCCGGCCCGACCTCGCGGAACCCGGCGGTGATCACGACCAGTCCGCGCACGCCGGCATCCGCGCATTCGTGCGCGACGGGCAGGACCAGGTCGCGCGGCACGCTGATCACGGCCAGGTCGACGGGATCGGGCACGTCGCCGATGCGCGGGTACGCCTTCACGCCGTGCACCGCCGCGGCGTGCGGATTCACTGGAAACACGGGCCCCGTGAAACCATGCTGCAGCAGGTTGACCAGGATCTGGTGCCCGATGGTCTGCGGCGAGCGGGATGCGCCGATGACGGCCACGGCGCGCGGGTCGAGGACGGCATCCAGGTTCTGCGCGTGCAACGTCGATCTTCCGTCTGGAGTCGAGGAGGACGACGGGCAAGATCGGTCCGGATCGTCTTCCATGCCATGCCCCCCGGACGCGGAAAGGCACCGCCACCGGGAGAAACCGCTGCCGGCGGCAGGGCCGTCACGTCGTCGCGGGTGGAGTGTACGCGCCCCGCCCCGGGCGGTGCCCGACCCGCGGGTGCGTTGTCCGCCGTTACGCTCCGGCCGCCGTGTATCCCCTCCGCGTGGGTCCGTACTTGGAGAAATGCGTGATCCACATGCTCGCACGCTTGTCCTGGACGATCATGTCGAACGTCTCGAGCGGCACGATCAGGCCGTCCGGCTTGACCTTCTCCGTGAAATACGCGCCCAGGAGCAGTTGAGCGGAGAGGTTCGCGCCGCTCGTGTGCGTCAGATCAAAGGAAAGCTGGGCGGGCAGGCGGAACTGCAGCCCGTGCGGCATGAGCGTGACGTGCACGAAGCGCCCGCCGGGCACGACCATCTTGATCTCGGTGGTCTGCGTGAGCGCGCCGGCCGGGATGCGCAGCTCGACACCCCCCGTCGCGATCACGCCGCCGTCCGCTCCGATGAACGCCGTCACGTTGGTCTCGTCCTTCGGCCTGCCTATCCACTCGAGCAGCGGGACGCTCGTTGCCTTCGTGTTTGCCGCCGCCGTCGCCGGTCGACCGCGGTCGACCTGCACGACATCGGGTTCCGTCATCGTGCGGGCGTCCCCACAGGACACCGCCAGCAACGCGAGTGCACCTGGCCACCACCCCCTCCGCCTCATCCCTCGCATGCCACCCTCCCCGCCGGTACGTTTGAGTTTGACTCTCACTGCAATTCCGTGCGCGCCGTCACGCGGCGAGCTGCTCGATACGGTTGCGCAATCTCTGACAGTCGATCCGTGCGCCGAGCGCCTGGAAGAGGTCCAGCGCCCGCGAGAAAGCGCGCAGCGCGTCCTGTGTCGACCCCTCCCGGACGCACAGTTCGCCCTGCTCCCGCGCGATCTCACCCATCAGGAGCCGATCGTCGGACCCGGCGGCGAGTGCCTCGGCCTCGCCGAAGTGCCGTCGGGCTCCCGCCGGATCGTCCTGCTCCCGCAGGATGACGCCCTTGAACTTCAACGCTTCGGCTTCGCGCTGTCGATCGTTGCGCCGCCGGGCGAGCTCGCAGGCGCGTTCGCACGCACCGAACGCCCGGTCCCAGTCCCGCTGCGCGATCCACAGCTCCGCGCGATTGACTTCCACGGAGTTCTCGAGCATGCCGTTGCCCGTGCGCCTGGCCAGATCCCAGGCTTCTGCGTACGCTTTCCCGGCCTCCTCGAATTCGCCCACATCGGTGGACAGGAGGCCCAGGTTGTTCAGCACGAGCCCGAGCATCCACTCGTCATGGATCGAGCGGAAAAGGGCGAGCGCCTCACGATAGTGCGCGATCGCGGCGTCCAGATCGCCGCGGATGTTCGCCAGTATGCCCAGGTTCTGCTGGATCGCGCCGGCCAGCCGCTCGTTGCCGATCTGATGGGACATCCGTCGGGCCCGCTCGAACGTGACTTTCGCCTCCGTCAGGAACCCGCGGCCCATCGCAATCACGGCCAGCCAGTTGAGGGCCTGGGCCATGCCTTCCTGATCGTCGATCCGCTCGGCGGCCGCATAACTCTCGCGATAGCGCCGCTCTGCCCGGTCGGTCTCGCCGCGCTCCCGGAAGGCTGAACCCATGTAGCGCAGGATGCTGGCCACCCTGGAGTCCCGGTCCGGATCCGCGATCGCGCCGAGCGCGCGCTCGTAGGCGTTCAGGGCCGTGCCCGTCTCGCCTTCGCGCTCCGCCTGCCGGGCGATCTCCAGCCAGGCCTCGGGACTCCGGTCAGCGCCGTCCTGCCAGCGGTCCGGCACGTCGCCATCGGCGCGCAGGTTGACTGTGCTCATTCGGTCACCTCCATCTGTGGTTTCGATGCGGTGACCGGGATCAGGCGCCCGCCGAGGTGTAGCCCCGTCTCGTGGGCGCGTATTTCGAGAAATGTGTGATCCACATGCTGGCACGGTAGCCCTCGACGATCATCACGAACGTCTCGAGCGGGACGACGAGGCCGCTGGCTGCAATGTTCTGTGTGAAGTACGTGCCCAGCAGGGCCTCGCCGGACAGGTGCGCGCCGTTCGTTCTCGTCAGGTCGAAGGACAGTTCGACCGGCAAACGGAACTGCAGACCGTGCGGCATCAGATGCACGTGTGTGAAGCGTCCGGCGGGTATCGCCAACCTGATCGTCGTCGGGTGCTTGAGGGCGCCTCTCGGGATGTTCAACTCGACGCCGTTCGCGCGCAGCACACCGCCCTTCGCGCCGATTTCGGCGCTCACCACGACATCGGACCTCACCGGTTCCCGCCACTCGAGCGCGGGCAGGCCCGACACCGAAACTGTGGCCGCAGGCACGGGCCCATCACGGTGAGTGACACCGGGTTCGGTCAGATGGCCGGCGTCCACACACGAGATGAACGTGATGGCCACGGCCGTAAAGAGCCACGAAGTCCTGCGTCCGGTCGCCACCATCCCGCCCTCCTCCCCAGTGCGTGTGGAACGTCTGGCCGGAGGCTGCTGTCAAGGTCCGTGCCGGACGGCACCGGACCGGGCAAACCACGGTGTGCGTGAGTGTTACAGCTCTGGCGGTGGGCCGGCTGTGGCTGTCGTGCCGCACCGGAACGATGCATCAGAAAGTGACACCGTAACGAATGGATGGAGCGGGTGGCGCGGTTCGTACGAGCGCCTCGGGACGGGTCAGCGGATAAGGCGGCCCGGCAGCCGCGGAATGAACCGCGGGACCGTGCGCCGGTACTCCCGGTAGGTATCACCGAAGCGCGCGTCGAGTTCACGCTCCTCCAGCAGGATCAGCAGGAAGAGCGCGGGCAGAATGATCAACGTCAGCACGTAGATGCCCAGGTAGTTGGTGAACAGCGCCATACCAATGCCGCCGACCAGAAAGCCGGTGTAACGCGGATGGCGGATGTGTGCGTAGATGCCCTTGTTGAGCAGCGCCCCCGCATCGCCGGTCCCGCGGATCTCGGGCAGGCCGGCCAGGATCGGGAAGCGCAGGTGCCGGCGCACATGGAAGTCGATGACGGCCGCGGTCATGTACAGGGCGAGCCCGACGATGACGAGCGGCATGCTGGTCCCGAGATCGCGGCCGACGAGCGTCGCGCGCCAGACCCAGCCCGCACCCATGGCCGCAACGAAGAAGGCAGCGAGAATGACGTACGAAAGGCGAGCGCCGAGCCGGCGCCAGAAGGCGATGAACGGGTGGACCAGGAACCAGTACGCGACGGCGGGCGGCAGCGTGACCACGAGCAGCACCGCAATCACGTAACGGGCCTTGTCCATGAACACCTCCACGGGATGCGACGTCCGACGCGGGCGCGTCGTGGCACACGCATAGTACGCGGGCGCCATGCGGCCGAGAAGGCCCGCATCGAGGGCGTCAGGGCCGGGCGCGGTGCTCGACCCAGTCGACGCGCCCGGCGCGGATCGCGTCCCGGACGCTCCGCTCCCGTGCGTTCAGCTCGGCCCGGCCCGTCTTGACTTCGACGAAGACAACGCGCCGGACATCGCCCGCGGCAAGACCGTCGAACACGACGTAGTCGACGGGCGCGCCGAGGAAGCGGGCATCGCTCGGGTCGAAGCCGAAGTCCGGGGCCCAGGGCGCCAGTTGTTCGTAGACCTTGCCTGCGCGGACCGCGCCGCTGCGCTGCGCCGCGTCCCGGCGAAGCGCGCGCGTGTAGCGCACCTTCCACACCTGCACGTACAGCAGTGCGAGCACCAGGCCGAGGCCGAGTCCCAGGAACAGGAACTGGATGGATTCGGTCACGTCCACCTCACCCGTGCGGTCTGATCGAATCGGCCGAACGCGCGCTTGTCCGCTGGCGAGCGTCACGGCAGATTGCCACCATGCCCAGACGTCCACAAGCCGCGCACGTGCTGCTGGCCTGGCTTCTCACGGGCTGCGGACCTGCGTCCGCACCGACGCAGGACACGGTGGCCAGGCTGTTCGCGGACAGCATGACCGTGATCGACCTGACGCACGCGATCGACGCGCACTCGCCGTGGTGGCCGGGCCCGGCGCAGAGCCCGTTCCGGCACGACACGCTCCGCGCCCACCCCGACGGGGCACCCGCGATGGCCGCGTACGCGATGCCCGAGCATTTCGGCACGCACTTCGACGCGCCCGTCCACGGCGGCATGGGCCTGCCCTCGGTCGACCGCGTGTCCCCGAGCGAACTCTTCGGACCGGCCGTCGTCGTCGATGTGCGCGTGGCTGTGGCTGCGGACCCGGGCTACGCGGTCAGGGTTGCAGACATCGAAGGCTGGGAGAGCCGCCACGGCCGCATCCCCGCGGGCGCGATCGTGCTGGCGCGCACGGGGTGGAGCGCGAAGTGGGCCGATGGCAGCGCGTACTACGCACGCGATGGGGACGGCCGACTGCGGTTCCCCGGTTTCTCGGCGGACGCGGCCAGGCTGCTCGTGGAGCGGGGCACTGCCGGCATCGGCATCGACACAGGCAGCGTCGATCCCGGCAACGCAGACGGGTTCCCGGTCCACGGTATCGTGAACGGCTCGGGTCGTTTCCACCTCGAGAACCTGGCCGACCTGAGCGACGTGCCGGAATTCGGCGCGTACCTCATCGTCGCGCCGATCAAGATCCGTGGCGGCTCCGGTGGCCAGGTCCGCGTGTTCGCCGTCGTTCCCGGTTCGAGTTGAACGGAAGAAACCCATGAATCTCCACCTCGAACGCATGACATCGCCCGATGCGGGCGCCGCGATCGCGCGAGGCATGACGACCGCGATCTTCGCGTGCGGCGCGGTCGAACAGCACGGACCGCACCTGCCCATGTTCATGGATGCGGAGCATGGCACCGTGCTGGCCGAGGCCGTCGCGCGCCGGCTCGGCGATGCGCTCGTCGCACCGACCGTGCGCGTCGGCTGCTCCGAGCACCACATGGCGTTCCCCGGATCGCTCACGATCCGGGCCGAAACGCTGGAAGCCATCTGTACGGACTACTGCACGAGCCTGGCCCGCCACGGGTTCCGTCGCATCGGCATCATTCCGTCCCACGGCGGCAACTTCAAACCGCTCGACGCCATGCTGCCGCGCCTGAACGAGGCGGCCCGGGCGCACGGGGCCGCGCGCGTGGCGGCCTACACCGACCTGGTCGACTTCATGCGCGTCTGGGTGCAGGCGATCCGCGCGATCGACGGGCCCGCCGACCGCGTGGGCGGACACGCCGACATCGCGGAAAGCTCGATCATGCTCACGATGCACCCGTCACTGGTGCGGGTCGAGCTTGCCGAGGAAGGGTTCCGCGCCGCCTTCGATGAAGCCGTGATCGCGCGGATCCTGAACGAGGGCTTCAAGAGTGTGACACCGAACGGGATCCTGGGCGATGCGCGCGGCATGAGCGTCGAGATCGGGCACGCGTGCGTCCGCGCGGCAGCCGACCATCTGGCCGACTTCTTCACGTCCGCGTTCGCAGGCGCTGGACCGACATGACACGGAGCGCGTGGTGCTTTGCGATCGTGCTGGCCGCCGTATCCGCGGGCACCGGACCGATTGCGGCGCAACTCACGGGCACCGTGTACCACGACCGCAACCGGAACGGTGCGCGGGATTCGGGCGAAGAGGGCCTGGCCGGGATCGCCGTATCGAACCAGGTGGAGGTCGTCCTGACGAACGAGGACGGGGCGTTCGCGCTGACCGGCGCAGGGACGGGCGTCGTCTTCGTGCGTGTGCCGGATGGCCACCGTGCAGGCGGACCGTTCTGGCGCCGGGTGCCGGCCGCGGGCGTGCCACAGTCCGCGGACGAACGCAATGCGCCGCTGCTCGCCTTCGGCCTCGTCACGACGGACCGAGTAAACACGTTCCGCTTCGTGCACGCGTCCGATCCCCACGTGCAGCAGCTGACTGTCAATCGGCTGGAGCGCGCACTCGCAATCGTCGACTCGGTCCGTCCCGCTTTCGTGCTGATGACCGGTGACCTGGTGCGCGACGCGTTGCGCGTGCCCGAGGCGGAGGCAAGAGAGTACTACGAACTGTACGCGCGCACGATCGCAGCGGCGTCCGTGCCCGTGTGGAACGCGCCCGGCAATCACGAGCTGTTCGGCATCGAACGAAACCAGTCCGGTGTCTCGCCGGACCACCCCCTGTACGCGCGCAGGATGTACCGCCATTACCTCGGGCCCGACTACTACAGCTTCGATTACGGTGGCGTGCACTTCGTCGCGCTGAACACGGCCGACCACGCCGACATGTGGTACCATGGCAACGTGGACAGCGTGCAGCTGGCGTGGCTCGAGCGGGATCTGGCGACGATCCCGGAGGATATGCCGGTGGTCACGTTCAACCACATCCCGCTGTTCAGCGCGGCGCCCGGGTTCAGCGGCTACGTCGACAGTCCGCCCGCGCCGACGCTCATCGAAGTGGACGGCCGGACGCAGTTCCGGCACGTCGTGGCGAATGCACGCGAGGTCTGGCTCACGGTGCGGGCGCGGCCGTACCCGCTCGCGCTGGGTGGACACAACCACATGCGCGAGCTGCTGGCGTTCGGCTGGGCGGGCGGCCGCACCCGCTTCGAGCAGACGGCCGCGATCGTCGGGCCGCGTGAGGTCGGCGAGATTCTCGCACCGTCCGGCGTCACCGTGTACACCGTGACCAGCGGCGTCATCGATGCGGGCACGTTCGTCCCGCTCGATCCGCCGCCGGCCCGGCGCTGAGATGCAGCGCGACACCGACAGCGCCGATCAGGCTGCGCGCCTCGCCCTTCTGCTGTGGTCGCTGATCGGCGCGTTCCTCGGTGCCCTCCTCGGCGCGTTCCTCGTCCCGACCCGCGGCTGGCCGGCGCTGCCGTCGGTCATGGGCTTTGCCGCAGCCGGTGCCGGCCTGGTCTACGCATTCGGCAGCGGAATCGCAAAACGGGAGATTATGGCACCGCCGGGACCGTATCCGACAATGGCACGATGAAAGTGCGCTGGGCGTTGCCCGGCGGGCTCGTGCTGGCCACCGCGCTCGCGGTGTTGCTCGTGGCGTGGCACACGGAGGCGCAGTCGACGCCTGCGCCGGATCAGCAGGCCCGATCGACAGCGTCCGGCGCAGCGTGGCTGTCCATGCTGCCGGACGGCGAAACCAAGCGGCGCTTCATCCTGGACTGCACCGGTTGCCACGTGTGGACGGAGGACTGGGTCCGCGCCGCCGATGGTTCCCGGCGTGATGCCGGCGCATGGGCCACGTCCATCCGGAAGATGGTCGGCATGTTCGGGCAGGGGACCGGGTTCCCGATCATCTCGTCCTGGCCGGATGCCGACGCACTCGGCATGTGGCTCGAGGAGGCCTGGCGCGGCCAGCCCGACGCGGCTCGCTTCAGCGTGCCGGCGAGTCTCCTGCCGCCATCACCACCCCAGATCACCGAGTACCCGATCCCGGTCCCGATGGACCTGCCGCACGACCTGATGGTCGCAGCCGACGGCGAGGTCCTCATAACCGGGATGTTCACGCACCAGGTGTATCGACTGGATCCGGCGACGGGCACGTTCTCGACCACGGCGATCCCGGTGCCGAACGCCAACCCGCGCGCGCTCGACCTCGATGCGCAGGGCCGCTGGCTGCTCCTCCTGGGCGGGCCCGGCGCGATCACGCGCTACGATCCGGGCGCGGACGCGTGGGAGACCGCGAGGTTCGGCGCCTACCCGCACAGCATCCGCGTCGCGCCCGACGGCCGCGTGTGGTGGAACGGCCACTTCACCGCCGAGCCGGAAGTCATCGGCGCGTGGAATCCCGCCACCGGCACGATCGAGCGGTTCACCGTGCCGCCTCGCCCGACTGCGGATTCGCCCGCCGGCGAGAGCACGATTCCCTACGGACTGCGCGTCGCGCCCGACGGCATCGTGTGGGCGACACAGCTGCGCGGCGGCCACCTCATCCGCCTCGACCCGGCCACGGGTGACATCCGGCAATACAGGATGCCGTCCGCGCACGCGGGCCCGCGCCGGCCCGACGTCGCGCCGGATGGCATGATCTGGATCCCCGCGTACTCGGCCGGCAAACTCGCCCGCTTCGACCCGCGCACCGAAACGTTCCGTGAGTGGGATCTGCCCGTGCGCGACGCCCTGCCCTATATCGTGCGTGTCGACCAGTCGAACGGGACCGTGTGGATCGGCACCGGACACGGCGATGTCATGGTCAGCTTCGATCCCACGCTGGAACGGTTCACCGTGTATTCGCTGCCAACGCGGGGCGCGCTGATCCGGCACATCGACATCGACGAGGAGCGAGGCGAGGTCTGGGCGGCGTACGGCGCATCACCGGGCATTCCGTCGAAGGTCACGCGCATCCGGCCGGCGCGCTGACGCACAAACCCGTCAGCCGCCCAGGCCGGAACGCAATCCGGTCCACATCAGATCGGTCGCCAGCCGCGCGTACCGCTCCGCCGCTTCCGCCGTCGCAGGCTCGCCGAACTGGCCGTCGAGCAGCAGCACCGCCAGACCGTGCACCATCGACCACGCGATCAGGGGCACCACACGCGCTTCACCAGTGACCGGTGCGCTGGCCTCCGTGACAGGCCCGGTCGACGCCGTACGCGGACCCGCGGAGGCGGACCGCTGCATCGCGCCTGCCAGCACCGACAGCGTCCGCGCCGACGCTTCCGCCAGCACGGGGTGCGCACTCGTGTCCGCCAGCTCGGGACTGAACATCAGGCGGAACAGCTCGGGGTTCTCCACCGCGAACCGCACGTACGCGATGCCGGCCTCCTGCAGCTGCCGCGCAGGCTGACCGCGCAAGGAAGCCATCGCCTCCAGCAGCGCAGACGTCAGACGGTCGTACGCTTCCGCCGCCACCGCCGCCACGAGCGACGCCCGGTCCGGGAAATGGTTGTACGGCGCCATGTGGCTCACCCCCGCCGCGCGCGCGACCGCCCGCAGACTCAGCGCCTGCAGCCCTTCCTCCACCACCAGCTGCAGCCCCGCACCGACCAGCGCATTGCGCAGGTCCCCATGGTGGTATCCTCGGCGGTCCTTCCGCCGGCCCTTCCGCGGCATTGGCGTGCTCCTCTTGACCAATGATTACGTCGTATATATACATTGTCTATATCGGGGACGCAAGGGGGGGTGGGAAACGCCGGGCGGGACCCGGTACGGCGGGGCGACTTACGATGAGGGGTCAGCATGCGGATCAGGGGCAGGACGGCGGTGGTGACGGGGGCGTCGAGCGGGATCGGGCGGGCGGTGGCGATGCATCTGGCGCGGCGCGGTGCGGACGTCGCGCTGGTTGCGCGGCGGGCCGAGGCGCTCGAGGCGGCGGCCGGGGAAGCGCGGCGCTCCGGTGGACGGGTCATTGTCGTCATCTGCGATGTGACGGACGCGCAGGCGGTAGCGCGGGCGCATGCGCGCGTGATGGACGAACTGGGGCCACCGGACATCGTGGTGAACGCGGCGGGCTTCGGCGTGTGGAAGCCGTTTCTGGAGATCACGCCAGCGGAGCATGCGGGCATGATGCAGACGATGTACGGGGGCGCACACCACTGGGTGCGGGAGGTGCTGCCGGGGATGCTGGCACGGCGGCGCGGTCACATCGTGAACCTGTCCGCCGGTTCCGGTCAGTTCGGGCTACCGGTCACGAGCGGCTACAGCGCGGCCGCGTTCGCGGTGCGTGGCTTCTCGGAGGCGCTGCGGCGTGAGCTGACGGGCCGGGGTGTCGGCGTGTCGTGCGTGTGTCCGGGCTCGGTGCGCACGCCTTTCTGGAGCGCTGAGCGAACGCCGCCCGATGGGATCCCGCCGCTCGTGCGCTGGGCGCCGAAGCTCTCCGCGGCGTCCGTCGCGCGGAACGTGGGCTGGTGCATCCGCTTCAATCTCGCGGTGCGCACGCTGCCGCTGCCTGTCGCGTTCCTGGCGCGTGCGAATGCCCTGTGGGTGCGTCTTGGTGATCTGATTCTGTGGAAGTGGTTCGTGCCTCTCGTTGCGGTGGCGCTGCTGTTGCGTCTCACGATCTTCTGACCGGCTCCTCTCACGCTCATTCAGAGAACCCGTCATGGCCTACTCGTGGATCGTGCTCGTGCACGTGCTCGCCGTGCTCGTGTTCGTCGGGAACTTCGTCGCCGCCTGGCTCGTGTGGGCGTGCGCACGCGACATTCGGGAGCCGTCCGTCCTGGCGCGGTTTTACGATCTGGTGAACCTGGGCGACCGGTGGCTCACGCCGATCCCGGTGATCGTGATCCTGGCAAGTGGTGTGCAGGCTGCGCGTCTGCGCGGCCTCTCCGTGACGGGCACGGGCTGGATCGTCTGGTCGCTCATCGCGCTGGGTGCGTCGGGTCTCGTGTTCGCGGGACGGCTGGCGGGGCTGCAGCGCTCGCTCGCGGCGACGGCCCGTGCGGCGGTCGGCAGCGGCTCCTTCGACGTCCTCGCTTGGCGCGCGCAACGGGCGGCGTGGGCGCGTTGGGCTTCGCTGGGCACGGCGGCGGTCCTGATCGCGATCGCGCTGATGGTGCTGAAACCCGCGATTCCGGGTCTCTGAGGAGGCGAACCGTCCGTCAGGCAGAGGACGGCCGCATCGTGTAGCACCAGGCCTCGCCTTCCAGCAGGGTGGTGCCGTCATCGCGCTCGACACGGACGCGCAGTTGCGTGACGGGCTTGGTGGCGTGCACGCTCACGACTTCCGCGAGCGCGACGATCGTGTCGCCGATGTACGCGGGCGCCGTGAACTTCCAGTCCTGCGACAGAAAGACCGTGCCGGGGCCGGGCAGGTCCATGGCGACGAGCGCGTGCAGCAGGCCGGTCGTGATCCCGCCCTGCGCGACGAGCCGGCCGAACCGGGTGGCGGCCACGAACGCCTCGTCGAAATGGAGCGGGTTCCGGTCGCCGGTGATCTCGGCATAGGCGATCACGTGCTCGGCGGTGACGGTCATCGTGCGGCTGGCGACCTGTCCGACTGCGGGGGATCCTGACATGCCGACGTCCTCCATCGTCGTGGTGGCTGAGTACGAGTCAAGGTACGGCGATCGGGTGGACCGTGGAGGGACACCGGGGCCGAACCGCCACCTTGATGATCCGGCCTCCGGGAAGAACGGGTACATCGGGGCATTTGACCTCCTTTCCGCGCCCGGGGCACCGCGCCGTCCCTGCGCGCTGCTGCGGACCCGCCCTGCCTGTGGGCCGCGTTCTGGCACGCTCCATCGATACGGATTGCGAGTGAAACACGACGGGGTCGTTTGGCGGAACGGTGGCCAGCCTGCGCATCCAACCGGTGCAGCTTGCCGGGCGCCGTCCGCGCCCGCATCCTCCCGTCGAGGTCCTCACCATCGCCCACCCCTGCGTCGGAGAAGCACCATGCGTCGCACCCTGATCGTGGCCCTGGGCCTGCTGCTCAGCCCGCTTGCCGCATCCGCCCAGGTCGATGAAGCCCGGCTCGAACGCCTGAAGGTGGAAGCGCTGCAGAAGGTCGAGCAGCGCGCCAAGCTCGTACAGGAGATCGTCGACATGCTCTTCTCCTTCGGCGAACTGGGCATGCAGGAGGTCGAGACGTCGAAGTACCTGACGGGCATCCTCGAGCAGAACGGGTTCACGGTCGAGCGCGGCGTGGCGGGCATGCCCACGGCGTGGGTCGCGCGCTGGGGCTCGGGCAAGCCGGTCATCGCGTTGGGCTCGGACATCGACGGGATCCCGCAGTCCAGCCAGAAGCCGGGCGTGGGCTACCGCGATCCGATCATCGCCATGGCGCCGGGTCACGGCGAGGGCCACAACAGCGGCCAGGCGGTGAACATCGCGGCCGCGCTCGCCGTCAAGGAGATCATGCAGCGTGACCGCATCCCCGGCACGCTCGTGTTGTGGCCGGGCGTCGCGGAGGAGCAGCTCGGCTCGAAGGCGTTCCTGGTCCGCGCCGGCGTCTACAAGGACGTGGATGTCAACATCTTCACGCACGTTGCGAACAACTTCGGCGTGTCCTGGGGCCAGTCCGGCTCGAACGCGATGATGTCCGTGCAGTTCAAATTCAGAGGCGAGACGGCGCACTCCGCAGGCGCGCCGTGGCGAGGCCGGTCGGCGCTGGACGCGGTGATGCTGATGGCGCAGGCGTGGGAGTACAAGCGCGAGCATCTGCAGCCCGCGCAGCGTTCGCACTACGTGATCGTGGACGGCGGCGACCAACCGAACGTGGTGCCGCAGACGGCGACGATCTGGTTCTACCTGCGCGAGCGCGACCACCCGAAGGTCATGGAGATGTACGAGGCCGCGAAGCAGATGGCGCAGGGCGCGGCGCTCATGACCGGAACGCAGATCGACACGATCGCGACGATCGGCTCCGCATGGAGCGGCCATTTCAACAAGCCGGTCGCCGAGATGGCGTACGAGAACATCAAGCGCGTAGGCCTGCCGCAGTGGAGCGAGGCCGACAACACGCTCGCGAAAGCGCTGCAGCGCGAGCTGGGCAGCAGGGAGGAGGGCCTGGAGACCGAGATCGGCGAGCTGAACGGCCCCGTCGACCCGAACCGTTCGCTGGGCGGCGGCTCGGACGACATCGGCGATGTGTCGTGGAACATGCCGACGATCACGCTGCGCTATCCGGCGAATATCAGCGGTACACCCGGCCACAACTGGTCGAACGGCATCGCCATGGCCACACCGATCGCGCACAAGGGCTCGCTGGCCGGCGCCAAGGTCCAGGCGCTCAACATTCTGGACCTGCTGTTCAAGCCGCAGATCGTGGCCGATGCATGGACCTACTTCCGCGACGTGCAGACCAAGGACACGAAGTACACGCCGTTCATTCTGCCCACGGACCAGCCGGCCATCTGGCTGAACGAGGAGATCATGGCGAAGTGGCGGCCGGCGATGCGCCAGTTCTACTACGATCCGTCACGGTACGGCACGTACCTCGAGCAGCTCGGGATCACGTACCCGACGGTGAAGGGCCGGGTCGTTTCGGACGAGGGGCGCTGAGCGAGAACGGCACGCATGCGTCGACGACGCAGCCGGGGTTCACCTTCGGTCTCCGGCAACCCACGTTAGTCCCACATGGAACCAGCGGGCCGCCCTGACGCCCCGGGCGGCCCGCCCTCTGCTCGCCTCTGCTCGCCCGGGTCGATGCGGGCACCGGCCGGCAGAGCGGCGCCCGCCCGTCAAGATTTCCTTGCAACCGGCCAGCAACGGCGCATTATTGAGGCACGGGTGAGCCCCGCCACACCCGTCCTCGGCCGCCAGGTCGGCGGCCTCGCCGCACGGGTCGGGCCCGGCCCATCGAACCGACCTGCCTCTGACGGAAGCGTTCACACTTCATGACGAGGGCGCGTCCTCGGGACGCGCCGCACCGCCGACCGGGGGACGCATGCAGCCCGTCGCTCTGTTCCTGCAGATCCTCCTTCTCGAAGCTGCGGTCGGAGCAGCGGAGTGTCGAGACCACCGGCCAGCGATGGATCGTGTCGAGATGTGCACGAGCGCGAGAGACGTTCGCGCGGAGCGCCAGCCGACTGCCGCACGCTTCAACAGCATGTTCCCGTTCCTGCACGATTCGATCACGGCTGCGGCGTTCTCGTCTGTTCGCGTGTCGCGCTCGATGCTGCAACTCATCCAGCGCGCCAGCCGGCAGCTCGACACCGAATCCGTGAAAGTCCTTCCTGTGATCGCGTCGCTGGGCAAGCGACTCGTGCCCAGTGCGACGTATCGATACGACGAACACTTCGATCGGCCCGCCCACCTGACGCACGCGCAGGCGTATGCGGCGTCGATCCGTCAGTTGCAGCGGAACACGGAAGCCGCGGTCGATCTGATCGGCGCGCGTGAGTACGAAGATGCCGCGATCCTGCTGGGAAAGGTGCTGCACGCCTGGCAGGACCTGGCGGCCCACAGCAACGTCGCGTTCCTGTACAGTGCGTCAGCGAACGGGCACCCCTTCGTGCCGGATCCGGACCAGGTCCCTCCGGAGTTGCGCATCACGAGTTACGACCGTCACGCCAGGGACCCGGAGCGGCCCGGCGATCCGCTGGACTACACGCACGCCGAGTTCAGCCTCGACCACGCGGACAAGAACGCGTTTGCGCGCGAGGTACCGGCCGGGGAAACGCGTTCGCATTATGCGCTCGCCGTGGAGGCCGCGACGCTGCTGAGCCGGAGGGGTCTCGACATCACGGCTCGAGGTGTCTCCGAGCGCTTCTCGACGGAGGCGTGGGGTGCGTTTCTTTCCCACAGCGCAAGCCGGACGTACGGCGCGTGGTCCTCGGCCGTGACCGTGGATGCGGCCGGATCGGATGCCGGATTCAGCCTGGGCCGTCGCATCACATCCATGCTGCCGGTTCTGGAGGCGCACATGACCGCCTTCACGGACGGCGACGTCCGCTTCGGCGTGGCGATCGACATCGTACAGGGCGCCGCTCCCATCCGGCCCTTCGCCACCCTGGATCGCAGTGTATCGGGCCACGGTCAGGCGTGGGGCGGCGGCGTCGACATACGCGTGACGGCGCGCGGATGGATCCCGGACATCCGGGTGGCCGGAGACTCGGACCGGGGTCTGCTCACGGGCCTGTCAGCGCGCTTCTAGCGAGGGGAAGAGGTACGGGTCTCGGACCCGGTCGATGGCGCTCACCCGCGACGCGTCGTTCGCGTGGTTCCGAGCGGCTACGATTGGCGCAGAATCTGGAGCGCTGCACTCCGCAGGTTGCGCTGAATGAAGCTGTCCCAGGTACAGGTCTGCTGCCCGTTGACCGTCTGACAGCGCTGGATCTCGTACGTTTCCGTCACCGGAACGCTGACTCTGCCACTCAGCTGTCCGCCGCGACGGCGCACGTCCAGGAACAGCTCGCCACACTGGACCCGGTACCTGCGGTTGGGCCCGCCCGCATCCGGCAAGTCGCAGGCGCCGCGCGAGCTGTTCACCCAGACACGATCGGCCTCGAAACGGATCGTCCCGTTCACGGCTTCCGTGATCACGCGGCGCGTGTTCCTGGTGCGCTCGTAGCCGCGCACGGTGGCCTGGAAATCGAACCCGCCAACGAACGTCTGGGAGCCGGGGCCGGGTGCAGCGGGGGCCGGGCGGGAAACGCAGCCGGCGAGGATGGCCAGCAGAACGGCGGCGGCGCGTGGACTGAGCGCCGTGACCGGCCTTCGAAATCTCCGGTTTCGAACGGATGCGCCGTCGACCATCGTGCTCCCACGGCCGTGATAGAGCGCTGCCCGGCACCGGGCGGAGCCGCACACGCGGCGGATGAAATTGCCAGGCGGTTGCCGTGGCTCTACACGGGGCGCGAGATTGGGATCCACCATGGTGGGCACAGGCGACGTCATGCAACAGGAGCAGGCAGGAGATCGGCAGGGCCGGAATCCGGGCGATCCGCACCCGCCGGTCATGCTGTACGACGGCCTGTGCGGCTTCTGTGATCGGACCGTGCGCCTCGTGCTGCGCTTCGATCGCAGGCGCACGATGCGCTTCGCGGCGCTGCAGGGCGATTTCGCGCAGAACACCCTCCAAAGGCACGCCCAGCTGCGCGGCGTGGACTCGCTGATCGTCGTGGAAAACGCCGGCACCGGCCAAGAGCGCGTGCACGTCCGTTCCGAGGCGGTCCTCTTCATCGCTCGCTATCTGGGCGGCGCGTGGAAGGCCGCCACCCTGATGCGCATCCTGCCGCGTGGCCTGCGGGACGGTGCGTACGACCTGTTCGCACGCCACCGGTACCGCATCTTCGGCCGGTTCGACACCTGCCCGCTGCCGGCCCCGGACGTCCGCGCGCGGTTCCTCGATTGAAGCGCAGGGCCGCGCCCGTCGCCGTCGATTCGCCGCCATGACCGAGGCGTGGCTCCGCGGTCCGGTCGCCGGCGTGCCGCCCGTCCTCATGCCCGCGGCGCATGCGCTGCAGCAGGCGGCCATCGATGCCCGCACCGCGACGGCCGGTCTTTCGGCCGACGCGATCTGGATCAGGCCCGGCGGCGCCGCCGCGATCGGGTTCCATCTCCGCCACATCGCCGGCGTCGTCGATCGGTTGCTGACCTACGCGCGCGGCGAGTCGCTGAGCGAGGAACAGCTCGCCGCGCTGAAACAGGAGCGCGAGCCGGGGACACCGCCGGCCGCTCCGGAGGCACTGCTCGCGGCGGTCGACCGGGCCGTCGAACGCGCCATCGACACGCTGCGTGAGACGGGCGAGGAGGATGTTTACACCGCGCGCGAAGTCGGTCGGGCGCGCCTGCCCAGCAACGTGCTCGGGTTGCTCTTCCACGCGGCCGAGCACGCGCAACGCCATGCCGGCCAGATCATCACGACCGCACGCGTTCTCCGCGGCCTGGGCATGGTCGCCGAAGGCGATGGGAGGCACCGCTGATCACGATCGATCCGATCCCCCGTGCCCTCGTACCGGTCGACTCCGCCGCAGCCGATGCGCTGGGCGCGCCGAACTACGACGAGTTCCAGAGCGATCTCGAGGTCTGGGACCTCATCCAGACGCGGCCATCCTGCGTGCTGCGCGTCACGATGCCGCATTGTGATGCCGTCGCGCCCGAGATGATGCTCGAGTCCGAGTCCGAGGCGGCGCTCGAACGCGCGCAGGAGAACATGGCGCAGCTCATCGCTGATCCACGCACGCGCGAGCTGCGCGACATCCTCTTCGTGTACGAGATCACCAGCGAACGGTACGGCGTCCGCCAGATCGGACTGGGCGGCATGGCCCGGACGGCGGAGATCCGGACACCCGACAACCCGCACGGCCCGATCATCCGCAACGAGGGCGTGCGCGAGCCGAAGGCAAAGGGCAGGGCGCGACTGACCGAGCGCACACGCGCGGACATGGGCACCGTCAACAACGCCGTCGATGATGTGAACGGGGCCATGCAGGTCGCCCTCGACGCGTGGGCCGGTGCGCACCGGCCCGCGTTCGAGACGATCGATGAGGACGGCAACCGGCACCGGCTGTGGCTGGTCGAGGGCGCGGTGGACGTCGAGCGGATGCGCGCGTTGCCTGCCGCAGAGCCGCACGCCTACGTCGCGGACGGCAATCACCGCAGCGCAGCCGCCGCGCTGCTGGGCTACACGCATTTCCTGGCCGTGTTCTTCCCGGCCGCCATGATGCGCATCGCACCGTACAACCGGCTCGTCTCGGACACGGAGATCGCTCCGGACGCCGCAGCGGCGGCGCTCGCCGCATCGTTCGAGAGTCGCGTGCACGACGGTCCGGGGGCGTTGCAGCCGGCCGCAACGCACGAGATCGGCTTCTACGATGGCCGGCGCTGGCACGAGTTGCACCCGCGGACCGGCACGTTCGATCCGGCAGACGCAGCGCAGGACATCGATGCCGACATCGTGCAGCGTAACCTGTTCGCCGCCGTTTTCGGCATCGACGACGCACGCGACGAGCGGCTCACGTTCGTGGGCGCGAACCGCGACGCTGCGTGGCTGCAGGCCGAGGTCGATGCCGGCCGCGCGCGCTACGCGGTCACCTTGCCGCCCGTCACCATGGCCCAGTTCATCCGCGTGTGTCAGCAGAACCGGCTGATGCCGCCCAAGTCGACGTGGTTCGTGCCCAAGGTACGCAGCGGGCTCGTCATGGCGCTGCTCGGCTGATCGGACACCCGACGAGGCCGGCTGCGGAACGCTGGCAGGACCGGACCGGCGCGCATACCTTGCGAAGAAACCGCCAGCCGGGAGACCCATGATCGATCGTCTGAGAAAGGCGCTCGCCGACCGGTACGCCATCGAGCGCGAACTGGGGCGCGGCGGCATGGCCACGGTCTACCTGGCCGAGGACATGAAGCACCACCGGCCCGTCGCGGTGAAGGTGCTCGACCCCGCGCTCGCGTCCGTGCTCGGGCCCGAGCGGTTCCTGCGCGAGATCGAGATCGCCGCGCGCCTGGACCACCCGCACATTCTGCCGCTCTACGATTCCGGCGAGGCCGACGGGGTCCTGTACGACGTCATGCCCTACATAGAGGCGGGCTCGCTGCGCGATCGCCTCACGCGCGAGAAGCAGCTGCCCGTCGATGAGGCGCTGCAGCTGGCCCGCGAGGTGGCGGACGCGCTGTCCTTCGCGCACGGGCACGACGTCGTGCACCGGGACATCAAGCCCGAGAACATCATGCTGGCCGGCGGTCACGCCCGCGTCGCGGACTTCGGCATTGCACGCGCGATCAGCGCGGCCGGCGGGCAGCGTCTCACGCAGACCGGACTCGCCATCGGCACGCCCCTGTACATGAGCCCCGAACAGGCGGCCGGCGGCACCGAGGTCGACGGGCGCAGCGACCTGTACAGCCTGGGCTGTGTGCTGTTCGAGATGCTGGCCGGCATGCCGCCGTTCACCGGCACGCCCGAGGCGATCGTCCGGCAGCACCTGGTCGCGGAGCCACCGGCCATCACCTCCATCCGGCCCGCCGTGCCCTCGCCGGTCGCGGCCGCGATCATGCGGGCGCTATCCAAGACGCCCGCCGACCGGTTCAGCCCGGCCGCGCAGTTCGCCGATGCGCTGCGCCCGCACGCGGGCGCGCCGCTGCACGACGCCGTGCGCCGCTCCGCCACGGCGACGGACCCGGCGCGCGCGACGATCGCTTTCACGATGGCCTCCGCGATCGTGCTTGCCGTCGTGTGGCTGCTCGTACAGCAGGTCGGCCTGCCGGTCTGGGTGTTCTGGTCTGCGGTCGCGCTCGTGATCGCCGGGCTGCCCGTCATCGTCACGGCCGCCATCGGCGAGCGCGAGCGCGCCATGGGCGCGACCGGCGGCTGGGTGACCTGGCGTCGGGCGCTGGCCGGCGGCGGACTCGCCTTCGGCGCGCTGGCCGTCGTCACGACCGGCTGGGTCAGCTCGCGCGCGCTGGGCATCGGCCCGGCCGCAACCCTGCTGGCCCGCGGCGCGATCGAGGAGCGCGAGCGCGTCATCCTGGCCGACTTCGATGACCGCACCAACGACGACAGCCACACGGCCACGACCGTGACGGAACTGCTGCGCGTCGGCCTGTCGCGCTCGCAGGCCGTGTCCATCGTCGACCCGACGCAGGTCGCCCGCATCCTGCAGATGATGCAGCGCAATCCGGCCGATGGCCTGCCCGGGGATGTCGCCATCGAGGCCGCCACCCGCGACGGCATGAAAGCCGTCATCACCGGCGAGGTCGCGCGCGTCGGGACCGGCCTGTCCCTTACCGCTCGCCTGGTGTCGGTCAACGGCGAGGTGCTGGCGGCCGAGACGGAGCGGGCCGCGGGCGATGACGAACTCACCGCGGCCGTCGACCGGCTGTCCGGCCGGCTGCGCGAGCGCTTCGGCGAATCGCTGCGCAACATCCGCGCGGGCCTGCCGCTGGATCGCGTGACCACCGGCTCGATTCAGGCGCTGCGCACGTTCTCGCAGGGATTGCAGGCATGGAACCAGGGCGACAACGCCCGCGCGCTCCAGCTCATCGACGAGGCGCTGGCCATCGATTCGACCTTCGCCATGGCGTACCGGAAGCTCGCCGTCATCCTGAGCAATCAGAACGAAATGCGGGCCCGCGCCGTGTGGGCTGCGGAAAAGGCGTACGAGTACCGCGACCGCCTGACGGATCGCGAGCGCTACCTCGTGACCGCCGCGTACTACTCGGTGGTGACCGGGAACCGGGACCAGCAGATCGCCGCGTACAGGACCGTGCTGGACCTGCACCCCGACGACATCACCGCGCTCAACAACCTGGGCGTGATCTACGGCCAGCTCCGCGATTACGAGCGCGCTGCGGGCTACTACGAACAGGCGCTGCGCGTCGACTCGACGAACCGCCTGTTCTACAGCAACCTCGCCTCCAGCCTCGCCTACCGCCGCATGTTCGACTCGGCGAGCGTGATCGCGCGCCGCTTCGAACGGCGCTTCCCGGGTAATCCCGAGGTCAAGCTGGGGTACGTCCTCAACGCGGCGATGCGCCAGGACTACGACAGCGCCGCCGTCCTCGTCGAAGGCCTGCTCGCCGATCAGCGCGGCACCGTGTTCTGGGAGGCGATCGCGTACGAGTGGTGGGGCCACCTCGACGCGCTGCGCGGGCAGATGGCGTCCGCACGAAGGCGCTGGGTCGAAGCGTTCCGGCTGACGGACGCACGCGGTCTCGAGGGCACGTACCTCATGCGCACCGCGCGCCGCGCCATGGTCGAGCGCATGCTGCTCGACGATCCCGCGCAGGGCCGCCGCCTCCTCGATGCGGCGCTCGCACGGTTCCCGCTCGAATCCCTCACACCGCTCGACCGGCCCTACGGCCTGCTCGCCATGGCCTATGCCGCCGCCGGTGAACTGGACAGAGCCCGGGCCCTGATCCGCGAATCTGACCAGACACCCGAGGCCGACCACAGCCGCGAGGCCGAATCCTGGCTCGATGGCGCGCGCGGCATCGTCGCCCTGGCCGAGGGGCGCACGGACGAAGCGATCGCCGCTTTCAGGGAATTCGATGCGGAGGCCGACTGCGCCACCTGCGGCGCGCCCTGGCTGGCCCGCGCCTTCGACCAGATCGGCCAGGTCGACTCCGCTGCCGCCAACTGGGCTCGATTCGTGGATCAACCGTCCACGAACCTCTGGTACGACGACAGCCATCTCGCGCAGGGCTACCAGCGGCTGGGCGAGATCTGGGAGACACGCGGCGAACCGCAGAAGGCCATCGAGTACTACCAGCGCCTGCTCGCCGTGATGAAGGAGCCCGACCCCGAACTGCGCCCGCGCGTCGATCGCGCCCGCCAGGCCATCGCGCGACTGACCGGCGAGACCCGCGGTACCCCTCCCTAGACGGTCTGCCGTCCGGGCCTGTGCCCGCGCAGCAGCGGGTTCACCACCAGAAGGCAGCCACGTCGCCGACCGCCCGCTCGCGCCTCACGGCACCGGCGCCACCCCGGTCCTTGCCCACGTCACCAGCTCGGCGAACGCGCCCAGCTGCTCCGCGAGCGTGAACGTGCAGTGGCCGTACCGATCGAAGAGGCGCTGCACGAGGTGACTGGACGCGCCCGCGGCCGCGACGACGCCCGCGTACACCGGCTGGTGGAACGCCGGAACCTGCGGATCGCGCGTGGTGTGCAGCGTGAGCATCGGGATCTTCAGGTTGCCGTGGGGCCGGTACCAGTTGTCCAGATGCTGCACGGCGGCAGGATCCGCATCGAACCGGGCGACGGCCGCGTTCAGTGCCACATCATCGAACGAGCCGGCATACCAGGTGTTCCGGTTGTCGAACGGGTTGTGCCCGTGCGAGCGGGCAACCACATCGCCGAACGCCTCGATGTTGAAGAACAACGCCGTCAGAATCGACGTGAACAGCTCGGTGCCATTGTTGTACGGGATCTGCTGCACGGCGGCGATCTGAACCGCACCGAGCGGGTTCGCCACCAGCGCCGCCAGAAGCGCCGGCTGGAGGGCGCCGAAATCGAGATCGTCCGGCGGATGGATCGCCGAGCCCGGTATCACACCCGGATAGAAGACGTCGAACAGCACGCGCACGTGGAAGAAATAGTCCGTCTCGACACGAGTCCCGCCCATCAGACCGCACATCGGCAGCGCACCGGCAAACAGACCCGGGTTCTGCTCCGCGGCCATCAGCGTGATCAGGCCGCCCATCGAATGACCCATGATGTACGTGTCCTTCGGCGGCCCGAAATTCGACGCGAACAGCCCGCGCAGCTGACGCGTCCGGGTGACACCATCCTTGATCGCCAGGCCATTCTCCGAATAGCTCGAGTACGCAACGCCGAAGCCCATGTTCAGCAGCCCATCGCGCAGCGGATCGATCACCGGCAGCGTGATCGGACTGCCGGCGAGACGGTAACCGTGCGCGTACAGAACCAGATCCCCGTTCCAGCCCGCCGGTATGAACAGCGCGTACAGCGCGCCTGGACCGATCTCGCCCTGAACGACCGCGGGACCGGTGACCTGTCGAGAGGCGGCCGGCTCGGCTGTGAATGGCGGGGCGACCGGCTCGCGGTCCGCACAGGCTGTGAAGAGGAGAAGGAACGAGCTGAGCACCGCAGCGCGCGAACGCATGTGAGCCTCCTGTGACGGGGGGACCTCCCCGCCGCGGGCGGCACGTTCGTCGGTGGGCGGGCCGGGAGGGCGTCGCGCAGGCACCCGGCCTCGAGCCACGGCGGGCCTTTCGTTCTATTAAGGCCCGGACCCGGATCGGACAAGCGTCTTCTGCCCCGCGCACCCCGGGCCGGCCCCCGGCACACCGCTGCGCCGCGCCGTCCCCCTCCCCTCCCCGCCCGCCACCCGGGGCCAGCCTCTTGACGGTCGCCGCTGCGAGCGCTACCATCGAACGTCGATAATCGATGGACGATAAACGATCACCGATACCAGGGCGCGACGCCCCCCGGCAGCGGCCAGGATGGGGCCACGACGGGCGGGATCCGCGCAGGCGAGGCGTCACCGAAGAGAGGCCCATGGGACAACTGGAAGAGCGACCGAGCCGGCCGCTCACGCCCGCGACGTTCCACATCCTGCTCAGCCTGATGGAGCAGCCGGCGCACGGCTACCACATCAAGCGGATGGTGGAGGAGCGGACGGACGGCGCGGTGCAGCTTGGGGCGGGGACACTGTACGCCGGCATCCGCCGTATGGAGGCGGACGGTCTGATCGAGGAGACGGATCCACCGGAGGACACGGGGGATGTGGAGCCGGGTTCGCGGTGGCGTTTCTATGCGATCACGCCGCGCGGCCGTCAGGTCCTGGCGGCGGAAGTGTCACGGCTGGAGGCCGATCTGAAGGCGGCGCGCCAGGTCCTTCACCGGACTGCGTAGCCGGGCGCGCGGCACATGAACGGGTCGAGCGAGGCGGACGACGTCATGGCGGAATCCGGAACGGGATCGACGGGGACGGGATCACGCCGGGAGCGCGGTGGTGGCGTGCCACCCCGCGCGCCGCTGACGCACCGTCTGCTGCTGCGCGTCTGGCCGCGCTGGTTCACGGACGAGTACGGCGGTGATCTGGTCCGCCATCTGGCGTGCCAGCGTGCGGAAGCGCGTTACGCCGTGCCGGTCGTAGGCGGGCTCCGCTTCTGGTGGGATGCAGGGATGGACGCGTTGCGATCGAGCGTAGCGCTGCGCCTGTCGCGTCTGCGTGAACCGCGGCGCACGGCCGGCCGCGACGGCGCACGGTTCGGTGTGCATGGACAGCCCGAGGGAAGGTTGGCGACGATGCTGGAAGCTCTATTCCGGGACGTGCGGCACGCGCTGCGCGCGCTCGGCAGGAATCCCGGTTCTGCGGCCGTGTTCATCGTGCCGCTGGGTCTGGGCATCGGCGCCAACACGGCCATGTTCAGCGCCGTGAACGGCGTGCTGTTGCGGCCGCTGCCGTACGAGGGCGGCGACCGGCTGGTGTATCTCCGCCACTCGGCGCGGCCGGTCGGTATCGAGAACGCGCTGTTCTCCGTCCCGGAAATCGACGACTACCGTCAGGCCGCATCCTCGCTCGAGGCTGTCGCGGAGTTCTCCGCGCTCGACTTCACGATGCTGGGTCATGAGACGCCTCGCCGGGTGCGTGCGGGGATCGTCACGGGGAACTACTTCGCCGTGATGGGCCAGTCCGCGCTCATCGGCCGCACGGTCGGGCCGGAGGATGATGGCGAGACGGCGCCGGCGGTCATCGTACTGTCGCACGCGTACTGGCAGAACACGTTCGGCGGGGACCCGGGTGTCATCGGCATGACACTTCAGATGAACGGGCGCAGCGCGACGATCGTGGGCGTGGCCGAGCCCGCGCCACCGTACCCGGAGCGGACGGACATCTACGTGAACATGGCGGCCAGCCCGCACCATCTGGATGCGTCCATGAACCATGACCGGACGCACCGGATGACTGAGGTCTTCGCGAGGATGGCGCCGGGCGCGACGGTCGAAGCCGTGCGTCGCGAGACCGCGGTGATCACGTCGCGGGTGCACGCGGACCATCCGGAGTCCTACGACGCGAGCGCGGGCTTCGACGTGTCGGTCACACCGCTGAAGACCCAGCTGACGGCGCGCGCGCGGCCCACGCTGCTGCTGGCGCTGGGGACGTCGTTCCTGGTGCTGATCATCGCGTGCGCGAACCTGGCCAACCTGACGCTCACGCGCGTGATCCGCCGCAGTCACGAACTGGCGGTTCGCGTGTCGCTGGGCGGCAGCCGCCGCGCGCTCCGGCGAGGCTTGCTGATGGAGAGCATGGTCCTGACGATCGCGGGTGCGGGACTCGGGTTGCTCATTGCGTCGGTCAGCATCGACGTGCTGGTCCGGTTCGCGGGGCGGTTCACGTCGCGCGCGTCCGAGATCACGCTCGACGCGACGGTCTTCGGATTCGCGCTGCTGGCGGCCGTTGTCGCGTCCGTGTTCTTCACGATCCTGCCGCCACTGCCGAGCGGGCAGGCGGGCGGCATGGGACTCACCCGTAGCGGCGGGCGCACCACGGTCGGCTCCTCGGCGCGACGGGCGCAGCGGGCGCTGGTCGTCGCCCAGATCGCGACCTCGTTCGTGCTGCTCATCGGCGCGGGCCTGCTGCTGCGCACGATGATCAACCTGTACAGGATCGACCCCGGCTTCGATACGGCGCAGGTCCTGAGCATGAACATCCCGTCGACGTTCGGCACGCAGCCGGAGGCCGATCTGCGCAACATGTACCTGGGCATTCTTGGCGAGGTGCAGGCGTTGCCGGGCGTCGAGAGCGCAGCGCTGACGAGTGACGTGCCGCTGCGTGGCGGCGGCATTTTCACCGGGCAGACCGAGATGACGGTCGAGGGTCACGTGCCTGCGCCCGGCGCCCCGAGGCCGATGGCCGACTTCCGCGTCGTCTCGGCCGGCTTTTTCGAGACCATGGGCATCGACGTGCTGCGCGGCCGCGGGTTCACCACGACGGACACGGAGGCCGGCGCGAAAGTCGTGATCATCAATGCGGCGCTGGCGCGCGACTACTTCGGCAGCCGCAACCCGATCGGCCGCCGCATCGCATGGACGGATCCCAACCTGCGCTTCGTCGGGATGAGCGACGAATGGCGGACCGTCGTCGGCGTCGTGGCAGACACCCGGGACAGCGGTCTCGACGCGGCCGTCGTGCACACCATGTACAACCCGTACCACCAGGTCACGCCGTACTACACCGGTTCGCTCGTCGTGCGCGTCAACGGCGACCCGATGGCCGTCATGCCCGGCATCCGTGCGGCTGTGCTCGCGCATGACCCGCAGCAGCCCATCGACCGCGTCGCGACGATCGCGGACCTGCGCGACGAGTCCGTCGCGCCGCAACGGCTGAACACGCTGCTGCTGGGCGGCTTCGCCCTCCTCGCGCTGATCATTGCCGCGGTCGGCATCGGCGGCGTGCTGGCTTTCTCGGTGGGCAGCCGCACACGCGAGTTCGGCGTGCGCAGCGCGCTCGGTGCGGTCCGCCATCAGATCTGGTCCGGCGTGCTCGCCGAGGGCGCACTGCTGGCCGTCGCGGGCGTGGTGCTGGGCGCGGCCATCGCCACCGCCCTGACGCGCTTCGTTGCGGGGCTGCTCGTCGGCGTGCCCGCGCTCGATCCGGTGACATTCATCGCCGTCGCCGTGCTGCTGGCCGGCGTCGCCCTGCTCGCGTCGTGGGTGCCCGCCTGGCGGGCCGCGTCGGTGAGTCCGGTCGAGGCGCTTTCGGCCGAGTAACGACGAGGTCACGGGGCGGGTTGGTGGCGAGGCAACCTTCTCAACAACATCAACCGCGGAGAGCGCGGAGGGCGCGGAGGAAGGGATGGGGGGGCTGCTGGGGGTGCATATCGGGGCGGGGGCGCTCGCACTGGTGACGGGTGCGGTCGCGCTGTCCGTCGGGAAGGGCGGGCCGGTGCACCGGCGGAGCGGCATGCTGTTCGTCGGCGCGATGCTGGTGATGGCGCTGACGGGCGCAGCCATCGCCGCATGGACGCGGGTCGAGGCGTCCGTCATCGCGAGCGTGGTCACGGCGTACTTCGTGGTCACGGCGCTGATGACGGTGCGGCCTGCGCTGGCCGCATCGCACGGGCCTCACCTCGCGGCCATGCTGGTTGCGGGCGTGACGAGCCTGACGAGTCTCGTCATCGGCGTGCACATGATCGCGACCGGCACCAGCCAGCGGGACGGTCTCCCCGCATTCCCGTTCTTCCTGTTCGGTATCGTAGGGCTGCTGGCGAGCGCTGCCGATGTCCGCATCCTTCGAGACGGCGCGCTCCGCGGCACGCGCCGCCTCGCGCGGCACCTGTGGCGCATGTGCTTCGCGCTGTATGTGGCCGCGTCCTCGTTCTTTCTGGGTCAGTCCGACGAGTTCCCCGAAGCGCTCCGCATCCCCGTGCTCCTGGCTCTGCCCGTCGTCGCCGTGCTGATCGCGATGTTCTACTGGCTGTGGCGAGTCCGGCGGACGTCGCGCGGCATCAGCTGGTCGGCTACCTCGGCGGCATGATCGGCTGGCTGTTGCGGATGCCGATTCTGGCGCTCGAGGTGGTCCTCGCACTATGGTAGCTGATCATGGGCGTCGCACCGGCTCCGACCCCGTCACCCGTGCGCTGATCGACACGATCCGAACGCGTTGAGCCGCGAACGCGAGGCAGCGTCGACGTGAGCCTGCTGCGTGTCCTGGGCACGGCGTTCGGCGTCGCCGTAATCATCGGCAACACGATCGGCGTCGGTATCCTGCGCACCCCCGGCGTCATCGCCGAACAGCTCCCCTCCTCGCCCCTCTTCCTCGCCGTCTGGGTGGTGGGTGGCCTCTATGCACTGCTCGGCGCACTCACGCTGGCCGAGCTGGGCGCGATGGTCCCGCGCTCCGGCGGGCAGTACGTGTTCGTGCGCCGCGCGCTGGGCCCCTACCCCGGCTTCGTCGTCGGCTGGACCGACTGGATCGCGACGTGCGGCAGCGCGGCCGCTGTCGCCATCGTCATGGGCGAGTACATCGGGCCGCTCATCGCGCCGCTGGCCGGCCGCGAGGCGTTCACCGCCACCTTCGTCGTGCTCGGGTTCACCGTCCTGCAGTGGAGAGGCATCAAGGTGGGCGATGCGGTGCAGCAGGGCACGAGCCTGGTCAAGGCGCTCGCGCTGCTCGCCCTTGCCATCGCTGCGCTCGTGCTGCCCGCCTCGACCGGCGCGGGTCCGGCGGCCGTCGAGGTGACGACGTCGGCCGCCGCCAGTGCGGCCGGCACCCCGGCAGTCCAGGGCGGCGCGATCCTGCCCGCCGGGCTGGCGCTGCTCGGCGCCATCGTGATCGCGCTGCAGTCCGTGATCTACACGTACGACGGCTGGACAGGCCCCATTTACTTCGGTGAGGAGGTGCGCGAGCCCGGGCGCGACATCCCACGCGCGATGATCACCGGTGTCCTGCTCGTGCTGCTCATCTACCTGCTGCTCAACCTGGCGTTCCTGCGCGTCGTGCCGATCGACGAGATGGCCGGCGACCCGTTCGTCGCGGCCACGGCCGCGGCCCGCATCTTCGGGCCGTCCGGTGACACGGTCATCCGGGTCCTGATGATCATCTCGATGCTCGCCGCGGTGAACGCGCTGCTGCTCATGGCCTCACGCGTGCCCTACGCCATGGGCGCGGACGGCATGCTGCCCGCCCGCATCCTGGAGGTCAACCGGGGCGGCACACCCGTGCTGTCTCTGCTGCTCGGCACGCTCGTCACAATCGGTTTCATCGCCACCAACACGTTCGAGACCGTGCTCGCGCTGCTGGCCTTCTTCTTTGTGCTGAGCTACACGCTCTCCTTCACGTCGCTCTTCGTGCTGCGGCGCCGCGAGCCCGACACTGCCCGCCCGTTCCGCGTGCCGGGCTATCCCTGGGTGCCGGCCATCGTGCTGACCGGCTCGATCGCGTTCCTGGCGGGCGCCATCGTGGGCGACCGGTCCAACAGCATCGATGCGCTGTTCCTGCTGGCCGCCAGCCTGCCCGCGTTCCTGATCGTCAGGCGATGGATGGGCAGCTCGACGCGGCGGCCGTCGTAGCGAGGTCCTGACAGGTACCTGCGAGAACCTTGTCGCGGGGACCGGTCGCGCAACATAATGGGCAGCATATCGGCACCGTTACCCCCTGGAGGTGCCGCATGATTTCCGTTCGCAGAGCCTCCGTCGTCTGCATTGCTGTCGGCCTCGCCGCTCTGGCGTCGCCGCCGGCGCATGCACAGTTGCGCATCACCGCCGCGGACAGCGCCGCCGGCGCCCGCCTGTTCCGCACGAACTGCGTGTGGTGTCACGGCGTCGACGCGAAGGGCGGCCGCGGGCCGAATCTGGCCACCAGCCGGCTGCGCTACGCGAGCACGGACAGCGCGTTCATGCGCGTCATCACGGATGGGATCCCGGGCACGCCGATGTGGGGTGCCGCCCAGCTGCGCGCCCCGAACGAACGCCGCCAGATCCTGGTCTACGTGCGCTCGCTGAGCCGGCAGGCGGCCGGCGTGGCGCTGCCCGGCGACAGCGCGCGCGGCGAGGCGGTGTTCTCGGGCAGGGGCGCGTGCAGCGCCTGCCACACGGTCGCGGGCCGCGGCGAGGGCCTGGGGCCCGACCTCACGGGCATCGGCTGGGCGCTGGGACCGCTGGGGCTGCGCGAGTCGCTGATCGACCCGGGCGCGTCCGTCCATCCGCGCTGGTTCCAGGCACGCATCGTGGATGCGCACGGCACGGCGCACGAGGGCAGACTGCTGAACGAGGACACGTACACGGCGCTGCTGCTCGATAACGGTGGCGTGCTGCGCGGCTTCGAGAAGGCCGGGCTGCGCGAGTTCTCCGTGTTTCGCGGCTCGATCATGGTGGGCGTCACTGAAACGCTCAGCGCCGCCGACATCGATGACGTCGTCCACTACCTCGCAGCCCTGCGCGGAGGTGCGCGATGACCCGCGCGACCGGCCCGGCCCGTCGAGGCCCGAGGGTCCCGACTTTCCCTTCGATTGCAGGCATCGTGGCCGTCGTCGCGGCATGCGGACCTCCACCCGCAGAAGCCCCCATCGAACTGCCCGGTTTCCCCGTCACGGCTGAAAGGTTGAGCAGCGCGCAGGACGAGCCCGGCAACTGGCTGATGTACTCCGGCACGTACAGCGGCCAGAGGTTCAGCACGCTGGACCTGATCCACCGTGGGAACGTGGCCAACCTCGAGATCGCATGGGTCTTCCAGCTGCGGCACCAGACCGAATCGGAGACCACGCCGCTCGTCGTCAATGGCGTGATGTACGTGACCCAGCCCTACGGCGATGTCATCGCGCTGGACGCTCGAACGGGGAAGGAGTTCTGGTGGTACCGTCACCCCAGACCGGACCGCATGACGATCTGCTGCGGCGAGCACATCCGCGGCGCAGCGGTGCTCGGTGACCGCGTCTATGTCGGGACGCTGGATGCCCGCCTCATCGCGCTGGATGCGTCGGACGGGCGCGTGCTGTGGAACGCGGAGGTTGGCCGGCCGGAGGAAGGCTACAGCATCACGTCGGCGCCACTCGCCGTGAAGGACCGCATCATCGTCGGCGTCGGCGGCGGCGAGTACGGGATCCGCGGATACCTGGATGCGTACGACGCGGAGACGGGCGAACGCGTGTGGCGGACCTACACGATCCCCGGACCCGGCGAATTCGGGAACGACACGTGGAAGGGCGATTCGTGGAGAACGGGTGGCGCGCCCACGTGGCTGACGGGCTCGTACGATCCGGAGCTGGACCTGGTCTACTGGGGCACCGGCAACCCGGGTCCCGATTTCGCCTTCGAGCAGCGCGCCGGGGACAACCTGTACTCGGACTGCGTGCTGGCGATCGATCCCGACGATGGCCGGCTGGTCTGGTACTTCCAGTTCACGCCCGGCGACATGCACGACTGGGATGCCACGGAGATCCCGGTGCTCGCGGACATCAACTGGAACGGTCAGCCGCGCCAGGTCATGCTCTTTGCCAACCGCAACGCGTTCTTCTACGTGCTCGATCGCGCGACCGGTGAATTCCTCCAGGCCACGGAGTACGCGAAGCAGACGTGGGCCGAGCGCATCGATGAAAACGGCCGGCCGGTCCGCATCCCGGGAAAGGAGCCCAGCACGGAGGGCGTCATCGTGTGGCCGGCCGTCGTCGGTGCGACGAACTGGTGGTCCCCGTCCTACAGCCCCAGGACCGGCCTGCACTACGTCAAGACGCTGGATGCGGCGGGCATTTACATGACCACGCAGCCGGCCGAGTACTCCATAGGCGAAGGCTTCTTCGGCAGCGCAATGCAGGCGGTGCCGCCCGGCGACAGCGCGAAGACCGCGCTGCGCGCCATCGATCCGCAGACGGGCGCGATCCGCTGGGAATACGAGATGATCACACCCGCCATCACGCCGGCCGGCGAGGACTGGGCCCAATACCTGGCGCAGCCCGGCATCCTCACCACGGCCGGTGACCTGGTCATCAGTGGAGCGCGTGAGGGAGACGTTTTCGCGCTGGACGCGCACACCGGCGAACTGCTCTGGCGGAAGACGGTGGGCGGTCAGCTCGCGGCGGCGCCGATCACGTGGCTGGCGGACGGCCAGCAGTACATCACGATGGCGGCTGGCACGGCGATCTTCACGTTCCGACTGCGATCCCGGTCCTGAAACGCGGAGTTATCCCCGGGCGACCACCGGTTTACCGACGCGGACCGATGAGGCCGGCGACGCGGACGTGAATCGCCTGCAGAAGTCGCCGGGTCGACTTCAAGTCCGCACTTCGAAGATGGCCTCGATCTCGACCACCCAGCCGGCCGGCAGCGACCCGACGCCCACCGCGCTGCGCGCACCCTTGCCCAGCTCCTCGCCGAAGACCTCGATCATCAGCTGGCTGAACCCGTTGATCACGCGCGACTGGCCGGTGAAATCGGGCGTGGCGTTCACCATGCCCAGCACCTTCACCACACGCGCCACGCGATCCAGCGATCCGAGCATGTTCTTCACGGTGGCCAGCATGTTGACGCCCACGCTGCGCGCGGCCGCCGTCGCATCCTCCACCGTAACGTCCGCGCCCACCTTGCCGGTCACAGACGGCCGCGGGCCATGACCGGAGCAGTAGAGCATGCTCCCACTGAGGACCGCCGGGACGAGGGTGGCCCCGGCCCCCTGCGGTTCCGGCAGCGTGATGCCCAGATCACGGAGCCGCTGCTCGGGACCGCCCTGGACCGCGGCCACGAGCGCGGCGGACCGGGCCGGGATCGCGCCGAGGGCGGCGGCACCCAGCACGCCGGCCGCCGCCGCCGACGTGTGGAGGAACGACCGGCGATCACTCTGCATGGGATTCTCCAGCGTGCGAGGTGGGTTCGTGACCCGGCGGCGGACCGCCCAGGCCGGGCGCCTGCGACGAAACGATCGTTCCCGCCCGTGTAGCGCGCAAGCGCGCGCGCCCGCACGAGAACCCTCGAGAATCCCGAGGCCGGCGTCCACAACGGCCTTGCGCTGGCGGCACAATGGCGGGAATACTACAAGTCTCCTCGGTCTCGCGACGGTCCCGACGCCGGGACGGTGAGCCCTCAGTTGTTGCATCGAGCCGAGTGAGTGGACAACGCGGTGCACTCAACGGATTGATCGCACCCCGGCAGGACTAGAGGGCCCCCGGCGCCCGATCGCCTCGCAAGGTCAGCGCTGACGGGGGGCTGCCTCCCGGTCACCCGGAGCCGCGAGGAGATTACCACGCAGCAGTCCGAGGTCCATCCATCCACGAGGACCGGGGCGGTTCGACGATCTGGCCGCACCTGGGCCACATCCGCCCTCGCCACTCTTGCCGTCGCGGCCGTTGCCGCTGCCAATGTGTCCGCCAGCCAGGCCCCGCCTACCGCCGTTCCGCGCGACGCGGCACAGGCAACCGGGGCTGTCCCCGCCACGCCCGCGGACGTCCGGGTGCGCGCGATCGGTCCTTCCAGCGCCGCGGCCGGGGACACGGTTTCCTATACGATCCAGCTGGCCAACGCCGGGCCGGGTGATGCAAGTCATATTGCGGTCCGACAACAAGTTCCGTCCGGATGGCGGTTCGTCGACGCGACGCATGGCGGCGCTGCCGGGGCGGATGGCATCATCGCGTGGCCAGAACGTCCTGTCCTGCGGTCCGGAAACGCGTTGAGCTATCGCGTCCGGCTGATCGCAGCGCCTGGAGCGGCTGCTGCGGTGTCCCGGGTCTGGGCGACGTCGGCCACCGCGGATCCCGTGCCGGGCAACGACGCGGCAACGGTCGGGACCGTTCTCGCTGCGCCAGCGGCCCTGCCGGACACGGACCTCGAGCTGTTCAAGACGGGGCCGGCCCGGGTGGGCCCCGGCGACACCATCGTCTACACGATCCGGATCCGGAACCGGGGCCCGAGCATCGCCGAGGAGGTGCTGGTCACCGATCTGCTGCCGGCCAATGCCACCTTCCTCGATGCCTCGGCAGGCGGCGTCCGCGCGGCCGGGACGGTCCGCTGGCCGGTGATCCGGGTCCTGCATCCCACCCACGGTGCGACGTTCACGGTCCGGGTGGTGGCGCCCGGCTGCGGGCAGACGCTGGTCAACCGGGCGACCGTCACGGCGCAGGTCCCGCGCGACCTGAACCTGGCGAACAACACGGACTCGGTGACCACCGTGATCGCCGGCGAGGTCTGTGACCAGGCGGATGTGGCGATCGTGAAAGACGGGCCGCCGGTCGTCGACGGCAACGCCACACTGACGTGGGTGCTCCGGGTCACGAACCGGGGTCCGGCGCCGGCGTTCAACGTCGTGGTCACGGACACGCTGCCCCCGATCGGGCAGTTCATCAGCGCGAATCCGGCTGCCACCCTGGACACCCTGGCCGGTCCGATTCTGATTCTGACGTGGCCCGCGATCCCGGTGCTGGCGCCGGGGGCAACGCAGCTGTTCACGGTCACGTTCCGGGCCCCGCCGTCGGCGCCGGGCGGCCTGCGCAACGTCGCGACCGTGCGGGCCGCGAACCCGCCGGATCCGGACACGACGAACAACGTCAGTGAGTTCATCACGCGCGTCCGCGCGGTGACCCAGGCCGTCGATGTGGAAGTGATGAAGACGGGGCCGGACACGGTGACCGTGTCGGACACGATCGTCTATCGGATCGCCGTCAAGAACAGGGGACCGATCGCGGCGGGGAACGTGTTGCTGACGGACACGCTGCCCCACGCGGGCACGTTCGTGTCGGCCACGGGCAGTCCGACGCGCGCCGGCCGCGTCCTGACCTGGCCTGCGATTGCGTCGCTGGCCGCAGGCGATTCGGTGGTTCATACCATCCGGTATGTGGCCACGCCCTGTCCCGAGATGCTGGTCAACGTGGCCACGATCCGGGCGCCAGAAGACTCGGTTTCCGCGAACAATCGGAGCGAGGTCCGGACCGTGGTGAGGGGAGCGGCCTGTGCTCCCGGCCTGAACGTGGCCAAGGTGGCGCTGGACACGTTCCGCGTCGGCGCGACGGGGCGGTTCCGCATTTCGGTCACGAATACCGGCAACGTGCCGATGCCCGGCCCGATCACCGTCACGGACACGCTGGCGCCCGGGCTGACGTTCGTATCGGGGGCCGGCCAGGGCTGGACGGTGACGGCGGCGGGGCCGGTCGTGACCGGCGTGCATGCCGGTTCGCTGGATCCTGGACGGACGGCATCGTTCGAGGTGACGGTGGCGATCGGCCAGGCGGCCGTGCCGCGGGTCTGCAACCGGGCCTGGGCGGCGGCCGGTGGACTCACGGTGCAGGCGCCGGAAATCTGCGTTCTGGTGGAGTTTGGCGAGTTGACGCTGCGCAAGGCGGCGTCGCGGACCGAGGCCGAGATCGGGGACATCCTGGAGTACCGGCTGGTGCTGCGGCTGAACGGGAACGCGCCCGTACGCGGGGTCTTCGTCACGGACGCGCTGCCGACGGGGTTCCGCTACATCGCCGGCACCGCGCGGATCGACGGGCGGGCGCTGCCGGATCCGGCGGGGGCGCCGGGCCCGGTGCTGGCGTTCGACGTCGGGACGGTGCAGCCGGGCCGGGACGTCGAGATCACCTATCGGGTCCTGGTGGGGCCGGGCACGCCCATCGGCGACGCGATCAACCGCGCCCGCGCGTCGGGAGGCGGCAAGACCTCGAACGAAGCCACGTCCAGGGTCCGCATCCGGGCGGGCATCTTCTCGGATGAGGGCATGATCGTCGGGAAGATCTTCCTGGACTCGGTGCCCCGGGCGCCGGGCGACACGACGCCGGCGGCGGCGGGCGACCGGCGCCAGCGTGCGGGTGAGATCGGCATCCCGGGCGTCCGCGTGTGGCTGCAGGATGGCACGTCCGCGCTGACGGATCGGGACGGCGAGTTCCTGTTCTACGCGCTCCGGCCCCGGACGTGGATCGTGAAGGTCGATACCTCGACGTTGCCGGAGGGGGCGCGGCTCGAAGCGCTGACGACCCGGCACGCCCGGGACGGCGGCATGCTCCAGGTCGACCTCAAGAAGGGCGAGCTGCACCGCGCCGATTTCGCGGTCCGGGCCGACCCGCTGGTATCCACGGATGTGACGGTCCGGGCTCATGTTGAACGGCGCCGGAACGCGTGGGAAGCGGTGGCTGTCCGACTGGAAGCGCGGCCGTTCCTGGAGGGCAATCCGGCGGGTGTCCTCGATGCCGGCGTGCGGCTCCGGGTCTACGAGCCGCTGCTGCCCGACGTCGCCGCCGGTGACCTGGACCGGCGCATCCGCGGGCTCGGGCTGACGGGCGGCTGGTCGCCGGACACGACCGGGGCCGGGAGCATCGAATTCGAACGCGGCACCTCCGTGCCGCGCGCCGCCACCGATTCGGCTGGCCCCGTCGGGTTCGGGTCCGCGCTGGCCATCGGGCTGGTCGAGGGGCGGATCGACTTCCGCTCGCTGACCGACGTCGAGATCGGCGGGCGGGAGCGCCGCAACCGGTTCGAGGACGAGCTGCGGGCCATCGCAGACCGGAGCGACGACGGCCGTCGCATGGCGGGTGCCCGGGCCGCGCTCTTCCTGCGCGGCGAGCCGGCCGATGGCTACGGGCTGACGCTCCGGCTGGACTCCGAGCGGGACGACCGCCTCGGGCTGTTCCGCGACATCCGGCCCGACGATTTCTATCCGGTCTACGGCGATGCTTCGATCCGGGCCTTCGGGGCGCAGTCCCGGAGCCGCGTCTTCGGCATGCTCGAAAAGGGTGCCTCCTATTTCGTGTACGGCGATCTGGGCACCGTGATGGTCCGGCCGGACGCCGGCGGCGGCGCCGGCCCGACGGGCCTGATGCTGGGCGAGTACGCGCGCAGCGTGAACGGGGCGCTCCAGCACTGGGAACGCGAGTGGGGCACGGTCACCGCCTGGGCGTCCCGGGAGCGGTCCCGGCAGGTCGTCGATGTGATCCGCGGGCTGGGGATCAGCGGGCCGTACGCGCTGAGCCGGACCGACGGGCTGGTGAACAGCGAGCGCGTCGAGCTGGTCACGCGCGACCGCAACCAGCCGTCCACGATCCTGCGGGTCCAGCCCCTGCTCCGTTTCCTGGACTACACGGTCGAGCCGCTCACCGGCCGGCTGATCTTCCAGCGGCCCGTGCCGAGCCACGATGAGGCGCTCAACCCGGTCGAGATCCGGGTCACGTACGAAGTCGAGACCGGCGGCGACCGGTCGTGGGCGTGGGGCGCGGCCGGCCAGTTCCGGCCTGCGGAGTTCCTCGAGGTGGGCGGCAACATCGTCCGGGATGACAACGGGTTGGAGCGGTTCGACCTGCGGGCGCTGAACGCCACGCTCGGGATCGCCTCGAGCACGTACCTGACCGGCGAGTTCGCGAGGACCGAGACCGGCCAGGCCGCGGGTGACGCGACGCGCATCGAGCTGCGCCACGAAACGCAGCCGCTGGCCGCCCGCGTCTTCTTCCTGGACGTCGACCCGACGTTCCGGAACCCGACGTCGCCGATCGGGCGCGGCCGCCGGGAGCTGGGCTTCCTCGGTGGGCTGCGGCTCGCGACTTCGACCCGGCTTCTGGGCGAGGCGCTGCGCACCGAGGACGTGCTGACGGACGGGACGCGGACCGGCGCCCGGATCGCCATCGAGCAGGCGTTCAGCGCGCACCTGCGCGGCCAACTGTCGTTCCGGCATGCGGAAGAGACGAGTCCCGGCGCCGATCCGGACGCCGGCCCGACGCCCAACGAGGTCGACGCGGTGGGCGTGCGGCTGCAGGCCCGGCTGCCGGGGCTGTCGCGGGCCGCGTTCTGGGGCGAGTTCGAGCAGGACATCGGCGATGCGGACCGGCGCCGCGCCGAGATCGCGGGCGAGTACGCGATCCCGGGCCTGCGGGGCGTCCGCCTGTACGCGCGGCACGAGCTGATCTCCTCGTTCACCGGGCCGTGGGGCCTGACGCCGGATCAGGAACGGAACACGACCGTGCTGGGCGTCGCCGTCGAGGACCGGGCGGGCCAGGGCGCGTTCTCCGAGTACCGCGTGGGCGATGCGATCTCCGGCCGCGAAGCCCAGGCGGCCGTGGGCCTGCGCAACAGCTGGCGCGTCAGCGAGGGCGTCCGGCTGGGCACCTCGTTCGAACGCGTCGCGCCGGTTGGTACCACCGGTCCGACTGCGACCGCCGTGACCGGCGCGGTCGAACTCACCGGTGCCGCCGCGTGGAAGAGCAGTGCGCGGCTCGAGTTCCGTACCGCCGGCGAGGAGGACCACCTGTTCGGCAGCATCGGGTACGTGCGCCGGCTGTCCGACGACTGGACGTTCCTGGGCAGGAGCGCGTTCAGCACGATCCTCGACGACGGGCGGGCCTTCGAACGGACGCGGTTGGGCGTGGCGTGGCGGCAGACCGAGCGGAACGTGTGGAACGGCCTGGCGCGCTACGAGCACCGCTGGGACCGGAACCCGGACACGGACTCCGTCCCCACCACGCGCACCGCGCACATCCTGGCCGCGCACGCGGACTTCCGGCCCGTGCCCTGGTTCCTGCTGCGCGGCGAGTGGGCGTCCAAGTTCGCGACCGAGGACCTGCGCGACCTGTCCGTCTCCGAGGCGGCCCACGTGGCCGGGGCGCGGCTGACGGTGGACGTGATGCGCAGGCTGGATCTGGGCCTGATCGGCCGGACGCTGTTCAGCGGGACGGGCGGAACGCGCTTCGGCCTGGGCGCGGAACTTGGCGTCCTGCTTGCAGATAACCTGCGGCTGGCGGGCGGCTACAACGTCTTCGGGTTCCGCGACCGCGAACTGTCCGCCGAGGAGCACACGGACCGCGGCTTCTACGTGCAGTTCGGGTTCAAGTTCGACGAGGGCCTGTTCGACCGGCGCGGCATCCCGGTTGACACGCCGCGACCGCCGCCGCAGCCGCAGCCGACTGACCCGGAGACGCCCACGAACCCGCCGGCGCCTGACCCGGGAGACCTGCGCATCGGGATCAGCGGCCCGAACTGGGTGCTGGCCAACGACACGCTGCCGCCCCCGGTGCGCGACACGATCCTGTGGATCGTTTCGGTCCGGCGTGTGGTCGAGGGCGCGCAGGGCCGGGTCCTGGTCCGTGCCCGGCTCACGCCGGCGCTCGAGGTCGGGCCCGGGCCGGCGGGTCGGACCGTGACGGGCGGCGAGCTGGTCTGGGAGCTCCGCGATGCGGGCGGCCGGGGATTCGCCGCGGACACGCTCCGCGTGCCGGTTCCGAATGGGGTGCCGGCGGACAGTGTGGTCCGGATCGTGGCGTGGCTCGACGGTGTCCCGCCGGACAGGAACCCCGCGAACGACACGGCTCGGTTCGCGACGACGATCCGCGGGCGCTGTTCGCTTCCCGCCGGCGCCGACCCGCCTGTGTGTCCGGCGGACCTGATGGTCGGGATCTTCGGGCCGGGCGCGGCGGACACCGCTGAAGTCGTCGATTACCTGATCACGACGCGCAACATCGGCGGCGTGACCGCGGAGTCCGTCGACCTCCGCGTCGACCCGCCGGCCGCGTTCGCGGTCCTGGCGGCGCCGGGGGCCGTCCAGACGCCCACGGGCCTGTACTGGGCGCCGGACACGCTGCGCGGGGGGCCGAGTGGCATCGAGGGCGGGCCCGGAACGGCGCTCGCAGGGCGGATCCGCGACCTGGCGCCCGGTGAGGCGGCGAGCGTGCGGCTCTCGATGCGCGCACCGGCGGGGGCCGGCTCGTTCGTGCTGGTGGCGCGCACGAACACGAGGACGTTTGAGGCGGACCTGTCGAACAACGTGGCCCGCCACCCGATCGGCGTGGGTGTGGCCGGTGGCGACCCGTGCGCGGAAGCGGGGCTCACGCCGCCCCCGGCGTGCATGCATGACCTGTCGGTGTTCGTCGATGCCGAGCGGTCCGCGTTCGAAGATGATACGGTGGCGTTCGTGCTGCGCACGGAAAACGTGGGCCCGCAGCCCGTGGCCGACATCCTGCTGACGGCGGCGATCGGGGACACGCGGTTCGTGCGGGCGAGCGGTGACGGGAGCCGGGACGGCGAGACCATCACATGGCAGATGCGCTCGGCGCTCGCGGCGGGCGGGGTGCGGGCGGACACCCTGTGGGTGGTGTGTCCGCCGGCCGGCATCACCGTCAATGGCACGGTGAGCGGTGCCCGGACGGAACTGGACCGGGATCCGGGCAACAACATGGCGGGTGCCGCCATCCCCTGCGCACCCAACCTGGCCGACCTGGCCGTGAGGATCGACCGGACGGGCGGACCGGTGCGGACGGGCGGGAACGTCACGTGGGTGATCACCACGACGAACCTGGGCCGCCGGCCCGCACTGGGTGTGCGGGTCGAGGCGCTGCTCCCGCTGGCGGCCCGCTTCCAGGGCGCCACGCCGGAGGCGCAATTCGACGGACGCACCGCGCGCTGGACGCTGTCCGGCCCGCTGGCTCCGGGCGCATCGGTCCGGCACACGTTGGTGGTGCGGGCGCCGGCGGTTGCGGGCCCGATCCTCGTGCTGGCCGTTTCCACGACGACGACGGCGGAGGTGGCGCTGGCCAACAACCGGGGCCGGCTGGAAACGGACGTCGTTGCGGTGGTCGATCCGCCCCCCGATCCGGTCACCGACGTCGATCTCCGGCTGGGCACGCGGGCCGACGACCACGAAGTGACGGTCGACGTCTTCGCCACCAACCTGGGCCCTGTGCGCGCGGCGCAGGTCGCGCTGACCGCGACGTGGCCGGACAGCGTCGCGTTCGTGCGGGCGTCGGGCGACTGGACGGTGGAGGGCAACACGATCCGCTGGCAGCCGCGCGCCAGCCTTGGCGTGCTCGAGACGGCGCGGGAGTCGCTGGTCGTCAGAGCGCCCGAGGCCCTGCCCGGCCCGCCGCAACGGTACGACGTCATCACGACCGCCAGCACGACGACGCGCGAAGTGATTCTGGACAACAACAGGGCGAACGCGATGCTGCTTCTCCAGCAAGTCACCATCACGGACACCGTGACCGCGGCGGACACGCTCCGGACATGGCTGCCGATTGTCGAGCCGCGCTGGTTCCCGTGGGCGCTGCTCTTCCTGCTGGCCCTGATCGCGCTGTCGCTTGTCGTGCTCGTGATCCGGTGGCTGTGGCCCCGGCCGCCCGCGCCGCTGCCGGCCGGACGTCCCCCGGTGTGGGTCGCGCCACCCCTGACGCCCGACGTGCCCGGACCGGGGCCGAGCCCGGTCCAGCCTGTGCCGGTCCCCGTGACGCCGGCGCCGCCGCAGGCACCCGTCGCGCCGCCCGGAGCAGGTCCCGTGGCGCCACCTGCGCCACCCGCGACCCCGCCGGTTTCCGGCCCTGAAGTCCCGCCCGTGGCGACGCCGCCGGGTCCGCCCGCACCCGGGCCGGCTCCGGCCGTGCCGCCCGTCGTGCCCGTCCCGATCCCGATCGGCGGGCCGGCGCCGCCATCGGGTGGGGGACCGACGCCATCCGAGCCGCCTCCGGCGACGAGCCCGCCGGCACCCGCGGCCGGGCAGCCGCCGGCCGCGCCGCCCGGGCCTACCGGGATCCCGCCGATCGTGGTCCTGCCGCCCACGGGCTCCGGTCCCGCTCCACCGCCGCCCGCCGGGCCGATCCCTGTCGTGATCCCGCCGCTCCGCGTGCCGGGCCACCCCGACGGCAACGTGTACGGGCACATCACGATCGATGGCGGGAACGGGACGGGGTTCCTGGTGGATCCGCACCGGTTCGTGACGTCGGCGCGCCTGGTCCGCAGGCGCCGGCGGCGCAGCGGCAAGGTGATCCTGCACTACGACGGCCGCGAGCTGGACGCGGAAATCGAATCGATCGACGTGGTGAGCGACGTTGCGATTCTCCGCACCCGGGAGCGCATCGAGGGCGTGAAGCCGCTCGAGTTCGCGCCGTGGATCCCGCGGCTCATGCCGCTGGACGGCTACGCATTCGTGGGCAGCGACCCGCAGGCGGGCACACCGGTGCGCGGCGTAGTGATCGACGCCGCCGCTCGCGACCGGTTCGGCAGGCCCACGATGACGATTCTCGCGCCCGAGCTGGCGGAGGCGATGCTGGATCCCGATCACGCGCGGGCGGGCGGCCCGCTGTTTGTCGACGGGCTCGTCGTCGGTCACGTCCGCGGTCGCGTGCCGCACCCGGACACGTTGACGCGGACGTTCGCGGGGATGGTGCACGCGACGCCGGCGTCGCGCACGCTCGAACTGATGGGCCGGAAACCGCCCACGTCGGAGCGGACGGGAGAGCGCACCTTCAGCGACGTGATCCGCGATGCGTGCTGTCCCGAGCACCGCGCATTCATTCGTCACAGCGCAGCCGACACCGCGTTCGCGGAGCGCATCGCAAATCGTCTGGAAGGCACCGGCTTCCGCGTCTTCCTCGCGCAGCACGAGGCCGTGCCGATGGGCGGCCCCGTCGCCGCAGAGCGGGAAGCGCTCGAGCGGAGTGGGGCAGCCGTCATCGTGCAGAGCCGCCACGCGCCCCCGGACGACGGCACACTCGAGACGATCGCACAGCGAGCCGCCTCGAATGGCGCGTTCCGGACCGTGGTCGCACGAACCGATGACAGCGAGGTGCCCGAGCTGCTGCGCGACCAGCCGGCGGTCGATTTCTGCAGTGCGCCGGCCGATGCGGGCGACCAGGTCCACGAACTCGAGCGCGCCCTGATCGGCGAGCTGGACGCGCGCCAGGAACAGGCCTGGTCGGCGATCGCGCGGGCGACGGACGACGTCGTGACCGAGCTGCACGACGCGCGTGGCCGTGCGCAACGGCTGCGCCACATGGCCCTGCGCTGGCGCGAGTCCGGACTGCCCACGACGCAGCCCGATCTGCTGGCCGCGGAGCTGCTGCTCGAGACGAACCGCCCGGACCTGGCCCGCGAGGTGCTCGCGCGTGTGCCGGACGCGTTGCGCGGCGACGGCGCACGCATCCGTCAGCTCGAAGCGCGCGCGCTGCTCGATGGCGGTCACGGGCAGGAGGCGACGGCGCTGCTGGATGCGCTGCACGAAGAGGGCCGGCTCGACGGCCGGACCGCGAATCGCTACGCAGACTGGCTGGTCGACCGGTGGGTGCGCGGCGCGCACACGCACCAGGGGCTGCTGCGCAGAGCGTTCGACCTGCTGCACGCGTACTTCGAACGGACCGGCGATCCGGAAACGGGCGCACGCGCCGCCTCGCAGGCGATGCTGCTGGGCCATGCGGACGAAGCGCGGACGCTGGCGGGGCGCGTGCGCGCGGTGCTCGAAGCGCGGTCCGACATCCATGGCGGCGCCGCGGCCGCGTACGGTCAGGTTCAGCTGCTGCTGGGACAGGTGGACGATGCCGTGGAGTGGTTCGAGCGCGCAGTCGGCGCCGATCCGGACGACGTCGAACAGATCGGCAACCTGGGACGCCGCATCCGGCGCGTCGTGGACAGCATGGGGGCGCTGCTGCCGGATCGCGACGCGGTGGCCGCGAAGCTCGCGACGGTGTTCCGGCTGCCGCGCATCGCGGCGTTCGGGCTGCCGCCGCTCGATCCGGCCATGCTCGGCTCGACGTCGCTCACGGCGGACGAGGAAGCCGTCGCGGAGCACGAGATCCGCGAGCGCGTGCGCTCGCTCGACGTTGGCTACGGCATCGGCTGCATCACGGGTGGTCTCGATCTGCTTCTTGCCGAGGAGATCCTGCGGAGCGGCGGCCGGCTGCGCATTCTGCTGCCGTACGCGCGCAACGCGTACATCCCGCTGGTCGCGCTGCCGGACATCGCGGCACGGATCGAGCGGGTTCTCGCACATGCGGCGACGCGTGTCTTCGTGACCATGGATCAGGTGCCGCCACCCGATCGCACGACAGACGCGTTCGTGCACTGCACGAGCGAGATCCTGCGCGTGGCGGAGGAGGAAGCCGGAGACTGGGGCGAGAAGCCCGTCCTGCTGGCGTACGGCGATGGCGGCGGCCTGACGAACGGTGGTGTGGGGCTCAGGCTGGCGGGCGAAGACTTCGAGATCGTGCGCCTGCTGGATGTGCTGCCGGAGGAGCCGGAAACGCCGACCGAAGCCGAGGCCGGCACGGCCTCGCCACCCGACGATGGGTCAGCGGCCGCGGTCGAGCCGGCGCGCGCGCCGGTTGCGGCGCCGGCGCCCGCGGCCGCAGCAGCGGCACCACCGGACGGGCAGGCGGACGGGCAGGCGGACGGGCAGGCGAGGACGCGTGACGCGCGGCGCCGGCCGGCCGCTGCGCCGCGGCGCCAGCCGCGCGGCTACGCCAAGCTGCATCTGCTGGCGGTCGGCATCGACAAGTACACGGAGTGGCCGGAGCTGTCGAACGCGGTGAGCGATGTGAACGGCGTCGTGCAGGCACTCGAGTCCCGGTTCGGCTTCGAGTCCAGCGTCCTGCTCAACGAGGAGGCGACGCGCACCAACATCAACCGGCTGGTCATCGATGAGCTGAGCGAGCGCGTCGAAGCCGACGATCTGTTCGTCTTCTTCTTCGCGGGCCACGGCCATACGGAACGGCTGCACGATGATGAGGAGCACGGCTACCTCGTGCCGGTCGACGCCCGCGAGGGCAGCAAGGCGGACCTGATGCGCATGGAAGATGTTGCGAGCTGGACGGAGAATCTGGCCAGCAACCACGTGCTGTACATCTTCGATTCATGCTTCTCCGGTGTCGTGGCGATGACGCCATCGACGCGACGGGGTGGAACGCAGGACGCCCGCGTCGCGATCGCCGCCGGGACCGCCGAGCAGGTGGTGCTGGACGGCAGCGCCTCGGGCGGCCCGTCGGAGCACTCCGTTTTCACCGGCTATCTGCTGCAGTGCCTGGCGGACCCAGAACAGGCAACGGGCGGAATGGATCTGGACGACTACACGCTGTACCACTACCTGCGGAGCCAGGTCGAGGCGGCCACGAAGGGCGCGCAGAGTCCGGTCCGCGGGTCGCTGCCCGGCAGCGGCAACGGCATCGTGCGTTTTCCGAAGCCTCTCACGCCCTGAAGCGGCACCGACGGAAGGCGTTGCACGGCTTCACCTGCCGGGTCAACTTGTCGAACGGGCTCGACGTCCCATCGACCAGGTCGAACACCGTCGATGACGACGGCCGCTGACGGCGTCGTCAGCAGGGGCAGCGGGTGTGCCCGTTCGACCGCACGGAGCTGCGCGATCGATCGGCCCCCGGGGACCCGGACGGACCTCAGCGCGGAGGCCACGTGGGGGAGCAACCGGGCGGACTGAAAGGCGTCCTGGCCGGACGGTACAGGATCGATGCCGAGATCGGCCGCGGCGGCATGGCCACGGTCTACCTCGCGCACGATCTGCGCCACGAATCGCTCGTGGCCGTGAAGGTGCTGCGCGGGAGCGTGGCCGAGCACATCGCAGGCGAGCGCTTCGACCGCGAGATCCGGATCGCGGCCAACCTCCGCCACCCCAACATCGTTGCCGTCTACGACTCCGGCGAGACCGAGGAGGGGCTGCCCTTCTACGTCATGCCTTACGTCGAGGGCGAGACGCTCGAAGCCCGGGTGCAGCGCGAAGGCGCGCTGCCGATCGACGAGGCCGTCACGATCGCGAGCGAGATCGCCGACGCGCTGGAGCACGCGCACAACCAGGGCTTCGTGCACCGCGATGTGAAGCCCGGCAACATCCTGCTCTCGCACGGGCGCGCGCTGCTGTCGGACTTCGGCATCGCCCGGGGCATCGAAAGCGCGGGCGCGCCGCGGTTGACGGAGACCGGCGTGTCGCTGGGCACGGTCACGTACATGAGCCCGGAGCAGGCTGCGGGCGGACCCGTGAACGCGCGCAGCGACATCTACAGCCTCAGCTGTGTGCTGTACGAGATGATCGCGGGCACGCCGCCTTTCGCCGGCTCGGCGCAGGCTGTGATGGCGAGGCATGTGGCGGAGACAGTGCCGAGCCTGCGCGTGGTGCGGGACACGGTGCCTGCCGCGCTCGAGGCCGCCGTCGTGCGGGGCATGGCCAAGATCCCGGCGGACCGGTTCAGCGATGCGCGCGCATTTCGCGAGGCGCTGAAGGCGGCGATGCAGTTGCCCGGTCCGGCGGGCACGCGCGGGCGACGGGCCATGCACGTCGCGCTCTTCGGCCTGGTGCTCCTCGGGGCCGCGCTCCTGGCCGGACGCATCGGGCTGCCCGGCACGGGCGATCTCGAGGACAGCCGCATCATGGTCTTCCCGCTGTCGGTCCCGCCCGACTTCACGGGGCCGCGCAGCATCGGGGAAGACGTCGCCACGATGATCGGCAACGCGCTGGACGGTACCGGTCCACTGCGCTGGATCGATGCGTGGCCGCTGCTCGAACCCGAGTGGCGGGAGGACATCCGGCGCCTGCCGAGCAACGCGCCCCGGGACCTGTCGCGCCAGAAACGGTGCGCGTACTACCTGACAGGCCGCGTGCTGACGGCGCCGGGTGACTCCGCGGACGTGGTCCTGACGCTGTACGACGCGCGCGGTGACTCCGCCGTGGCGACGGCACGCGCGAAAGGCTCCGTTTCCGACGCGTGGCAGCCCGGTCTGTACGCGGTGAACGAGCTCCTGCCGAGGCTGATCCCGGGGGCGCGCCCGGATCTGTCGGCGGAGTGGGCGGGCCGCGACCCGGCGGCGATCGCCAGCTTCCTGCTGGGCGAGGCTGCGTTCCGACGCGTCCGCCTGGAGGAAGCGCTGACGCATTTTCGAGCGGCCGTCGCGACGGACTCGACACTGGGTCTGGCCGCGATCCGCGGGGCGATGGCCGCGACGTGGATCCACCGGGCGGACGAAGCCGTGTCGTTCATCCGGCTCGCGAAACAGCAGAGTCTGGCACCCCGGTACGCAGCCTTCGCGACCGCCTACGAGTTGTACATGCAGGGCGCGGCCGATTCGGCGGCCGCCGCGTTCCGGGCCGTGCTGAGCATGGATCCGGAGATGACCGAGGCCTGGATGCAACTGGGCGAGACGTACACCCACCTGCTGCCCCGCTCCGGCAACCCGGACTCCCTGGCGGAGGAAGCGTTCAGCCGCGCCAACGCCCTGGACCCGACGGCCACGAACGTGCTCTTTCACCTCATCGAGATCCGCATCCGCAGGGGCGAAGGCGATCGCGTCGAGCCGATGATGCGCACGTTCGCCGCCGCGGACGCCGACCAGGATGCCACGCTGACACGGCAGATCATGTACGACTGCGCGACGCGCGGGCCGGACCGCGTCGGGTGGGCGGACCTCGTCGCGAGCCACCCGCAGGAAGTGCTCTCGGCGGCGAGCGCGATCACGGGCGGCGGCGCCCGACCGGACTGCGGAGAGCGGGCGTACCTGGCGCTGCTGGACGGCGACACGGCGGCCACGACGGCCGCGGAGGGCCGTCGCTGGGCGTCACTGGTCGGCCTGGTCGGCGTGCACATGATGCGCGGCAACACGACCGCGGCGGCCGGCGCGATCGACTCGACGTATGCCCGCTGGGGCTTCGGCAACTCGCTGTACCTGTACCTCGCACCCTTCACCGAGGCGCTCGTCGACCGGGCGCGCGAAGTTGCGCGCGGCGACGCGCTTTCGTACGGTGAAGATTACCGGGGCTCGCTCTACATCAGACGGCTGTGGGAGCTGGGCGTCCTGGAAGCGCACCAAGGCAGCCCGGCCATCGCCGAGCGGGTCCTGGCGGAGGTCGAGCGGAGGGCGGCCGCGAACGGGAGCGCGATCCAGCGGGTGCTGGCACGTTCGCTCGCCGCGCACGTGAGACTCGCACGCGACGATACGGCCGCCGCGTTCGCTGCGCTCACGACGCTCGTGCCGGCGACGATTCCGGGCGATATCTTGAAGTGGGACGAAGGCATGCCGCTGGGATTCGAGCGGCTGCTGCTGGCGCGGATGTACCACCAGCGGGGTGAGCATCGTCTTGCGATCGGCATCGCGAACGTGTTCGATTCCGCGTGGCCCATGATGCATCCGCTGCTTCTGCGAGCGAGCCTGGAGTTGCGTGCGGACGCTGCCGAAGCGATGAACGACACACGGCTGGCCACGCGCTACCGTGCACGGTTGACTGCCCTGCAGGCCGGTGATGCCTCGAGGGGGCAGTAGTCGGACCCACCAAGGGAGGGATTGGATGAAGAAGCCGACGAAGAAGGCAGCAAAGAAGGCAGCACCGCCCGCGAAGAAGGCCGCGAAGCCTGCTGCGGCACCGGCGAAGAAGGCAGCGGCGAAGGCTGCGCCTGCGGCGAAGAAGGCCGCGAAGCCCGCCGCGCCGGTGAAGAAGGCAGCGGCGAAGGCTGCGCCTGCGGCGAAGAAGGCTGCGAAGCCCGCCGCGCCGGCGAAGAAGGCAGCAGC
>JBFFZF010000007.1:0-50560 GCA_041568755.1 Longimicrobiales bacterium | reverse complement strand
GTGAACACGGGGCTGCCGACGGCGACGCCGTCCTCCGCGCCCGCGTCGATGAGGAAGGTGCTCTCCGCGGCGGCCACGCCAAGGCGCAGCACGCGGGCAGGCTTGAGGGCCGGGCCCGCCCGGCCGGCGAGGCCGAGCAGGGAGCGCAGCCGGGCATTCTCCTCGGCCAGCACGGCCTGCGCGGCAGTTACGGCAGCGAGCGAGTCACGCTGCGCGCGTACGATGGCGAGGTCCTCACGTTCCGCACGGCGCGCGGCGACCCAGGCCTGCGTCGCGACGAACGGTCGCACGACCGTCGCGCGGATCGCCTGCCGGATCGGCCGCGTCCAGCGCAGCGGCAGGAACAGGAGCAAAAAAGCGAGCAGCAGAACGCTGATCGCTATCGCCGCATCCCGCCGGCGCTCCCTGCGCGAACTGCCGAAGTCCGCCAAGGTCCGATCCGTCTCCGCTGCTCGGGTGAATCAACGGGCGGGGCACCGCCGCAGTCGCCTGCGCGGACCCGGGCCCCGCCTCACGAGATCAGTACGCTCCTGAACCGTTCGAAATCGTCCAGCACGCGACCGGCACCCCGCACTACACACGTCAACGGTTCCTCGTCGACGTGAATCGGCAGATTCGTCTCGTGCTGCAGCAGCGCGTCGAGCCCTCGGATCAGCGCTCCGCCGCCGGTCATGACGATGCCACGATCGACGATGTCCGAAGCGAGCTCCGGCGGCGTGATCTCGAGCGCACGCCGCACGGAGTCGACGATCTGCTGAATCGGCTCCTGGATGCACTCGCGGATTTCCTGCGAGTGCACCTTGACCGTCTTGGGAATGCCGCTCACGAGGTCGCGGCCCTTCACATCCATCTCACGCTCATCGCCCGTGTTGAATGCGGAGCCGATCTGGATCTTGATTGCCTCCGCCGTAGGCTCACCAATGAGCAGGTTGTAGTTCTTGCGCAGGAACGTGACGATGGCCAGATCGACTTCATCGCCACCGACGCGGATCGAGGTGTCCGCCACGATCCCGTTCAGTGCGATCACGGCGATTTCCGTCGTGCCACCACCGATGTCGATGACCATGTTGCCGGTCGGCGTGTCCACCGGCAGGCCGACGCCGATCGCCGCCGCCATGGGCTCAGCGACCATGTAGACTTCCTTCGCACCGGCGACCGTCGCGCTCTGTCGTACGGCACGGCGTTCCAGTTCGGTGATGCCGGATGGGACGCCCACGATGACACGCGGTTTCATCCGGAACATCCGCTTGCTGGTGACTTGCCGCAGAAAATGGCGCAGCATGATCTCGGTCAGATCGACGTCCGCGATCACGCCGTCCTTGAGTGGCCGCACCGCCATGATGCCATCCGGCGTGCGGCCCAGCATGCGCTTGGCCTCCAGACCGATGCCTTTCGGCCGGCCCGTGCCCCGCTCCAGCGCGACCACGGACGGTTCGTTGAGCACGATGCCCTCGCCCTTCACGTACACGAGGGTGTTGGCGGTGCCCAGGTCGACCGCGATGTCGTTGACGGGAAGTAATCCTGATCCGAACAAACTTCTCAGAGCCATGGGTTCACTCCGTCGAGACCTGTCCGGTCCCGACGAGGATCGAGCGCGGCGCGGGGTGCGCGACCGCCGCGCGTGATGTTCATGCAATAAGTGTTTAAAGTAACGGGCGACGTCAGGGGCGGCAACGCGCGGATCGGTGCCTGACCGCCCGTGGACCGCAGCGCCTTCATCGGCCCGTGCTGCCGAACCCGCCCGCGCCCCTCGCCGTGTCCGGCAACGCTGCCGCGGGCTCCCAGACGATCCGGATCACGGCACCGATCAGCATCTGGGCGATGCGCTCACCGTGCTCGATGCGCTGGACCTCGCGATCGAGGTTGATGAGCGGGATGCGGATCTCGCCGCGATAGTCGCTGTCGATGGTGCACGGTGTGTTGACGATGCTGATCCCGCGCTTCAGCGCGAGTCCGGAGCGGGGCCGGATCTGCGCCTCGGTCCCTTCCGGGAGTGCAATGGCGAGGCCGGTCGGCACCAGGTGGCGGCCCAGCGGTTCGAGCTCGATGTCCGGCCCCGCGTTGCGCAGGTCCACGGCCGCGGAGCCGGCCGTCGCGTAGGCCGGCAGCGGCCAGGCAGCCGGGTAGTGCTCGAGCCGTCGCACGAGGACGCGGGCGGAATCCACCGCAGGGCCTACAGGACCTGCTCGACGGGCGAACAGGGCAGCCCGAAGGCATCCGCGACGCCGGGGTAGGTGATCTTGCCGCCCACGACGTTCAGGCCCAGCGCCAGCGCCCGGTCGGCCCGACAGGCGTCGCGCCAGCCCTGGTTGGCCAGACGCAGCGCGTAGGGGAACGTGGCGTTGGTGAGGGCCAGCGTCGACGTCCGGGAAACGGCGCCCGGCATGTTCGCCACGCCGTAATGGATCACGCCCTCGACCACGTAGATCGGGTCGTCGTGCGTGGTCGGGTGGATCGTCTCGACGCAGCCGCCCTGATCGACCGCCACATCGACGATGACCGAGCCCGGACGCATGCGCTTCAGGTCGGCGCGCTGGATGAGGTGCGGCGCCTTCGCGCCCGGCAGCAGCACCGCGCCGATCACGATGTCGGCCTTCTCGATCTGCTCCAGGATGTTGAACCGGTTGGAATACAGGAGCGTGACGTTGGCGGGCATCACGTCCGAGAGGTAGCGCAGCCGGTGCAGCGAGACGTCGAGCAGGACGACCCTGGCGCCCAGGCCGGCCGCCATCTTGGCGGCGTTCGTGCCGACGATCCCGCCACCCAGGACCACGACCGTGGCGGGCTCGACGCCCGGCACGCCCCCGACCAGGATGCCGCGGCCCCCGAAGAAGCGCTCCAGATACTTCGCGCCCTCGTGGACGGCCATGCGTCCCGCCACCTCGCTCATGGGGGTGAGCAGCGGCAGTTCGCCCGTGGGCAGCTGCACGGTCTCGTACGCGATGGCCACGCAACCGGAGTCCATCACGGCGCGCGTCAGCGGTTCGGATGCCGCGAAGTGGAAGTAGGTGAAGATCTGCTGATCGCGCCGCATGTGCGGCCATTCCGGCTCGATCGGCTCCTTGACCTTCATGATCATTTCCGCTTCGGCCCAGACCCGCGCCGCGCCGTCGACGATGCGCGCGCCGGCCGCGGTGTAATCGGCGTCGGAAAACCCGCTGCCGTCGCCGGCGCCGTGCTCGACGAGGATCGTGTGGCCGGCCTCGGCCAGCGCCTCGGCGCCGCCCGGCACGAGCGCGACGCGGTGCTCATTCGACTTGATCTCTTTGGGTACGCCGATGATCATGGGCTCATCCAATCGGGTTGTGGTCTGTCGCCGCCGTCGGACCCAGTCGCAGCACGTGCTGGCGCTCGGGCGCATAGAACTCGGACGCGAGCGCCGCGACCTGGTCGAGCGTCACCGCGTCGACCGCCGCCATCACCTCTTCGACCGTCCGGAACGGTTCGTTGAAGAGTGTCGTCCCCGCCAGCCGGTGCAGGCGCGCCCCCGGCGACTCGAGCGACAGGACGAGCTGTCCCTTGACCTGGCCCTTGGCGTCCGCCAGTTCGTCGGCCGACAGACCGTTCTGCGCCAGGTCCTCCAGCTCGGCCAGCAACACGGACTCCGCCCGGTCGGCCCACTCGGGCCGCGTCCCGACGTACACGCCGGCGACACCGGCTCCGCCGTAGAACGACTGGTACGAAAACACGGAGTAGGCCAGCCCCAGTTCCTCCCGGACGCGCTGGAACAGGCGCGAGCTCATGCCGCCGCCGAACGCGCTGGACAGCAGGACCATGGCGTAGCGGCGCGGATCGGCGTGCCGGATCGACGGGCTGCCCATCACGATGTGCGTCTGCGCGGAGTCGCGTGCGATCGAGCAGCGCTCCGCAGCCCGGGCCCGCACGGGCGGGACCGAGCCGTTCGCGGCGCCCTCGGGCGCGGCACCGAAGAGCGTCCCGACGCGATCCACGAACCACGCGTGGTCCACGCTCCCGGCGGCCGCCACCACCAGGTTGGGGCTGCGGTAGGCCCGGGTGTGCGCCTCGCGCACCGCTTCCGTGGTCATCCCGCTGACGCTGTCGCGCGTGCCGAGTACCGGGTAGCCGTAGGGGTGATCGCCCCAGACCTGGGCCGCGTGCAGATCGAAGACCTGGTCGTCCGGCGTATCCTCGACCGTCGAGATCTCCTCGAGCACGACCTCCCGCTCGAGAGCCAGGTCCTCGGGGCGCAGCAGGGGCGCCAGCACGAGATCGGCCAGCACATCCAGCGCCGTGTCGGCGTGTTCGTCCAGAACGCGCGCCTGATAACTCGTGTGTTCGCGCGTCGTGTAGGCGTCGAGCGAGCCGCCCAGCCGTTCCAGCGCCAGCGCCAGATCGCGCGCATTGCGGCGCGCCGTCCCCTTGAACACCATGTGCTCGAGGAGGTGACTGACGCCCATCTCCTCCGGCCGCTCGTGGACCGAGCCGGCCCTCACCCAGACGCCTACGGCTACGGAGCGGATTCCAGGCATCCGCTCCGTCAGCGCGACCAGCCCGCCGGGCAGCTCAGCCCGTTCGTGCCGATCGGTCACTCCGTGCCCGCGCCCGACGCCGCTTCCTCTGCGAGGGCCGCCTTGCGCGACAGCCGCTTGCGTCCCTTCTCGTCGATCGACAGCAGCTTGACCCGCACGACTTCGCCTTTGCGGACGACGTCCTCGGTCTTTTCCGTCCGGCCCGGGGCGAGCTCCGAGATGTGGCACAACCCCTCGACGCCCGGCAGGATCTCGACGAACGCACCGAACGCCGTCGTCGATTTCACGACGCCTTCGTAGATCAGACCGATCTCCGGTTCGGCCGTGATCGCCTCGATCCTCGCCTTGGCCCGCGCACCGCCCTCACCGGAGACGCTCGCGATCGTGATCGCCCCGGAATCGTCCACGTTGATCTGTGCCCCGGTCTCATCCTGGATCGCGCGGATCGTCTTGCCTTTCGGCCCGATGACTTCGCCGATCTTTTCGGGGTTGATGTGGATCGTGATGATGCGCGGCGCCCAGGTCGACAGATCGGCGCGCGGCTCGGACAGCGTTTCGTCCATCCGGTCGAGGATGTGCATCCGGCCCTTGCGCGCCCGCTCGAGCGCGTCGCGCAGGAGTTCCACGGTGAGCCCCTCGATCTTGATGTCCATCTGAATGGACGTCACGCCCTTGCGCGTGCCCGCGACCTTGAAGTCCATGTCACCCAGGGCGTCCTCCATCCCCAGGATGTCGGTCAGCACGGCGACATCATCGCCTTCCTTGATCAGCCCCATCGCCACACCGGCGCAGGCGCCGCGCAGCGGCACGGCAGCGTCCATGAGGGCGAGGGATGCCCCGCACACGGACGCCATCGAAGAGGACCCGTTCGATTCGAGGACCTCCGACACGACACGGATCGTGTAGGGGAAATCGTCGTAGGGGGGCAGCAGCGGCTGGATCGCCCGCTCCGCCAGCGCGCCGTGGCCCTGCTCGCGGCGCCCCGTGCCGCGGATCGGCTTGGCTTCGCCCGTGGAGAACGGCGGGAAGTTGTAGTGCAGCATGAACGACTTGGTCGTCTCGCGCGGCACATCGATCGAGTCGATGCGCTGCTCATCCTGTGCCGTGCCCAGCGTCACGACCGCCAGCGCCTGCGTGGAACCGCGCGTGAACAGCGCCGAGCCGTGCGTCCTCGGCAGCACCGCTACCTCGCCCGTGATCTGCCGCACGTCATCCGGACCGCGACCGTCCGCACGCACGCCCTTGTCGAGGATCATCCGGCGCATGGCCGATTTCTCGATCTGGTAGAACAGCTCCGAGATCATCGACTCCTGGTCCGGGAACGCCTCGGCCAGGGCGGCCTTCACTTCCGTGCGCACGGTGGACAGCGCCGCGTTCCGCTCGGCTTTGTCCGCCATGCTCATCGCCGCGTTGACGCGGTCCCCCACCAGCTCCGTCACGCGGGCGCGCAGATCCGCGCCCGGCAGCTGCGGTGTCCACGCCATCTCCGGCGCCGTGATGCCGTCGAGGAACTCCTTCTGCAACGCGATCAGTTCGCGGATCCCGGCATGCGCGGCCGTGAGTGCGTCGACGATATCCTCTTCGGAAACCTCGACGGCCCCGCCTTCGACCATCAGCAGCGCGTCCTCCGTGCCCGCCACGACAACGTCCGCATCGCTGAACTCGAGCTGCTGGAACGTGGGGTTCAGGATCCAGTTGCCCTGGATGCGACCCACGCGCACGGCGGCGATCGGCGTGTGGAACGGGATGGGCGACATGCACAGCGATGCCGACGCGCCCAGGATCGTGAGCACATCGGCGTCGTTCTCCTGGTCCGCAGACAGCACGTGGATGATCACCTGCGTCTCGTTCATGAACCCGTCGGGAAAGAGCGGCCGGATCGGCCGGTCGACGAGCCGCGCGGCCAGCACCTCCTGCTCACCGGGCCGCCCCTCCCGCTTGAAGAACCCGCCGGGGATCTTGCCCGCCGCGTAGCTCCGCTCCCGATACTCGACCGTCAACGGGAAGTACGGCAGGAAGGTCGGCTTGTCCTGCGCGACCGCCGTGACGAGCGCCACCGTGTCACCGTACTGCACCAGGCATGCGCCATGCGCCTGCCGTGCCATCCGGCCCGTCTCCAGCACGAGCTTCCGGCCCGCGAATGTCCGTTCAATGCGTCTCATATTCCTTTTCTCTGTTGGCCTGCCGGGAACCCGGCAAACGTACGACGGCAGGAGCGCCGCTCACCGAGCGTACGCCCTTCTGCTGGCAATGCGTGGACATGACGCGCCTCAATGGCGCAGGCCCAGGTCCTCGATCAGCTGCCGATACCGGTCCAGGTCCGTCTGTTTGAGATAATCCAGCAGGCGACGCCGCTTGCCCACCATCATCATGAGGCCGCGGCGACTGTGATGATCCTTCTTGTGTGCGCGGAAATGCTCGGTGAGCCCGTTGATGCGCTCGGTCAGCAGGGCGACCTGGACCGGTGCACTGCCCCGGTCGCTGTCGTGCAGCTGATACTTCTTGATGACGGCTTCCTTGTCGAACCCCACAGGCGTGGCCTCCTCGAGAGTCGTTGGCTGGTCGGGAAGCGCAGCTTCTTATGTTGACTAGCCTTACAAGCTAATGCCTTCCCGGGCGCGCGGGCAAGCTCCGCCCCCCCGGGCGAACAGCGAACGGGCCGCCGCGCAGTCCCGGGTCATGGCCGAGACGAGGGCGGGTACCGTGTCGAACCGCTCGACGTCGCGGAGGAAGGCACAGAAAGCGACCGACACGTCGCGACCGTACAGGTCCTCATCGAAGTCGAAGATGTGGAGTTCGATGGTCGGGTCGGCGCCCGGGAACGTGGGCCGGGGCCCGACATGGAGGACCGCGTCCGCCAGGCGTCCGGGCAGCTGGGCGCGCACCGCGTAGATCCCCGGGCGTGGCACGAGTTTGCGCGGATCGGAGGGGCGCAGGTTGGCCGTGGGGAAGCCCAGGCTGCGACCCCGGCCGTCGCCGCGGATGACGGTGGCGCGCATGGCGTAGGGCCGGCCGAGGCCGGCGGCGGCGGCGGCAACGTCGCCATCCTGCAGCGTGCGCCGGATCGACGTGGAGGAGACGGGCTTTTCCGGTCCGCCGACCGCGGGCACCACGTCGACGCCGAAGCCGCGCTCGACGCCGATCCGGCGCAGCGTTTCGGCATCACCGCTGCGGTCTTTGCCGAAGCCATGGTCGTAGCCGATGACGAGGTGGCTCATGCGGCAGCGGCCGATGAGGACCTCATCGACGAAACGCTCGGGCGGGGTCTCCGCAACGCGGCGATCGAAGCGCAGGAAGACGAGGTAGTCGAGGCCGCTCTCCGCGAGCACCTCGATCTTCTCGGCTGGTGTCGACAGCAGCGGCGGAGCCTGGTCCGGGCGAACGATGGCCAGGGGGTGCGGATCGAATGTGAGCAGGAGCGCGGGCCGCCCCAGCCGGCGGGCCGTGGCCTCCAGCGTCTGCAGCAGATGCCAGTGGCCGCGGTGGACGCCGTCGAAGGAACCGACGGTGACTACGGTGCCTTCGGGCCCGCCGGGCCAGGCCAGAGGGCCGGGTCGCAGCACGTCCGGCTTCACGGGAAGACCTTGCGTGGCCGCAGCCAGCCGTCCGAGCAGTCGACCAGGGCCAGCAGACGGTTGCGATGCGCCGCGACGGCGTTGTCGCAGTCCGCGGCGTCGGTCGGCGCGGCCGTGGCGCGGCCGTGGGCGAGGTCTGTGGCGGCGCCATCGTCGACGTCGAAGCGCGGCAGGTGCGCGAGCACGGCGAGAGGCGTCCGCCAGGCGTCCGCCGCGAGCGGCGCTTCGGTGAGACGTTCCAGCGGCACAGCGTCGGTGACGACCAGGCCGCCGATCGCGGTGCGGCGCAGCGTACTCAGGTGCGCCGGCACGCCGAGCGCTGCACCCGCGTCGCGGGCCAGCGCCCGGATGTACGTGCCGGCGGAGCAACGCACGACGAACCGCACGATGGGGAGCCGGATCGATGTGATCTCGAGCTCGTGCACGACCACCGGGACGGGTTCCGGTTCGACCGCCCGTCCTTCGCGCGCCAGCCGGTAGTGGCGGACGCCGCCGCTCTTCTTGGCGGAGTACACGGGCGGACGCTGCAGGATGGCGCCGCGCAGGCCGAGCAGCGCGTCGCGGATGCGATCGGTCGAAATCGTCTGCCAGTCGTCGGCCGTCGCCACTACGTCGCCCGTCGGATCATCGGTGGCGGTCGCGACGCCGAGCGTCATGGCGGCCTCGTAGCGCTTGGGCAGCGCGCTGAGCTGGTCGGCGATGCGGGTGGCCGGCCCGACGCACAGGACGAGCAGGCCGGATGCGAACGGATCCAGCGTGCCCGTGTGTCCGATGCGCCGCGTACCGAGGACACGCCTCGCGTGCTGAACGACATCGTGTGAAGTCGGACCGGGTGGCTTGTCGACCAGAAGGACGCCGGCCCGCTCACGCTCCGCCATCGGGTCCTTCGTCGCTCGGTGGATCGCGGTCCGTGTCCGCCGGCAGGACTTCAGAGAGCAGGCGCTCGATGCGCTGGGCGCGCTCGAGCGTCTCATCCCACGCGAATTCCAGATCCGGGACCCGGCGCACGCGCAGCATGCGGCCGAGCTGCCCGCGCAGGAAGGGCACGGCGGCCCGCAGCCCGGCAAGCAGGCTGTCCCGCTCGTCCTCGGGGACGATGGACGTGACGAAGACGCGCGCGTGGCCGAGATCGGAGGCGACACGCACGCTCGTGATGGTGACCGATGTCACGCGCGGGTCCTTGACGTCGCGCATGATGAGCTGCATGAGCTCGCGCTTGATCTGTTCGTTCAGTCGGTCGAGGCGACGGCCGGCCATGCGCAGCTTACAGGAAGGAGCGTTGTGCCCGGATCACGCGGGCACGCGCATCGGAGACCACGAACCGGTCCACGCTTTCGAGCATGGAGTCGGCCAGGCGCCGATCGGTACAGACGGCGCACGCGGTGAGCTCGGCCCTCTGCCACAGATCCTGGTGCCCGGTCTCGGCGACGGACACGTTGAAGCGGTTGTGCAGGCGTTCCTTGAGGCTCTTGACGACCCGGCGCTTCTCCTTGAGCGACTGGCAGCCGAACACCTCGAGTTCCCAGCTGATCACTCCGACGACCATGGCCAGGCCGCTCGCGGGTCAGGAGGAGGATTCGCCACCGCCGGTCGGGGCGAGCGTGCGCGCGACGGACTCGACGCGGTAACACTCGATGCGATCGCCCACCTTGATGTCGTTGTAGCCGGCGACGCTCAGCCCGCATTCGAAGCCGCCACGCACCTCACGGGCGTCATCCTTGAAGCGCTTGAGGCTGGCCAGTTCGCCCTCATAGACCGGCACGCCGTCGCGCACGACGCGGACGCGACCGCGCCGGTCGATCACGCCATCGACGACGTAGCAGCCGGCCACCGTGCCGATCCTGGGCACGCGGAACAGCTGGCGGACCTCGGCTTCGCCGAGCACGACTTCCTTTTCCTCCGGCTGGAGCATGCCCTCGAGCGCGGCGCGCACATCCTCGACCGCCTCGTAGATGATGTCGTACAGCCGGATGTCGACGCCTTCCCTGGCTGCAACGGCACGCGTGTCCGCGCCGGGCCTGACGTGGAACCCGATGATGATCGCGCCGGACGTCGCCGCCAGCAGGACGTCTGACTCATTGATGGTCCCGACGGCACGGTGCACGACGTCGACCTGGACCTCCGACGTGGACAGCTGCGCCAGAGCGTCGGACAGCGCCTGCACCGAGCCGTCCACATCGCCCTTGATGATGAGGTTCAGTCTGGCCTGCTCGCCCCGGGCGAGCAGCCGGCTGATGTCGGTCAGCTTCACGCCGCGGCCCTTGATGCGGAGCTGCTTCTCACGCTCCAGACGCTGGCGGGTCTGGGCGATCTCGCTGGCGCGAACCGGGTCCATGACGGTCAGCGCATCGCCGGCCTGGGGCACCCCCGGCAGACCCAGCAGCTGGACCGGCACGCCAGGGCCCGCCTCGTCGACGTTGCGGCCGCGCTCATCGAGAAGTGCCCGCACGCGGCCGTCGTAATGGCCGCACAGGAACGAATCGCCGACGCGCAGGGTCCCGTTCGTCACGAGGACCGTCGCGACCGGACCCTTGCCGACGTCGAGCTGGGCCTCCACGACAGTGCCGTGCGCTTCGCGGTTCGGATTGGCCTTCACCTCGAGCAGTTCCGCCTGCAGCAGAACCTTCTCGAGCAGATCATCCATGCCGGTGCCCTTCTTCGCGCTCACAGCCACGCTGAGCACCTGGCCTCCGAACTCCTCGACCACGACCTCGTGCTTCAAGAGATCCTGCTGAATGCGCGCCGCATCCGCGCCGGGCAGATCGACCTTGTTGATGGCCACAACCAGCGGCACGCCCGCGTTGCGGGCGTGGCTGATGGCCTCGATGGTCTGCGGCATGACCGAGTCGTCGGCGGCCACGACCAGGATGACGATGTCCGTGAGCTCGGCACCGCGCGCACGCATGGCCGTGAAGGCGGCGTGGCCCGGCGTGTCCAGGAAGGTGATGGACCGCTTGTCCGCCAGCTCCACGTGGTAGGCGCCGATGTGCTGCGTGATCCCGCCCGACTCGCCGGCGATCACATTCGTCTTGCGGATGTAGTCGAGCAGCGACGTCTTGCCGTGGTCGACGTGGCCCATCACGGTGACGATCGGCGGACGCGGCTCGAGGTCCTCGAGCGCGTCCTCCTCCTCTGCCTCCACCAGGTCGGCCGCGTATTCCTGCTCGCGCACGGCCCGGAACCCGAATTCATCCAGCAGCAGCTCGATCTGGTCGAAATCGAGGCGCTGATTGATCGTGACCATGAGGCCGAGGTTCTTGAACGCGCTGCCCACGATGGCCGTGGGGTTCACGTTGATGAGCTCGGCGATCTCGGCAACCGTGAGGAACTCGTTCACGCGGACGGTGGTCGCTTCTTCCTCCGCGCGGCGTTGACGCTCCGCCTCGATCTCGACGCGGCTGGGTGCTTCCTCGCGGCGCTGGCGGCGCTTCTTCCCGCCGGTGCGCAGCTCGGACATGACGCGCGCCACGTTCGACTGCACCGCATCCTGATCGACCCAGCGCGCCTTCTTCTTGCGCTTGTCCTTCTTGCGCCGGCCATCGCTGGTGAAGCCCTCCGCCTGGATCCGGACCTGCCCGGTCGGCGCGGCGCTCGCTGCCGGGGCCGGCGTCGCCGGGGCCGACGGGCGCGGGGGGAACCGTCCCAGCACCTCGGCTGCGCGGCGCAATCTCGGTCGCTGCTCGGGGGTGGCCGTGCGCGGCTGAGCGGCTTCCGGATCGGCCGCTTCTTCCACCTCGTCCTCGACGCCCGGTCCGGCCTCGGCCTCGATCGCGGCGACCTCCTCGATCACCTCTTCGACCGGCGCCTCAAACTCCTCGACCCCGGCTTCCTCGGCCTCCTCGACGGCGGCCTCGGCGGCGATCTCGACCGGCGCCTGCTCCTCGTCGACCTCCGGCTCCGCTTCGGCGGTCTCCGCCGCCTCGGCGGCCGCGGCGGCTTCTTCCTCTGCCGCCTCGATGTCCGCCTTCCGGCGCCGGCGACGGCGCGGGCCCGACGTGATCGTGTCCTCCATGACGGTCTCGAAGGACTCCGCGATACCGCCATGGCCGGCACGGCGCTCCCGCTCGAACCGGGCGCGCAGCTTGGCAATCACATCATCGTCGACGCGCGAAGCCTGGGTCGTGACACGCACGCCCATCGCGTGGAGCAGCTGAAGCAGCTTCTCCCCTTCGATCTTGAATTCCTTGGCGGCTTCTCTGACACGCATGTCTGCTGCTTCACCTTCCGTCACGCCGCCGACGCGGCTCGATCTCACTGCCCTGGTCCAGCATGCCGTTCAGGCGCCGGGCCAGATTTCCATCGGTCACACCGATCGCGCTCACGGGGGCGCGCCCGATCGCGGCACCCAGACGATCGCGGTCGAAAGCGGCCGCGACCGGGACGCCCCGGGCCTGCAACGCAGGTACGACCCGATCGACGCTGTTCGCCGCCGCATCCGTCGCAATGATCGCGAGGTGCAGCAGCCCGTCGCGCGACGCCTCGCGCACGCGCTGCGTCCCGAAGACGATTGCGCCCGCGCGCGCGGCGATGCCGATCAGCGCGAGCGCTTCCGTGTCCGGGCTGCGCGGCGCCGGGCCCATGGCTCAGCGCTCGCCGGCCTCACCCGCGCCGCCGTCCGGATCGGACGCAGCTCCGCTTCCGGCTTCGCTCCCTCCATTACCCCCGACGCCGAGGATGTCCGCGGCCAGCTGCCGTGCTTCCGCGACTTCGGCTTCGGTTGCCCCGGCCGTGGCATCTTCTGCGCCGGCATCATCGACGGTGAGCGACTCGATGAGCCGGAGCACGCCTTCCGCCTGTTCCGCGCCGAGGCTGGGAACCTGGAGCAGGTCTTCCTTTTCGAGGTCGATGATATCCAGAAAGCTAGTATACCCAGCCGTTTCCAGAGCCGCCAGTGTACCGAGCGGCAGGTCGAGTTCGCGCAGCGGGAAGTCGGCGACCTCGTATTCCGGTTCGGGCGCGCCGAAGAGCGCGGCATCGGCGCCGCGCTCGAGCCACTCGCGGCTTCCGTAGAGGTCGATCTGCCAGCCGATGAGCTGACTGGCGAGACGAACGTTCTGACCGTTGCGGCCGATGGCGAGCGAGAGCTGGTCCTCGTCGACGATGGCGGTGATGACCCGGCGAGGCGAATCGCTGAGCACCTTGGCGACTCTGGCCGGGGCCAGCGCGCGCCGCGCGAAGACCTCGGGATCGGGGTGCCAGGGCACGATGTCGATGCGCTCGCCGCCGAGTTCGCTGACGACGGCCTGAACGCGTGAGCCTTTCAGCCCGACGCAGGCGCCGACCGGATCGATGGAGTCATCGCGGGAGAACACCGCGACCTTGGTCCGGCCTCCGACTTCGCGGGCGATGCCCTTCACTTCGACGATGCCCTGATAGACTTCCGGGACCTCGAGCCGGAACAGGGCTTCGACGAAGAGCGGGTCCGCCCTGGAGAGGAGGAGCCGCGGTCCCTTGGGGGTTTCCTCGACGCGCTTGAGCACGGCGCGGATCGGCTCGCCCTGGCGGAACCGTTCGCGCGGATTCTGCTCCTTCCACGGGATCACGGCCTCGGCGTCCCTCGCCATGTTGAGCATGACGACGATCTTGCCGCGTTCGACCTGCTGCACCTCGCCGCTGAGGAGATCGCCGACCCTGCCGGCGAATTCCTCACGGATCTTGTCGCGCTCGCCTTCGCGGACACGCTGGATGATCCGCTGCTTGGCAGCCATGACGGCGTTGCGGCCGAAGGTCTTGAAGTCGACGGGGATCTCCAGCACGTCGCCGACCTCGAAATCGGGGTCGTCCCAGCGCGCCTCTTCGAGCGAGATCTCGCGGGACGGATCCTCGACCTCGGCGACGACTTCCTTGAGGACGGTGATCCGGATATCGCTGGCGTCCTCGTCGATCTCGACTTCGGCGGAGACGTTGGGGCCGAACCGACGCGCGAGCGCGGCCATGATCCCATCCTTGATGAGATCATAGACGTCCTCACGGGACAGGTTCTTGTTCGCGATCATTTCGCGAAACGCTGCCAGCACCTGCATCGCGTTCCTCTCGCGTTGGCGGCGGAGCTATCCGCGTCCGCCGGGCCAGCGGAAGACGAGATGGGCCCGTGCGATCCGGTCGCGGGGCACCTCCACGAGGCGCCCGTCACCCAGACGCAAACGGACCCGCTCGACTCCGGGCTCGTCCGTCATGCCTTCCAGCACGCCCTCCAGGCGTTTCTCGCCGCCATCGAGGGCTTCGTGGCCGCGCAACGCGACCTCGTGGCCGGTGAAGCGCTCGAAATCGGCGCGCCGGACCAGCGGCCGCTCGACCCCGGGGGACGAGACTTCGAGCACGTAGCGCTCGCCCAGCCGCGCATCCTCGTCCAGAAACGCCTGGAGGGCACGGTTCACGTGCGAGCACTCCTCAAGCGTGACGCCTTTCCCCGGCTGCGCGTTTGGCCGGTCGATCCTGAGCCGCAGGATCGGTCGGCCGCGCGAGCCGGCCTGCTCGACTTCGACCAGCTCGAAACCGAGCGCTTCGACCCGGGTTTCCAGGTCCCGATGGAGCGCGTCTTCCGACATCTCGTATCGATAAAAAAAGTGGGGGTGCGTCCCCCACTTCCACGGCCGGCCTTCCGGTCGTCAATCGCCTAAACCTAACGATCAGGCGACGTTTGTGCAACCCGAGGGCTCAGTCGGTTTGCTCGATCGCGGCCGTCCATTCGACGGCCACGGCGGGCTCCAGGCTGCGCGCCGTCGGGCATTTCTCCCGGTGCCGGGCCAGGGCCCGGTCGACCCGTTCGCGCGCGCCCGCGGGGATGCGAAGCGTGTAGTGCACGTGGATCCGGGTCAGGCGAATGATCCCGTCCACGACCTCGTTGGTGCCCGAAACCTCCGCGCGCAGGTCGGCGGGGTCCAGGCGGATCTCGCGCGCTGCCAGCGCGCCGTTGAGGGTCCCCAGCATTCAGGCGCCGGTAGCCGCCACCACGTAGTCCACCGGCAGCGGCAGATCCGGCTCGTCATGGAGCTTGAAATGCGCTTTGATCGGACCATGCACGCCGGTCTCGAAGGAGCCGCCCGCGGCGAGGCGGGCTGTCCGGTGCGTGCCGCGCACGATCTCGACGAGAGAGCGTGACGTGTACAGGGCTTCATCCATGGCTTTCGTCTCCTTGGTGTAAGGGGCCGGCGGAAGGATCCGGCTGGTCCGGATCGGCTTCCTGCCGTGCCGGCTGGAAGCCGGGGCAGACGTGGACGGGCAGGCGCGGGTACCGGGCGAAGCGCGCATCGGTCCGGGAACGGCCACACAGCAGAAAGACGGAGCCGCGCCGGTTGGCCGTGGCACGGGCATGCGTGCAGCTGCCGCACAGGCCCGGATCGGGCCTTCCGGCGGGGCCGCCCGGACGGACCGCGCCGGCCGACCCGATCAGGCCTCCCCGGAGCGGGTCTCCGGCGGACCCTCATCGCCGGCGGGGGCCGCCGCAGGGCCAGGCGTGTCCGGGACGCAGGCCCGGTCCAATCGCGCCCGCAGCTGCTCGACCTCCCGCTGGAGCGCGTCGAACTCCCTGCGGGAAACGAAGTCGAAACGCTCGCGCACACTCTCGGCCGCCTCCTGGGCCTTCCTGAACGCGTGCGCCGTAGCATCGGCCGGGCGATCGGCTGAGGGCGCGTCGTCGCCGCGCAGGTCGTCGAAGCTCGCTTCGAGTGCGTCCTTGAGCGCGCCCAGAAGGCCCGTGACGGACCGGACACCTTCGCGGAAGCCCTCCCGGCCGCTGCTCGCATCCCGCCCATCCTGGCTCATGCCCGCTCCTCCGCTTGTCCATCGATGCGTTCGATGCGGGCGCCCAGCGCCCGCAGCCGCGCATCGATCCTCTCGTACCCCCGTTCGATCTGCCCGACGTTCTGGATCCGGCTCCGGCCGCGGGCGCAGAGCGCCGCGATGAGCAGCGCCATGCCGGCGCGGATGTCGGGGCTCTCCACCGTGCCGCCGCGCAGGTCGGCCGGGCCCACGACCACGGCGCGGTGCGGATCGCACAGCACGATCTGGGCGCCCATGCCGATGACTTTATCGACGAAGAACATGCGCGATTCGAACATCTTCTCGAAGATCAGGATCGTGCCCCGGCACTGCGTGGCGACGACGAGCGCGATCGACGTGAGGTCCGCCGGAAAGGCGGGCCAGGGCCCGTCGTCGATCTTCGGGATGTGTCCACCGATGTCGGTACCGATCTCCATCGCCTGCTCGGCCGGCACGTGCAGGTCCCGGCCGCGGATCTCGCAGCGGATACCGAGCCGCTCGAACGCGAGCAGGGTGGAGTCCAGGTGCTCGACTGCGGCGTCCTCGATGGTCAGCGCGCCTCCGGTCACGGCCGCCAGTCCGATGAAAGACCCGACTTCGATGTGATCGCTGCTCAGCCTGAACCGGCAGCCGTGCAGTTCCGGCACGCCTTCGATGTCCAGCACGTGCGTTCCGATGCCGCGGATCGATGCGCCCATGGCCGTGAGCAGGTGACACAGATCCTGTACGTGCGGTTCGGCCGCAGCGTTGCGGATGACTGTGCGGCCGTCCGCCAGGACGGCGGCCATGACCGCGTTTTCCGTGGCGGTGACGCTGGGTTCGTCGAGGAAGATGCTGGCGCCGCGCAGGCGGTCCGCCTCGAGCCGGTAAGGCGGACCCGTCTCGACGCGCGCGCCCAGGCGGCCGAGGGCGAGCAGGTGTGTGTCCACTCGCCGGCGGCCGATCACGTCGCCGCCCGGCGGAGGCAGGACGACCCGGCCCAGCCGCGCCAGGAGCGGGCCGGCCAGGAGGATCGAAGCACGAACGTGCGCGGCGAGGCGGGGGTCGACATCGGCACTGCGCAGTTGGGCGGCGCGCAGGGAAATGATCCCCGGACCGCGCCGTTCCACGTCCGTGCCGAGCTGGCGGAGCAGCTCGATGAGCGTGCGCACGTCCCCGATGTCGGGCACGTTCTCGAGCACGACCTCGTCGGCGGTCAGCAGGGCGGCGGCGATGGCCGGAAGCGCCGCATTCTTGTTTCCCGCCGGCCGGATCGTGCCGCTCAGCGGGATGCCTCCTTCGACAAGAAACGCGGGCATCGGGCTCCGTTTCCCGGGGGTTCGCAGCTGCGCGATCGGCAGCGGACCGCAAGTTACCGGGCGGCCGAGAAACACGTCAAATGACGTTCCCACTTGGAGAAGCGTGCTTGACGCTTCCCGTCCTCGTGCCTAACGTCCTGAGGCTCCGGCCGGGGCCCGGGTGATCGCGCGCGATCCCGCGCCACGGGGGCACCACCTTCCGCGTGCAACATCCGCTCGCACAGACAGGACCAGGAGACGCGCTGAACGTGACCATGGTTCTCGGGCTGGTACAGACGGCGGCCGAACTGGCGGACCCGATCGCACGGATCTCGACCGCGCTCACGGTCCTCGCGATCGCGGCCGTGGTGATGGGCCTGGGCTTCATCGCGCTGGTCATCGCGAACGTCACGATCATGCGCTACGTGGCGCGGGCCGTGCGGGCGGTCGAGCACCAGGTCGCCCGACTCGGCCCTCGTGCGGAACCGCTCATCGACAACGTCAGCCGCCTGGCCGTGGACGCGCGCGGTGTGACCAGCCACGTCCGGCGTGGTGTAAGCGACCTGGTGTCGACCATCGACGACCTCAACCGGTCGCTCAAGGATGCCGGAGACGCCGGCAGGACCAGGGTGCGCGAATTCGCCGCCGTGCTCGATATCGTGCGCGCGGAGGCGGAGGAAGTGCTGCTCGACTCGGCGGCCACGGCGCGCGGGTTCCACACTACGGCCGCGCTGCTGCGCGGCTCGGGTACGCCAAGGCGGGCACCTGCGCCACGTGAACCGGAAGATGACGAGGAGAGCGCGTGAGCCTGAGAGAATCCACGGACGTCGCCGCGGCGTTCCTGATCGGGACCGCACTGGGTGTTGGCGCGACGCTGCTGCTGCGCGCGGACGTCGAAGATCACAAGCGCGAACTGGTCCGCATGGTGCGCCGCCTGCGGCGATCCCGGCGCCGAAGTGGTGCGGGTGCACGCATGCGTGCCATGCTCGAGGCGGCCCGGGACCGGTGGTGAGCCGCCGCGCGGCGCGCCGCGCCGCGGCGGTCCTCGGCTGCGCCGTCCTGCTCCTCGTGGTCCTGCCGGCCCAGGCCTGGGCGTTCGGCCCCGCCACACACGTCTTCATCGGCACGCACCTGCTGGACGCCGCCCTCCTCCCGGCCGGACTGCTGAGCCTGTTGCGCGCACATCCGCAGAGCTTCCTGTACGGTTCCGTCGCGGCCGACATCTCGTTCGCCAAGAAATACGTTCCGGCCGGAAGGCACTGCCATTTCTGGCACGTCGGTGAGGAGATTCTGGCCAGCGCGTCCAACGATCGGCTGCGCGCGGTGGCCTGGGGCTACCTCAGTCACCTCGCAGCGGACACGATCGCCCACAACTTCTTCGTCCCGCGCCAGCTGCTGCTGACGAGCAGTACGAAAGCACTGGGCCACGGTTACTGGGAGCACCGGCTGGACGTGCAGCTGGGTGACCCGTACGCCGCGACGGCCCGGGATGTCGTCATGGGCTACGACCACACGGAAGCGGACCAGTTGTTCGACCAGGTGCTGAGCGGCACGATCTTTTCCTTCGAGACGAACCGCCGGATCTTCCGCGGCATGATCCGGGTTCAGGACAACGATCGCTGGCGGGCGGCGTTTGCGCGTGTACGGGAAAGTTCGCGGTGGGACCTCTCCGATGCGCTCGTGCAGACGTACGTCGGTCTGTCCTTCGACTTCGTCGTGGATTACCTGCTGCGCAGGCGCGCCTCCCACGCCGCAGCCCTCGACCCGACTGGAGCGTTCAACCTGGGCCTGGCCAAGAAGGTCCGGCGCCTCGCGATCCGCGAGGGCAATTTTGCCAAACCGGGTGTGCCGCAGACCCTGGCGGACGATTTCTTTCCCCTGCCCGACGTGTCGCTGGGCTACTGGGCCCAGCGATCCGCGCTGTCGGCCTCCACCTGAAGCCGGCCCGCGCCGTCACGCGGCTGCGCCCGCGTGTGGCGTCTGCTTCATCCCAGCCGCTCGCGGATGACTTCGGTCGCGAGCCGGGGGTCCGCCTTGCCGCGCGATCGCTTCATGACCTGACCCATCAGGAACGGAAGCAGCTTCTCTTCCCCATCGCGCAGGCGCGCAACTTCGTCGGGGTGGGCGGCAAAGACTTCATCGACCCAGGCGGCGATCTGCGCATCGTCGCGGATCTGGGTCCAGCCCTCGGCCTCGACGATGGCCGCGGCCTGCTCCGGACCCTCGGTCATGCGCGCGAACACGCGGCGGGCGATGGAGCTCGAGATCTCCCCGGAGCCGACGAGACCGATCAGGCCGGCCAGGCGACCCGCATCCACGGGAAAGTCGCGCACCTCGAGGCTGCGCTGATTGAGCCAGCCGAGCACGTCGGTCATGACCCAGTTGCTCGCCGCCTTCGCATCCGCGCTAGCCTGTGCGACAGCCTCGAAGTAATCCGCCAGCTCGATGCTCGCGGTGAGCACGCCCGCGTCGTACTCGGGCAGACCCCAGGCCTCGCAGAAACGCCGTGCCCGCTCGGCGGGCAGTTCGGGCAGCCCGGCGCGCACGCGCTCGATGCGTTCGGCGGAAACGACGAGCGGCGGCAGATCCGGCTCCGGGAAGTAGCGGTAATCGTGTGATTCCTCCTTGGAGCGCATGGGTCTGGCCTCGCCCCGGCCCGCGTCCCAGAGGAGCGTTTCGTGCACGACGTCCTGCCCCGACTCGAGCTGGCGGATCTGCCGGTCGATCTCGAACGTGATGGCCTGTTCGACGTTGGCGAACGAGTTCATGTTCTTGATCTCCGTCTTGGTCCCCAGCCGCGCTACCCCGGCCGGGCGCACGGACACATTGGCATCCACACGCAGGCTGCCCTTCTCCATGTCACAGTCGCTCACGTCCAGGTACTGGAGCGTCAGCTTGAGGCGGCCGAGGAAATCGCGCGCATGCGCAGGCGAGCGCAGATCGGGATCGGTGACGATCTCGATGAGCGGCACGCCGGCCCGGTTGAGGTCGACGGCGGTGCGCCCGGCGAAGCGGTCGTGGATCGACTTGCCTGCGTCCTCCTCGAGATGAATGCGGCGGATCCGTACGGGCTGCAGGACACCGTCGGCCGCGGCCGCGTCCAGCGCGCCGGACTCCGCGAGCGGCGCCTCGAACTGCGTGATCTGGTAGCCTTTCGGCAGGTCCGGATAGAAGTAGTTCTTGCGTGCGAAGACGCTCACGGTCCGGATCCGGCAGGCCAGGCCGAGCGCCGCGCGCAGACCCATCTCGACGGCCGCGTCGTTGAGGACAGGCAGCGCGCCGGGCAGACCGAGGCAGACCGGACAGACGTGCGTATTGGGCTCGGCGCCGAACTCCGCGATGTCGCGGCAGAACAGCTTCGTGCGCGTACGCAGCTGCACGTGGATCTCGAGGCCGATGACGGGCTCCCAGCGGCGGGCGTCGGGTGTCGTCATGGCGAAAGCGCCCGCTCCAGCGCGGCGGCGACGCGCACCACCGTGTCCTCGCGCCAGTGATCGGCCATCACCTGCCCGCCCACGGGCAGCCCCCGCACCGTGCCGATGGGCACGGACACGGCGGGCAACCCGGCCAGGTTGGCGGTCACCGTGTAGACGTCCGAGAGGTACATCTGCACCGGGTCCAGCGTCTTCTCGCCCAGTCGAAACGCCGGGGCGGGTGTTGTCGGCGTGAAGATCGCGTCCACACCCGCGTCGAAGAGGCTCCGGAAATCCGCGCGGATGCGTGCGCGTACGCGCTGCGCCTGACCGTAGAACTGATCGTGATAGCCGGCGGAGAGCGCGAACGTTCCCAGCATGATGCGCCGCTTGACTTCGGCGCCGAAGCCGGCCGACCGCGATCGTGTGTAGACGTCCCGCGCCGTCTCTGCCCGCTCATCGCGCAGGCCGTAACGGACACCATCGTAGCGTGCCAGGTTGCTGGAGGCCTCCGCTGGTGCGATCACGTAGTACGCCGGGATCGCCCACGCCGTGTGCGGCAGCGATACCTCTCGACAGTTCACACCCTGTTCCCGCAGCGCCTCGATGGCGGCGGTGCAGCGCGCGCGCACGTCCGGATCCAGCCCGTCGCCGAAATACTCGCGCGGCAGCCCGACCGTGAGACCGGCCGCGCCCATGGTGGACGCATGGGTGAGTGCGGGCACAGGCAGATCGACGCACGTCGCGTCGCGCGGATCGTTCCCGGCGATCACCTCGCACAGCAGGGCCGCGTCACGGACCGTCTTCCCGAACGTGCCGATCTGATCGAGCGATGAGCCGAATGCGACGAGCCCGTAGCGGCTGACCCGTCCCCACGTGGGTTTGAGGCCGACCACGCCGCACAGCGCCGCCGGCTGGCGCACGGATCCGCCGGTGTCCGAGCCCAGCGCCGCCGGCACGAGTCCGGCCGCGACGGCAGCCGCCGATCCGCCCGACGAACCACCCGGAACGCGTGTTGTGTCATGCGGGTTGCGCACCGGCCCGTACGCCGAGTTCTCGGTGGACGAGCCCATGGCGAACTCATCCATGTTCGTCTTTCCGACGAGCACAGCGCCAGCGGCTCGCAGATGTCGCACGGCCGTGGCCTCGAAGGGCGACACGTACCCTTCCAGAATGCGCGATCCGCACGTCGTCGGCATGTCGCGCGTGCAGATGTTGTCCTTGATGGCGACAGGCACACCTGCCAGCGGGCCCGCTGCGGATCCGCCGGCCACCGCACGATCGACGGCCTCGGCAACGGCCGCAGCGCCGGCGTCGTCCAGCGTAAGGAAGGCGTTGAGATCGTCCGGCCCGGTCCGGCTGGCCCGGATCGCAGCCAGTGCGGACCGAACGGTGGCGCCGGCGCCGTCCGCCGCGTGTCCGGCGCTGCGCGCGATTTCCTCGAGTGCGCGCGTGTGCAGTGCGCTCATGCCGCCGACTCGTCGTCGCCCTGATCCATGGCGGCAAGGCGAGGGATCGTGAAGAAGCCATCGAGCCAGGCAACCGCAAACGCGGCCGGTGGCCCCTGCAACGGATCGGCACCCGGCTCATCGGATCGGGGCGGTGCGGCCGGGCCGGACCGTTCGGTGTCCGGCGCGTCCTCCGCAGCAGCCGTGCCGAGATGTTCCACGTGCGTGAGGATGGAACGCAGCTGCGCAGTGAACAGTTCGATCTCCGCCGCATCCAGATCGAGCCGTGCCAGCTCGGCGATCCTGCGTACGTCCTCGCGATCCACGTCCACCGGCTACAGCTCCTTCTGCAGGTTGGCGAAGCGCAGCATCACCTTCTTCCTGCCGATCCCATCGAAGTCGATCGTGGCTTTGATGTCCATGCCGAAGCCGCTCAGTTCACGAATGGTGCCGCGGCCGAACTGCGGGTGGCGCACACGCTCGCCCTTGACGAAACGCGGCACATCCTGGGCGTGTTCGTAGTCGATGTAGACGCCCGACCCATCGTCGCCCTCGAACGGACTGCGCGCCGAGGGAGCGCTGGCGCGTCCGGCACGCAGCCGATCGCTGCGCCGTGGCCGGTCGGGCAGATCCCAGGTCCGGCGCAGTCGCTCGAGCCGGGGCGTCACGCGCTCCTCGAGCAGGGACGCCGGCAGCGGACGCAGGAAGCTGGACCGGATGCCGCTCACGACCTCGCCCGCACGGCGGCGCGTGCGCGCCCACGTCAGCCAGACCTTGTGCCGGGCGCGCGTCACGGCGACGTACAGGAGGCGGCGTTCCTCCTCGAGCGCGTCCGGCTCATCGAACGCGCGCGCCAGCGGGAAGAGGCCGTCCTCGAGGCCGCTCACCACGACCACGTTGAACTCGAGTCCCTTCGCGTTGTGGACGGTCATCAGCGTGACCGCATCGGCGCCTGCGTCGTGGCGGTCGACATCCGTGAGCAGCGAGACTTTCTGCAGAAACAGGTCCAGCGGCGTGAGCACGCTGTCTTCGTCGTCCTCCTCCGCGTCGGCCGTCACGTCGCGCTCGTCGAATTCGTGCGCGCCGGCGACGAGCTCGCGCACGTTCTCCAGACGTTCGGCTCCTTCGGGCCCCTCATCGCGCAGCGCGTCCGCCACACCGACTTCCTCGATGAGCCGTTCGACGAGCTCTCCGACAGGCAGTCGCCCGGCCAGTGCACCGTACCGCTGGATCAGCTCGGCGAATGCCATGAGCGATCCGATCGCACCGCCGCGCAAGTCGGGGCAGGCATCGGCGCGGGCGGCAGCCTCGAGCGGTGTACAGCCCTGCGCGGTTGCCCAGTCGACGAGCACGGACCTGGAGCGATCGCCGATGCCGCGGCGAGGCCAGTTCACGATGCGGTCGAAGGCGCCGCCGTCCTTCGGATTCGAGACGAGCCGCAGGTACGCCAGCACGTCCATGATCTCGCGCCGCTCGTAGAAGCGCGTGCCGCCGACGATCTGGTAGGCCAGGTCGTGGCGCCGGAACGCCTCCTCGAACGCGCGCGACTGGGCGTTGGTCCTGTAGAGCACGACGGTGTCCCGCAGTGTTCCGCCGCGCTCCCGCACCGCTTCCACTTCAGTGGCCACCCAGTCCGCCTCGTCCTGTTCGTCGACGGCCTCGACCAGGCCGAGCCTGTCGCCGGGCCCGGCGTCGGTGCGCAGCGTCTTGCCCTTGCGGCGCACGTTCTCTGCAATGATGTGGTTGGCGGCGGCCAGGACATTGCCGGTGGACCGGTAGTTCCGTTCCAGACGGACCAGCGTGGCGCCGGGAAAGTCCTTCTCGAAATCGAGGATGTTGCGAATGTCTGCGCCTCGCCAGCCATAGATCGACTGGTCATCATCGCCCACGACCATCAGGTTGGCGTGCTCCATGCACATCAGCTGGAGCAACCGGTACTGCGCGTGGTTCGTGTCCTGGTACTCATCCACGAGCACGAACCGGAAGCGGCGCTGGTAGCGCACCAGCATGGGCGGATGGTCTTCGAACAGGCGGACAGGCATCACCAGAAGGTCATCGAAATCGAAGGCGTTCTGCTCCTTCAGCGCAGCCTGGTAGGCCGGGTATACATCGGCGACGACATTGGCGAACGGATCGGCCGCGAGCGCTTCGTACTCGGCGGGCAGGACCATGCTGTTCTTGGCGCTCGAGATCGCGCCTCGCACGGCCTGTGCGTTCCACCGTTTCTCCGAGATGTTCAGGCCCTGCATCGTCCGCTTCGTCTGACGCAGCGCCTGGTCCGCGTCGACGATCGAGAAGTTGGACGACCAGCCCAGCGCGGCCGCATGGCGGCGCAGCAGTCGGGCCCCGATCGCGTGAAAGGTACCGATCCACATGCCGGTCGGCTCCGCGCCCAGCTGCCGGTACACGCGGTCGCGCATCTCGCCGGCCGCCTTGTTCGTGAAGGTCACGGCCAGGATCGAGGACGGATCGACGCCGTGCTCGTCGACGAGGTGGGCGATGCGCGTGGTGAGCACGCGCGTCTTGCCGGATCCGGCGCCGGCCAGAACGAGGATCGGGCCCTCGACGTGCTCGACCGCCGCGCGCTGCTCCGGATTGAGCCGCTCGAGCGGTGACGCGCCGATGGCGGGTTCCTGCCTCACGCGGGCGCGCCCCGCTGTCGGTCCGTCGTGGCGTCCGCATGCGCCGGCAGCACGATGTCGAAGACGGTGCCGCCACTCCGGCGGGCACGCGCCGCGACACGGCCCCTGTGCAGATCGTGCACTATGCGGCGGGTCAGGGACAGGCCGACGCCCCATCCGCCCGGTTTGCTGCTGACGCCCGGCTCGAAGATCCGGCTGCTGAGCGCGGCCGGGATGCCCGGCCCGTCATCGGCGATGTGGACGTGGACCTTGCCGTTCGCGCCCGGGTGAGCCACGATCAGGATGTGACCGCCGCGACCACCGAGTGCGTCCACGGCGTTCTTGACGACGTTCTCCAGCGCCCACGCCAGCAGGACGCGGTTGGCGCGGACGCCCGGCGTGCTCCTCGCCACGCGCGTGCGCAGCGTGATGCCCGGACCGAACTTCGGCAGGCGGGGCCTGAAGTAGCTCTCGAGTTCGCCCACGATGTCCTGCACACGCACGTCGTCGAGGATCTGCGGCTTGCCGATCATCTCGAAGCGCCGCGATACACGTTCGAGCCGGTCCACGTCGGCGGCGATGACCTGGGCGATGTGCTGGTCCGTGGCCATGGTCTCCCGCTCGGCGTGCGGCAGGGACAGGACCTCGATCCAGCCGGCGAGCGACGACAACGGCGTGCCCATCTGGTGCGCCAGCTCGCGCGCCATGGCAGCCCACAGGCGCTCCCGCTCCGCGCGCGCCTCCGCGCGGATCACGGCGAACGCGACGGCCAGCAGCACGAGGCCGGCCAGCACCTGCAGCCACGGAACCCAGCGCAGCCAGCGCAGCAGCGGAGGATCGCCGAAGACCATCGTCCCGCCCCAGGGCACGACGACCTTGTTCGCAGGATTGCGTGCCTCGAGCTCCGCTGCCCAGGCCGCGAGCGCAGCCCTGCCGTCCTCGGTCCCGACATCCCAGTCCTCCGGCTGACTGGCTGCCGCCACGACTTCGCCCGCATTGTTGAAGTAGACCATCGGGACGTGCCGATCAGTCAGCAGATCCTGGATCTCGACGAGCGCGGCCAGCTCGTCGTTCGAATCCGGATCGGCCAGGACACCCCGCTGCACGAGCGCGTAGATGCGCGTCGTCATCTCCGTCTGCGCCTTGATCTCCGCGAACAGCACCTGCGTGTAGGCGAGGTAGGAGATGAAGACGAGCGCGGCGGCAATCGTGAGGAAGACGGGCCAGGCGCGCCGGGACATTTCCCGCTCCGCGTCAGACCGCGATGCGGTCGGCGCCGTAGTACTTCGCGAGCGGCTCCGGCAGCATCACGGTCCCATCCGGCTGCTGGTACGCCTCGAGGACGGCGATCATCGTGCGCGGCAGGGCCAGCCCCGACCCGTTGAGCGTGCTCACGTACTCGGGCTTCGCGCCGCCGGTGGGCCGGTAGCGGATGTTGGCGCGGCGAGCCTGGTAGTCGTGATACAGCGAACAGCTGGAGACTTCCAGCCAGCGGTCGACGCCGGGCGCCCATACCTCGAGATCATACGTCTGCGCGTTGGCGAAGCCGAGGTCACCGCCAGCCAGCAGCAGCACGCGGTAGCGGAGACCGAGGCGGCGCAGCACGGTCTCCGCATGGGCCGTGAGCTGTTCCAGCGCTGCGGGACCATCTTCCGGCCTCTCGAACCGGACCAGCTCGACCTTGTCGAACTGGTGCACGCGCAGGATGCCACGCGTGTCCTTGCCATGGGCGCCGGCCTCACGGCGGAAGCACGGCGTGTACGCGACGAAATGTGCGGGCAGCGCCTCGGGCGCGAGAATTTCCCCGGCGTAGAGGTTGGTGACCGGCACCTCCGCCGTCGGCACGAGGTAGAGGTCGTCGCCCGGAATGTGGTACATGTCGTCGCCGAACTTGGGCAGGTGCCCCGTTCCGAGTGCGGACGCTGCGTTGACCAGGAACGGCGGCGACAGCTCCGTATAGCCGTGCTCCTCCGTGTGCAGATCGAGCATCATCTGGATGAGCGCCCGCTCGAGACGGGCGCCTCGCCCCGTGAACAAGGGGAACCCCGATCCGGTGATGCGTGTCGCCCGCGGCAGATCCAGGAGACCGAGCATGTCCGCGAGATCCCAGTGCGGGCGTGGCGCGAAGTCGAAGGCGGGCGTCTCACCCCACTCGCGCACGACCACGTTGCACTCCTGGCCGCCCGGCGGCACCTGCTCGGTGGGCAGGTTCGGAATCTCGAGCAGGGCGGCACGCACGCGCTCGTCGACTTCGGCGGTGCGCGCCTCGAGTTCGCTCATGCGTTCGCCCAGCTCGCGCATCTGTCGCACCAGGGGTTCTGCCTCCGCGTGCCTGCCCGCCTGCTTCAGGCGGCCCACTTCGGGCGACACCTCGTTGCGCGTCGCCCGCATTCCGTCCAGCTCCCCGATGAGCGACCGGCGCTGCTCATCAAGCTGCAGGACCTCGCGCACGGCGGCCTGCAGCTCGGGCTTGCCGCGCACGGCCAGCCGCTCGAGCACGACATCGGGCCGCTCGCGGAGGAACTTGAGGTCGAGCACGTCAGTTCTCGTCGGGCGGGATCAGCTTGCGGTCGTTGCAGAACGGGTTGCGGACGGCCGCGATCGTGACCGCCCCCAGCGTCGCGTCCATGTCGACCACCTGGAACTTCCCGTAACGCACGCCGGACCCGAATCCGAAACAGATGTCGCGGCGCGAGCGCACCACGTAGACGGCACCCGTGCGCAGGGCCAGCGGCTTGCGCGTGTAGGCCGCCGTGTCCGACGGCGCTTCGCGCAGCGCTTCCAGCGTCGCGTGCGTCGTCTCGCCGACGGCCGCGCGCGACATCGTGAGCAGCGGGAAGTTGGACGCCGGCACGATGACGAACTGGCCGTTCTCCTCGGCCAGCACGACATCCCACGTCCCGGTCACGCCGGGATTCTCGACAACGACACGGCGCAGCTGGACGAAATCGTAGGCCGCCGGCTGGCGCAGCAGCTCCGGACGGCTCAGCGAGTAGATGACGGCCGTGTCCGGGATTGCCACCCAGTCGCCGAGTCCGAGGTCGTCACCGCACCCCAACCCCGCGAGCGCGAGCACCGGGATCAGTCGGACCATGCCTTGTGGAATCATCGTGTCCTGTGTTTCGAGACGGGCCGCAACGGTATCCATGGCCGCGCCGTCATGTCAACCCGATCGGACGCCGCCGCAAACTCCGGTCACCGCGGATCGCCCTCATCATTGAACGCGCCGGTCCGTGCAGTCACGCACTGCCATGGCGCGTAGCCATGGTACCCCCCATCTTGCCCGACATTTCCTTCGCCACGGGCCGGGCGGTGCGCAACCGGCGCGAGCCGGGCACGCGATCGGCCGTTTCTGACCCATGACCCGAACCGGGGGACGCCGAACCGCCCATGCCGCATCGAGGCCAGCCGCCCCGCCGCGTCCTCGTGGTCGATGACGAACCGCACATCGGACGCATCGTCCAGTACCGTCTGGAGCAGGGGCACTACCATGTTTCCATGTGCCACGACGGCCTGGAGGCGCTGGACCTGCTGCGCCGGCCGGAGCCGCTGGATCTGGTCCTGCTCGACATCATGCTGCCCCAGCTGAGCGGCCTCGAGGTCCTGGCGCAGCTGCGCCGCCTTCCGCACCGCGCGGACACGCCCGTGATCATGCTCACGGCGAAAGGCAGCGAGACGGACCGGGCGCAGGCGAGCGCTCTGGGCGCAGCCGACTTCGTCATCAAGCCCTTCAGTCCCAAGAAGCTGCTGGCGCGCGTCGATGAGCTCCTCGACGGCTGAACGTCCGGTCTGGGCGGTCGTCCTGGCCGGCGGCGCGGGCACGCGGTTCTGGCCCGTGTCGACCCCCGCGCGTCCAAAACAGCTGTTGCCGCTCGCCGGCGCGACGCCGCTCATCGCCCAGACGGTGGAACGCATCGTGCCCCTGGTCGGCACGGACCGCCTGCGCATCCTCACAGGCAAGACGCTGGCGCAGCCGCTGCTGGGCGCGCTGCCGGAACTGGGCCAGGAACACCTCCTGCTGGAGCCGCGGGCGCGTGGCACGGCACCCGTCCTGGCCTGGGCCGCGCACGCCATCGCCGCTGCGGACCCGTCGGCCGTCATGATTTCGCTCCATGCCGACCATCTGATCCAGCCGGCCGACGCGTTCCGCGCACTTCTGGCGGACGTCGCCCGCACGGCGGCGCAGGAAGAACGGCTGTTCACGATCGGCGCGGTGCCGACGCGGCCCGAGACGGGCTACGGATACATCCGGCCCGGCGACGCGCTCACACGCGACCCCGCGACGTTCCAGGTTGCCGCCTTCGTGGAAAAGCCCACCGCGGCGTTGGCTCGGCGCTACATCGGGGAAGGCTGCTACTGGAACACCGGCATCTTCGTCTGGCCGGCCCGACTGCTGCTCGACGAGATCCGTCGGCACACGCCGGAGATCGCCGAGCATCTGGACCTGCTCGACGCGGGGAACATCGAGGCGTTCTTCGATCGCGTGCCCACGCTCACCATCGATGTCGGACTGCTGGAACGCAGCGCGCGTGTCGCAGTGGCCGCGGCCACGTTCGACTGGGATGATGTGGGTGCCTGGGACGCGGTGGCCCGGACGCGCCCGCACGACGCCGCCGGCAACGTCGTCGTGGGTCAGGCCGGCCTGGTGGATGCGCACGATTGCATCGTGTGGTCGGAGTCGGGCCCCGTGGTCGTGTTCGGCGCTCACGACCTGGTCATTGTGCAGACGGCCGGTGTGACCCTCGTGGCGGCGCGGGATCGGGTATCCGACCTCAAGAAGATGCTCGACCGGCTGCCGCCCCACCTGCGCGACGCCGCGGGAGGGTGACGTGACCGGGACTCTGGTTCTGTTCGACGACCGGACGGCGGCCGGGTGGATGCCGTTCGCGCTGACCCGTCCCGCCGGCGAGCTCCTGTTCGGCGCCCTCACCATGGCGGACCGCGCGGAGGCCATCTTCGGCATCCCGTGCGTGGGCCACATCGCCTCGCCCCGTCTGCACGGTTTCGGGGCGCCGGAGGGTCGGCCGGTCCGCGAACCCACGGCGTTCGACGCGACACAGCCCCGCCTCTTCCTGTCCAGTCGCATGGTCCCCGAGTGGGGCGGGAAACTCACGCTGCCCGGAACGCCGGCCCTGCTGCGCGTCGGTGGCGAGGCCGCCGGCTGGTACGCGCCGCCGGGCGCACCAGCGCCGCCGCGCGCGTTCTTCGACGATCCAGCGAACGGGGCGGCCCAGGCGAGCGTCGAGCTGGACGTGCCCGGCCGGATGCTGCGCGATGTCTGGCAGCTCGTCACCGGGAACAGCGCGCAGATCCTGCAGGACTGGGCCGGTTCCCTGCGCCGCTCTCGCGCCACACCGTCGGCGGGCGACGCCGCGTCGCAGATCACGGGCGGCAGCGCGGAGCTGCTGCGCGTCGAACCCGGCTCCGTGGTCGAGCCCCACGTCGTGTTCGACGTCACGCACGGACCGATCGTGATCGGGGCAGAAGTGACGATCCGCGCGTTCACCCGGATCGCCGGTCCGGCGTGCATCGGTGCCGGCACGACCGTGCTGGGCGGTTCGCTCAGCGAGGTCAGCATCGGACCGGCATGCAAGGTCCGGGGCGAGGTCGAGGCGAGCGTCCTGCTGGGCTACGACAACAAGGCGCACGACGGTTTCCTCGGGCACGCCTACGTGGGCCGGTGGGTGAACCTGGGCGCGCTCACGACGAACAGCGACCTGAAGAACAACTACGGGACCGTACGGTTGTGGACGCCGGCGGGCGAGGTCGACACGAACGAGGCGAAGATCGGCTGCTTCATCGGCGATCACGTGAAGACGGCGATCGGGACCTTCATCGGGACCGGCACCGTGATCGGGGCGGGATCCAACGTCTTCGGGGCCCGGCCGCCTCGCCTCGTTGTGCCGTTCGCGTGGGGCAGCGATGGCATCACGCCGTACGGGCTGGATCGGTTCCTGACCACCGCGGCCAGGGTCATGCAGCGGCGTGGCGTACAGCTCTCCGCGGGTGTGCGTGAAGTGCTGGGCCGGGCCTGGCAGGAGTCCTGGAGCGCGCCGGCCAGAAATCGCGAATGAAGGTTACGGTCCTCGGCAGCGGGAGCGTCGGCAACGCGACGCTGGTCGAAGCCGGAGAGGACCGCATTCTCATCGATGCCGGCTTCAGCGGCAGGGACATCGAGCAGCGCATGCGTGACGCGGGCGTCGAGCCTGCCTCGCTGGCCGCGATCCTGATCACGCACGATCATACCGACCACACGCGGGGCATGGGGGTCCTCGCCCGTCGCTTCGGGCTGCCGATCTACATGACCCGCCGCACGGCCGCCGCGTGTGCTCCCCTGCTGAGCGGTGACGAACGCGTGCTGGAGTTCGCGTCCACAGCGCCCGTGACGGTGGGCACGCTGCAGATCTGTCCCTTCCTGACCGTGCACGATGCCGTCGATCCGATCGCCGTCACCGTCCGCCACACGCCGAGCGGCACGCGCATGGGCATTGCCACGGACCTGGGCCGTCCGACGACGGCTGTGCGCGCCGCGCTCGCGCACTGTCACATGCTCGTGCTCGAGTCGAATCACGATGACGCCATGTTGTGGCGCGGCCCGTATCCGTGGTCGGTCAAGCAGCGCATCGCCTCGACGCACGGGCATCTGTCCAATCGGGCGGCTGCCCAGCTGCTGCGCGACCTCATGCACACCGATCTGGTCGCGGTCGCGCTCGCCCACCTGAGTCAGCACTGCAACGACGCCGGCCTGGCGCGTGCCGAAGCGGAACGGGCACTCGCACGGACCGGCTATCGGGGTCGTCTGGATGTCGCGCCGCAGGACCGGCCGCTGGAAACTGTGGATGTGCTGGCGCTGCGTCGCGCGCGGGGCCAGGCCGAGCAGCTGGACCTGCTGTGAGGCAGCGCGCGCCCGTCAGAACCCGATCCAGCGCACGATGTCGTTCCCCACGGCCAGCGCCATGAGCGCGACGATCAGCGCCATGCCGAGTTTGGTGAACCGTATGCGCTGTTGCAGCGAGACGGGCCGTCCGCGCACGCCCTCGATGGCCAGGAAGACGAGGTGGCCGCCGTCCAGCACGGGGATCGGCAGGATGTTGAGGACGGCCAGATTGACCGACAGCAGGGCCATGAAGTTGAGGAGCGACTCGAGCCCCGCACGCGCGGCTTCACCGCTGATCTGTGCGATCAGGATCGGGCCGCCCACGCTGCGCGCTGAAACGCGCTGGCTGAACAGGCCGGCGAGCACGTCGAACGTCAGCGCGGTCCAGCGCCACGTTTCGGAGGCGCCGTACGCCAGGGCGCCGATCGGACCCAGGCGCTCGCGCGGGATGGACACCGTGACCGGGCTCGCCAGGACGCCGATGCGGCCATAGCGGTGATCGCCGAGCGTGCGCACGGCCGGGGTCACGCTCAGCGGGATCGTATCGGTGCCGCGTGCCACGACGAGCGGCAGGGGCCGGCCCGCAGCGGCCTCGATCGCCGCCCCGAAATCCTGCCACGTTTCGACGGGCCGGCCATCCGCCATCAGGATGCGGTCCTCGCCGCGCAACCCGGCCTCGCCGGCCGGACCGTCGGGATCGACCTCCGCGAGCACGGCCTCACTGCGGACGACCGGCTCGATGGCGGAGATCAGCGTTTGTCGCGCGCTGTCGGCAGCCGGGTAATCGATCATGATCGGCGGGCCATCGGCGAGCCGGATGTCGAGGGGGCCCGCACGCTGCTTGGAGAGCGCGATCTGGATGTCGGTGAAGTCGACGATCGTATCCGTTCCGATTCCGACGATGCGCGCGTTGCGCGGCAGCATGGCCAGCGGCGAAGTGCCCTCGGACAGACGTTCCTCGACGATGTTGCCGACGACCGACTCCGGGACGGCCGGCCGGCCCCAGAACAGGCCGATCGCGGCAAACGCGAAGAACGCGAAGAGGATGTTCATGATGACGCCGGCCGAGATGACGAGCGTCCGGGCCGCCAGCGATTTCGACTCGAAGTCGCGCGGCCGGGGCGATCTCGGGCCGGCCGGCACCGCGGTCCCCTCCGAGGAACCCTCCGGGCCGCCTTCGATGCCTTCCATCTCCTCCATCCCGGCCATCTTCACGTAGCCGCCGAGCGGAAGCGCGGAGATCACGTATTCCGTCTCGCCACGCCGGAATCCGATGACCCGCGGACCGAACCCGATCGAGAAGCGCGGCACCTCGATATCGACGAGCTTGGCGGTCGCGAAATGACCGAGCTCGTGCACGAAGATCAGCACGCCCAGCACGACGGCGGCTGCAAGAATCGTCGTCAGCATCGCACCCTGGCCGCTCGCGCGGCGGTTTGACGGGCCCACGCGTCTGCCTCGAGCACGACCTCGAGCGAGTCCGCGGGCACAGGATCCAGCGAAGCCAGCACGTCCTCGATCACGCCGGCCAGCGCGCCGAAGGGCAGTTCGCCCGCGAGGAAACTCGCGACAGCGACCTCGTTCGCCGCGTTGAATACCGCGGGAGCCGTGCCTCCGGTCCGTCCGGCCTGGACGCCCAGCCGGAACGCCGGGAAGCGGGCGTGATCGACCGCTTCGAACGTGAGCGCCCCCGCGGCCACGGGATCGAAGCGCCGGGTCCCCGGATCCGGCGACCGCTGAGGGTGCGTCAGTGCATACAGGATCGGCAGCTCCATGTCCGGAACCCCCATCTGAGCCAGGACCGAGCCGTCCACGAACTCGACCATCGAATGGACGATCGACTGGGGATGGACGACGACCGCGATGCGATCGTAGGCCATGCCGAACAGGTAATGTGCCTCGATGACCTCGAGGGCCTTGTTGGCCAGGGACGCGGAGTCGACCGTGATCTTGGCGCCCATGTCCCAGGTCGGGTGGCGCAACGCTTCGTCGGGCGTCACGCCGGACATGCGCTCCCTCGACCATTCGCGGAACGGGCCGCCGGACGCGGTCAGGATGATGCGGCTGACGGACGCCGCCGGCGTGGCCTGGATGCACTGCAGGATCGCGCTGTGCTCGCTGTCGATGGGGACCAGCTCGGCGCCGCCCCGCTCGAGTGCGCCGAGCACGAGAGGTCCGCCCGCCACGAGTGACTCCTTGTTGGCGAGCGCGAGTCGCTTGCCGGCTTCCAGCGCGGCCAGCGTGGCCTCGAGGCCGGCGGCGCCGACGACCGCATTGATCACGATGTCGACATCGTCCCGGGCCGCGGCGGCGATCAGCGCGTCGCGGCCCGCCCGGATGCCCGCGGGCAGGTGGGTTTCGTCCGCGTCACACAGAACCGCGGCGGCAGGACGGTACCGTTCGACCAGGGCGGCCAGACCGGCCGCGTTGCGGTTGGCCGCCAGCGCGACGACGCGGAACCGATCCGCGTGGCGATCCAGGACGGCCAGCGCGCTGCGTCCGATCGAGCCGGTGCAGCCCAGGACGGCTACGCCCAGCCCCACGGCAGCCCCTGGATCCAAGTGGGCAGAAGGGCCAGGTAGGCGTAGCCCACCGGCAACGCGACGAGCACGGCATCGAACCGGTCCAGGACGCCGCCGTGACCGGGGAACAGGGTGCCCGAGTCCTTGACCCCGGCGTCCCGCTTGAGCAGGGACTCGGCCAGGTCCCCGAGCTGGGCCGCCGGTCCGATCAGGACGCCGCCCACAGCGGCGGCAACAGCGCCGATCGGCAGGCCCTGCCAGAGTCCGAAAACGAGCCAGCCGTAGAGCGCTGCGGTGACGACTGTCCCGATCAGCCCGGCCACCGCGCCCGCCACGGTCTTGGCCGGACTGACCGAGGGCATGAGCTTGCGCCTTCCCCAGGCGCGCCCACCGAAGTACGCCCAGGTGTCGCCCATCCACGCGAGCATGATCGGATACGCGACGAGCGTCGCGCCCAGCCACGATGGCTGCCCGGGCGTGCCGCTCAGGTCACGCAGCAGCACGGCGAAGGTCAGCGCGCCGCCCGTGATCAGTGCTGCGAAGATCGTGGCCGCGGCCGCGAAGAGCGGGCTGTCGTTCGGGCCGCGCAGCCAGAGACCGGCCACGGACAGCACGAGCGCCACGCCGATGGTGGCCGCCCATGCGAACAGGGCGAGCGCCTCGAGCCCGGGGTGACGGACGGCGAAGACCACGTAGGCCGCGGAGAGGGCGGCGGCAGCCGGCAGATAAGCGCGCACGCCGCGCACGGCGGCCAATCGGCAGACCTCGGCGGCTCCGGCCGCGGCGAGCAGCGCGAGCGCCAGCCCGAGCGGCCAGCCGCCGAACCAGATCAGCGCCACGGCGATCGGGATCCCGACGGCCGCCACGGAGACGCGACGCGCCAGATCGCTCACGGGCAACCCATCACGCGGTGGTCACCCGGCCGAAGCGCCGCTCGCGCCTCTGGTAATCCTCGATGGCGTGGAACAGCTGCACCCGATCGAAGTCCGGCCATAACACGGGGGTGACGTACAGTTCGGTGTAGGCCAGTTGCCAGAGCATGAAGTTGCTGATGCGCATCTCGCCGGACGTCCGGATGAGCAGGTCGGGATCGGGGATGCCCGCCGTCAGGAGTTCCGCGGCGAAAGTGTCTTCGTCGATCTCGCCCGGCGCCAGCCGGCCCTGGGCCACCCTGTCCGCGAGCCGCCTCGCCGCCCGGACGATCTCGGCGCGCGCTCCGTAGCTGATCATCAGCTGGAGACCGAGGACCGTGCCGTCCCGGGTGGCCTCCTCGATCGTGTCGATCGCGCGGCGCCTCGGTTTGTCGATGCGCTCCAGATCGCCGAACACACGCACCCGCACGCCCTGGCGGGCGAGCTCGTCCTTTTCCCGGGCCACGTACCGGTCCAGCAGGCGCATGAGCGCGCCGATCTCCGGCGCCGGCCGCTGCCAGTTCTCCTGCGAGAAGGCGAAGAGGGTCAACCACGACACGCCTGCCTGGATCGCGCCCTCGACGACCTCACGCACGGACCGCATGCCGGCCGTGTGGCCGCGAAAGCGAGGCAGGCCGCGGGCGCCTGCCCAGCGGCCATTGCCATCCATGATCATCGCGATGTGCTGCGGGATCCGTCCGCCCGACCGGATCGCCCGCAGCAGATCGTCCGCGGTGTGTGGTTCCAACTAGACCTCCATCACCTCCTGCTCCTTCACCTTCAACATCTCATCGATCTTCCCCGTGTACTCGTCCGTCAGCGCCTGGATCTCGCTGATCTGCCGATGCGCGTCGTCCTGCCCGATCTCGTGATCGTGCTCGAGCTGTTTGATGTGCTTGTTCGCTTCCTGACGGGCATGGCGCACCGCGATCCGACCCTCTTCCGCCAGTTTGTGCAGCAGCCGGACCATCTCCCTGCGCCGCTCCTCGTTCAGTGCGGGGATCGGCACACGGATCACGTTCCCGTCGCTGGCGGGATTCAGGCCAAGCTCCGCGCTCCGGATGGCCTTCTCGACGACGGCCATCAGGCCCTTGTCCCAAGGCTGGACGACCAGCATGCGCGGCTCGGGCGCGCTCACCGTCGCCACCTGGTTGAGCGGCATCTTCGAGCCGTACGCCTCGACACGCACCAGATCGAGCAGCATCGGAGATGCCTTGCCGGTGCGCACGCCGCTGAACTCGCGACGTACCGCCTCCACGGCGTTCTCCATCTGCGTGCGCACTTCCGCGTGGTCAGCCATCGCACTCACCTCCAGCGGATGATGACGATGAAGGGTGTGTTCTCACGAAGATAAGCCCGCCGTTTTCAACTGACCAGCGTGCCCATCTCCTGCCCCGCGACGGCAGCTGCGACGGAACCCCGCTCGTTGATGTTGAGAACAATGATCGGCAGGCCGTTGTCCTTGCATAGCGATACCGCGGGCGCATCCATGACACGCAGCTCGCGTGTCAGCACGTCGTGATACGAGATGTGCGGCAGGAAGACGGCGGCCGGATCGGTCTCCGGATCGGACGTGTACACGCCCGCCACCTTCGTCGCCTTGATCAGCACATCCGCCTCGACCTCGATCGCGCGCAGCACGGCGGCCGTGTCGGTCGAAAAATACGGGTTGCCGGTACCCCCGGCGAAGATGACCAGGCGGCCCTTCTCCAGGTGACGCAGCGCTCTCCGCCTGATGTACGGCTCAGCCAGCGCCTCCATGCGGATGGCGGTCATCACGCGCGTCTCGACGTGCTTGCGCTCCAGCATGTCCTGCATGGCGAGCGCGTTGATGACCGTGGCCAGCATGCCCATGTAATCCGCGTTCACGCGGTCCATGCCCTCCTCGCTGGCCTGCGTCCCGCGCACGATGTTGCCACCGCCGATGACCAGGGCGATCGACACGCCGCTGACGTGCAGGTCCTTGATCTCATCCGTCAGCCGGTCGACGACGCGCGGCGAGATGCCGAACCCCTGGTCTCCCGCGAGCGCCTCCCCGCTCAGCTTGAGCAGGACACGCGCGTATTTCAGTTCCGAGCCCGGCACACCGGCGTCACTCGCCAATGGCATAACGCATGAAGCGCCGCACGACGATGTTCTCACCGGTCGTGACCGCCACTTCCTGGACACGCTGCTGGACGGTGATGTCGGGATTCACGACGAAGGACTGCTCGAGCAGCGTGTTCTCCTGGTAGAACTTCTTCATCATGCCGTCGACGATCTTCTCCCACAGGTGCTCCGGCTTGCCGTCGTTGCGCACCTTGTCGAGCGCCACGGCCCGCTCGCGTTCGATCACCTCGGCGGGGATGTCGTCCGGCCGGACCGCCAGCGGGCTGGACGCCGCCACGTGCATCGCCAGCTCCTTGACCAGCTTCTGGAACTCGTCGTTGCGGGCGACGAAATCGGTCTCGCAGTTGATCTCGATCAGCACGCCGATGCGGCCGCCCATGTGGATGTAGCTGCCGACGGCACCTTCCCTGGCCTCGCGGCCCGCGCGCCTGGCGACCTTCGCAGCGCCGCGCGAGCGCAGCACGTCGATCGCCTTCTCCAGATCGCCGCCAACCTCCTGTAGCGCCTTCTTGCATTCCATCATGCCGGCGCCCGTTCGCTCACGAAGCTCCTTCACCTGCGCAGCACTGATCTCCATCCGCCCTCTCACTTTCCTTTGCTCGTTGTGCACCCGGTCCGTTCCCGATCGGCGCATGCCATGCGCGGGGACCGGGCCGTAGCCGGGATATCCGATCAGGTGAAAAAAAGCGCCGCAGGGCTGCCTTGCCGCAGCGCTGCAGCGCTTCCGGTCGGCCGGACCGCGTCGAGCGCGGCACCGGCCCCGGACGTCCGCGCCCGTGGGCGCCGGACGGGGCCCGGGCCTCAGCCCTCTTCGCCTCCGCCCTCGCCGTCCTCACCGCCCTCGTCGCCGCTCTCCTCGCCGCCCGGACCGTCACCCGTGCGGATGCGATCAATGACGTCGGCGCGCGGGCGCCGGCGACGCCGCGGCCGGCGCTTGGACCGGCGCTCCTCGGCCGGCTGCTCCTGGGCCAGCCCGCCCTCGGTCGAGTACGTGATGGCTTCCATCTCGTCGGCGCGGCGGCGCGCTTCGGCCGGCATCTCGCGACGCGCCTGCTCGATGGCTTCCGCGATGGCGCCCGTGATCAGCGACACGGAACGAATCGCGTCGTCGTTCCCCGGGATCGGGTAGTCGATCAGGTCGGGATCGGCGTTCGTGTCGGCGATGGCGATGACCGGCAGTGCCAGCTTGTTGGCTTCGCGGACCGCGATCAGCTCCTTCTTCGCGTCCACGACGAACAGCGCGCCCGGCAACCGGCCCATGTCCTTCACGCCGCCCAGATACTTGTCCAGCTTCTGCCGCTCCCGATCCAGCAGCAGCCGTTCCTTCTTGGTGTAGAACTCGTACGCGCCTTCTTCGATGCCGCGCTCGAGTTCCTTGAGTCGCCGGATCTGGCGCTTGATCGTCGCGAAGTTGGTGAGCATTCCGCCCAGCCAGCGCTCGGTCACCCAGAACGCGCCGCTGCGGGCGCCTTCGGCCTCGATGACCGGGCGGAGCTGACGCTTGGTGCACACGAAGAGGATGCGACCACCCTCCAGGGTGACTTCGCGCACCGCCTGCTGTGCGGCCGCCAGTGCGTCCGCCGTCTTTTTGAGATCGATGATGTGGATGCCGTTGCGTTCCGTGAAGATGAACCGCCGCATCTTCGGATTCCAACGGCTGGTCTGGTGCCCGAAATGGACACCGGCTTCCAGCAGTTCCTTGACCTGCGTGTCAACCATGTAAGATCCGTACGCTCGGGGTTCGTCTGCCGCCGCCTTCCACCGTTCCAGCCGCCCTTGCGGGACCCCGCGGAACGTCCAGCGACGTGAGGATTTTCCGGTTTCGGTTCCTGCCACTCCGCGCCCGCGGGGTCACGCCCGCGGGCCGGCGCTCAACGCTTCGAGAACTGGAAGCGCTTGCGGGCGCCAGGACGACCAGGCTTCTTGCGCTCGACGGCGCGCGGATCGCGGGTCAGCAGCCCGCGCTCGCGCAGCTTGCCGCGCAGTTCCGGATCGTACGCCTCCAGCGCGCGCGCCAGCCCGAGCCGCACGGCGCCGGCCTGGCCCGTGTGGCCCCCGCCGTTCACGATCACCCGCAGGTCCAGCCTGCCCTGCAGCTCGGCGACGACCAGCGCTTCCTGGGCATGCTGCTGGAGGGAATGGCGGGCGAAGTAGTCCTGCATGGACTTGCCGTTGATCACGAAATGCCCGTTGCCGGGCTGGACCCAGACGCGCGCGACGCTCGTCTTGCGCCGGCCGAGTCCGTGAAAACGCGTCTGCTCCATTAGATCTCCAGGACCTGAGGCTGCTGCGCGGCGTGCGGGTGCTCCGACCCGGCGTACACCTTCAGCTTGCGCCGCATCAGCCGGCCGAGGTTGTTCTTCGGCAGCATCCCCTTGACGGCGAGTTCGATCACGCGGTGCGGGTGCTTCTCGAGCATCGTCCGGACCGGGATGAAGCGCTCACCACCCATGTAGCCGCTGTGCCGGAAGTAGGCCTTGTTCTCGGGCTTGTTGCCCGTGAGCCGTACTTTCTCGGCGTTGACGACCACGACGAAGTCACCGGTGTCGAGGTGCGGCGCGAACATCGGCTTGTGCTTGCCGCGCAGCACGGTCGCGATCCGGCTGGCCAGGCGGCCGAGCACGACGCCCTCGGCATCGACGACCCACCAGCGTCGCTCGACGTCGCGGATGTTCGGACTGTACGTCTTCATGTCGGTCCCCATCGATCGTAAGCGAAACAGCTGTGAAGGATAGGTATCCAGGCGGGTCCGGTCAAGACGGCGGCGGGGGCGATCCCGCCCGGCAACGGGGGCCGACCGGACCCGCTCCGGGCCGGGCCGCGCCCCCGCCGCCGGCGTGTCAGAACGAGAGGCTCAGTCCGGCGCTGAGCGAGAGGTTGTGCGCCCGCCGGGCCTCGATCGGGACGAACAGGGCCTCGCGCAGGTCGGGGCCGCCGACGTGATCGCGGGCCAGAAGGCGCACGCTGAGCGCGCGCCCGAGCGGCACATCGACCCCGATGCCGGCGACCCAGGCCACACTCGTGGACTGGATGTCCAGGACCGGGTGGCGGACCTGATGGTGCGCGAGCCCGGCCCCGACCTGGACGAACGGTCTGGCGCCAGGGCCGGGGGCCCGAAGCTCGAGGCCGGCGTCCGCCAGGGCGACCTCGGCATCGCCGATGTCGAGCCCGCCGACGAACGGGATCCCGACCCGGATGTCCGAGCGCGCCCAGGCACCGCTGCCGTACAGGGCGACCGGTCCGGCGACCGGCAAGGCGATCTGCACACCCAGCAGCGGACCGACGCCCATGGACAGCGACGTGCCCAGCGGCCCGCGCAGCATGTCTCCGAAGATCATACCGCCGACGAGTGGTGTGACCTGGGCCCCGCGCCGGTCCTGCCCGGCGGCGGGTCCGGCCAGAGCCACGACGGTGGCAATGGCGGCGAATCCTGCGGCGATGCTCCGCATCTCCAGCTCCTGCCCGAAGGGAAACCAGCGTGTACCGAACCCTCGCGCAGCTTTGGTGCCGGCTCGTGGCTTCCGGCTAAACTGTTGTCGAATCTGTGCTTACAGGATGGTGCGGCGGCTGAGGTACGGCCCCGGTGTCCTCCGGGCGGGACAGCCGGTCGTCCCCGGCCGCGGTCCGCGAAGGGCGCCTGGTACGGGCCGGGGCCGAGGGCGGGCGAGTTCAGTCGCCGCCGACGAAGCTCTCGAGATAGCGGGCGCGGGAGGCGTGGCGCAGTCGGATGAGCGCCTTCTCCTTGATCTGGCGCACGCGCTCGCGCGTGATGCCGAGGAGTTCACCGATCTCCTCGAGCGTCATCGCGTCCTTTCCTTCTTCAAGCCCGTAGTAGAGGCGCAGCACGCGGGCTTCGCGCTCCTTGAGGGTGCCGAGCGCCTCCTGGATGACGTTGGACAGCGCGCGATCGTAGGTCTCGTCGTCGGGCCCGGCGGAGAACTGATCGGCCAGGTAGTCGAGCAGGCGGTTGTCCTCGCCGGGTGTGAGCGGTGCGTCCAGGGACAGGTGGGTCTGCGAGATGGCGAGGGTGCGCTGCACTTCCTCGTGGGAGAGCTCGAGTTCTTCGGCGATTTCTTCGATGGTCGGTTCGCGGCCCAGTTCCTGGAGCAGGGTGGACGACCGCTTGCCGATCTTGTGCAGTGCGCCTGCCCGATTGAGCGGCACGCGCACGATGCGGCTCTGTTCCGCCAGGGCCTGGAGAATGGCCTGGCGGATCCACCAGACGGCGTAGGAAATGAATTTGATGCCCTTGGTCTCGTCGAATTTGTGGGCGGCGCGGATCAGGCCGAGGTTGCCCTCGTTGATGAGGTCGCCGAGGGCCACGCCCTGGTTCTGGTATTTCTTGGCGACGGACACGACGAAGCGGAGATTGGACCGGACGAGCTTGTCGAGGGATTCCTCGCATCCGTCGCGGATCCTGGTGGCGAGTTCGACTTCCTCCTCGCGGGTGAGCAGCCGGTAGGCGCTGATCTCCTTGAGGTACTGGTCGAGCGAGCTCTCGTCGTAGGAGCCCTTCTCTCGGGTCGGAAAGCTCATGACGCCGCTCCGGTGACCGTCAACGCCGAACGGTTCGCTGTCTATATCAAGCGCAAACCCCTCCCCGCGGAGGTCGTCTGCGCGTCGGCCTCAATCGACGCGGTGCCCGATCCTGTCCCAGCGCACGCGTGTCAACCATGGCGCTGTGCCGGTGCCTTCCGGCTTGTAGGAGTAGTACACGACGAGGGGCCGCCCGCGGATCGCGTCGACGGGCACGAAACCCCAGTAGCGCGAATCCTCCGAGTCATCGCGGTTGTCGCCGAGCACGAGGTAGCCGTCGGCGGGGACGACGATCGGACCCCAGTTGTCCCGCGACGGGTGGCAGCCCTTCCTGCCGGGCGCACGCAGCGTGAAGCGGCACTGCCATGCGACGTCGGGCAGGAAAAGGTCCTGCGTGTCGCTGTGGCGGGCGTAGGGCTCCGCAGCGCGCTGCCGATTGACGTACAGGGTCTTCCTTCGCATCTCGACGGTATCGCCGGGCATGCCGATGAGTCGTTTGACGTAGGTCTTGCCGGCCTCATGCGGCGGTTCGAACACGATCACGTCTCCGCGCGTCGGCGTCACGAAGCCGGGCAGCCGGAACGGCGTGAGCGGGACACGGGCGCCGTAGATCGCCTTGTTGACCAGCACGAAATCCCCGGCGAGCAACGTGTTCTCCATGCTCCCCGAAGGGATGCGGAAGGCCTCGACGATGAAGGCACGGACCGTGAAGAAGAGCAGTGCGGCGGCGAGCAACGTCCACAGCCACTCGTACGCGGCGTGGCGTGCGCTCGCCGACCGGACCGGCGCGCCCCGATCGGGGTCGGGCGGCTCATGCGGGGACCGCGTCGTCTCGTTCGTCGGATCCTCGTGGGACATCCCGCAATCGGTGGGGAATTCTTCTCGACCGGCTCATCGTAACCCCGTGGCCCGGGCGTCGCCAGTGGTCGAGGGCGCGGCTCAGACCGTTTCATTGTCGGCGCCATCGTACGTGTCGATCTGCGCCCGCTGGAGCCGGCCCGAGAAGTCGATGTAGCCGACCTTGGTCTCGGAAAAAAATTCGTAGACCTCCCAGCCGCCCTCACGGTGGCCGTTGCCCGTCTTCTTGACGCCACCGAACGGCAGGTGTGCTTCCGCGCCGATGGTCGGCGCATTGACGTACGTGATGCCGTTGTCGAGCTCGGACAGCGCCCGGAACGAGGCCCCGACGTCGCGTGTGTAGATGGCGCTCGACAGCCCGTACTCGACTTCGTTGTTGATCCGGATGGCATCGTCCAGTGAGTCGAACCGGATCACGCTGAGGACGGGCCCGAAGATCTCCTCGCAGGCCACGCGGCTGCCCGGTCGGACATCGCGCAGGATCGTGGGCTGGAAGAAGAAGCCCTGGTCGAGCCCCGCGCCGCTGGCGCGGCTCCCGCCCAGCGCGACGCGCGCGCCTTCGTTGCGCGCGATCTCCACGTAGCGCCCGGTCTTCTCGAGGGCCTGCTCGTGGATGAGCGGCCCGACATCCGTGTCGTCGTGGAGGCCATGCCCGAGGCGCAGGTGACCGGCACGCTCGACGAGCCGGTCGAGGAACGCATCGTGGATGGCATCCTGGAGGAGGAGCCTGCTGGTGGCGGTGCACCGCTGGCCGGTCGTGCCGAAGGCGCCCCAGAGGACGCCCTCGAGGGCGAGATCGACGTCGGCGTCGGCCATGACGATCTGTGCGTTCTTGCCGCCCATTTCGAGCGAAAGTCGCTTGTGTTCGCGCCCGCAGATCTCGCCGATGCGTGCGCCCGTCGACGTCGATCCGGTGAACGAGATGAGTGGAATGCCGGGGTGCTCCACCATCGCGGCACCCACGACCTCGCCCTCGCCGTGCACCAGCTGAATGACCTCCGGGGGGAGCCCGGCCTCGAGCAGGATCTCGACGAGCAGCGTCGCGGTGTGGGGCACATCCTCGGCCGGTTTCAGGATCACGGCGTTCCCGCAGACCAGCGCCGGAAACATCTTCCACGTCGGGATGGCCATGGGGAAGTTGAACGGCGTGATCAGGCCGGCGATGCCGATGGGGCGACGGAAGCTCATCGCCCATTTGTCGCGCAGCTCGCTCGGCACGGTGTGGCCGAAGAGGCGGCGCCCTTCGGTCGCGGCGTAATAGGCCGTGTCGATGCCTTCCTGCACATCGCCGCGCGTTTCCGCCAGCACCTTGCCCATCTCGCGGGTCATGGCGCGCGCGATCTCGTCCTTGCGCGCGGCCAGCAGGTCCCCTGTCCTGCGCAGCACATCGCCGCGCAGGGGCGGCGGCGTGTTCTTCCACAGCTCGAAACCGCGGGCGGCGGAACGGACGGCCAGGTCGACATCCGCTGCGCTGGAACGCGGCCAGAGTCCGATCAGCTGACGGGCGTCGGCAGGATCCCGGTTCTCGAAGTACTGTCCGTCGGCAGGCTCGACCCAGCGGCCGCCGATGAGGTTGTGGAATCGTGGCGATGTCATCACGTCTCTTCGCGGACCAGGTTGAACCGTTCGATCTTCTTGTACAGGTTGGAGCGCGGCATCCCGACGGCGCGCGCGGTCTCGCTCACGTTCCAGTCGTGCTCGCGGAGCTTGGCCAGGATGTAGGCCCGCTCGGCGTGCTCCTTGAACGCGGCGAACGTGTCCGCCTCGAGCAGCTCGGCCGGCAACGCTCCGCTGGCGGTCCCGCTGCCGACCAGCCGTTCGACGTCGCCGGCGGTGATCTCGGGCCCGCGCGCCAGGATGAGCAGACGTTCGACCGTGTTGCGCAGCTCGCGCACGTTGCCGGGCCAGTCGAGGCGCTGCAGGACATCGAGCGCCGCCGGGGCGAGGCCGCGCACGGGCAGCCGCTGTTCTCGCGCGGCCTGCTCGGTGAAGTGGCGGACCAGCATCGGAATGTCCTCGCGGCGCTCGCGCAGTGGCGGGACCTGGATGGGCACGACGTTCAGGCGGAAGAAGAGGTCCTCACGGAACCGCCCCTCCTGGATTTCCTTCTCGAGGTTCTTGTTCGTCGCGGCGATCACGCGCACGTCGACGCGGATCGGCTTCTCGCCACCCACGCGGGTGATCACGGCGTCCTGGAGCGCGCGCAGCACCTTCGATTGCGCGGCCAGGCTCATGTCGCCGATCTCGTCCAGGAACAACGTGCCGCCGTCCGCCTGCTCGAACTTGCCGGCCCGATCGACGTGTGCGCCGGTGAACGACCCCTTCACGTGCCCGAACAGCTCGCTCTCGATCAGTTCGGAGGGGATGGCCGCGCAGTTGACCTCGATGAACGGTCCCCCGGCCCGGGCCGACAGGCGGTGCAGCGCGCGCGCCACGAGTTCCTTGCCCGTGCCGGTGTCGCCGGTGATCAGGACACGCGCGTCCGTGGGCGCCACCTTCTCGACGCGATCCAGCAGCGCCCGGATGGGAAAGCTGTTGCCGACGATCTCGTAGTTCGATTCGATCTCGCCGCGCAGCCGGGCGTTTTCCTGTTCCAGTCCGCGGTGTTGCAGCGCGTTGCGGATGGTGACGAGCAGCCGATCCGTGTCGAGCGGCTTCTCCAGGAAATCCCATGCGCCACGGCGCGTGGCCTCGACGGCCGTTTCGATGGTGCCATGGCCGCTGATCATGATGACGAGCGCAGTGGCATCGGCCTCACGAATGCGATCGAGCACCTCGAGGCCGTCCATGCGCGACATCTTGACGTCGAGCAGGGTCAGGTCCGGCTTGCGTGCCTCGAACGCGCCGAGCGCCTCACCGCCGGCGGCCGCGACCAGGACCTCGTGGCCTTCGTACTCGAGGACCTGACGCAGGATCTTGCGGATGCCTTCCTCATCGTCGACGACCAGAATGCGCGCCATGGGATCCGTTCAACTCCTCGTCCGCGGACCGCCGCCCAGGATGACGATCGAGTCGCCGCGAATGTAGGCCGCGCGTGCGCCCCCCGGGAGAGGCAGCGTGATCGCGTCGTCCGGCAGTCCCGGCTCCGGTTCGCGTCCCAGCATGGCCAGCGTTCCGGGCACGAGCCTTCGAGGCAGCGGGATGCTGTGTGCGGTCACGCCGTCCACCGCGAAGGCGGTCCGTCCCTCCGGTGCCGCAAGCAGCACGCCGCGGATCGTCAGATCGGTCGTGTCCGGGAGCAGGGCGGCCACTTCACCCAGCCCGCCCGCGCCGGGGAGCCGATCGACGGGGATGCGCAGGCTGAGGCGAACGCGGCCATCCTCCATCTGCACACGCGGGGAATCGACGAAGGCGGGCAGCTGGTCGCGGTAGCGGTACAGGAGCAGGCTCTGCAGTTCTCCCGTCCCGAACGCGGCTTCCGCACTGCGGCCCTGCATCACCGCGTCCAGCTTGTCCTGCGCCGCAGCGGCCAGCGCTTCCGAGGCCACCACGTCGGAGCGCACCGCGGTGACCGGTTCGCCGCGCAACACGGCCCACGCGGCCCGCACGCGATCACGATACAGGTACGCGGCCGCCAGCCCGACGACCAGGATCGCCAGGAACAGCAGCCTGCCGACGCAACCGCGCAGGGTACCGATCACGGCGCCCCGACGTGCGCACGGCCACCCGGCGGACGAACCATCCGGATCATGCGGTGTTCCCTTCCCCCAGACGCGCAGCGGCCACCGATTCGTAGCGTGCGCCCGTGCGCGAAAGGTGGCTCTGCATCAAGTGAACCTCATCCACGGAGATGCTCGCCTCGTGGGTCACAGCCGGCACCAGCGCGGCCAGACCGGCGAAGGCCTGACGCGCTGCGTCGCGGCGGGCGCGTGCCACGGTCACGTGCGGATGGAACGGACGTCGCTCCGGCTCGAAATCGAGTGCAGCGAGTGCGCGCGCAACGTCGGACTGCAGCGCCAGCAGCGGCTTGCACGGCGCGACGCCCAGCCAGAGCACGGCGGGCCGGTGCACGTCGGGAAACACGCCCGCACCGCGCAGCTGCATGGAGAACGGCGTGTGGCGCGCGGCCGTGACGCGCAGCGCTGCGCGGATCGCTCCGATCACGGGATCGTCGACCTGTCCCAGGAACTGCAACGTCAGGTGCGCCGCCTCCGGCTCGATCCAGCGGAACGGCATGCCGGCCCGGCGGATCGGCGTGAACGCGGCCATGACGCGCGTCTTCTCCGGCGCGGGCAGATCGACGGCGACGAAAACGCGCACCGCGGATCCCCGTCACCGTGGCGCTGCCGTCATCGTGGCGCCGGCCACGACGGCCGCTACGGCATCGATCGCGCGATCCACGTCCTCCTCCGTCGTGGCCCAGCCGACGGAGAAGCGGAGCGCGCCGGTGTCCCGGGTGCCCAGCACCGTGTGCGCCTCGGGAGCGCAGTGCAGTCCGGGCCGCGCGAGCACACCGAACTCGCGATCCAGCCGGCCGGCGAGGGTGGACGGATCGATCGCCTGCGCCGTGATCGTGACGATCGGCGCGCCGTCCGGCGCCTCCGGTGAGCGGACCTGGACGCCGGGAATCGCGCCGAGTCCCCGCCACAGACGTTGTTTGAGTGCGCGCGCGTGTGCGCGTAGGCGCTCGAGTCCGTGCTCCTGGATCCAGCGGATTCCCGCAGCCAGGCCCGCGATACCCGGCGCGTTCATCGTGCCGGCCTCGAGCCGGTCCGGCAGGGCCGCCGGCATGTCCCGCAGGAGCGAGTTGCCGCCGGTCCCGCCGGTGAGCAGCGGAGCGACCTCGACGCCTTCCCGGACCCAGAGCGCGCCGATGCCCTGCGGACCGAGCAGCGCCTTGTGGCCTGTGACGGCGACGAGGTCTGCGCCCGTGCCCGCCGCACTGAACGGGACGTCTCCGGCGATCTGTGCGGTGTCCACCAGGCTGAGCGCGCCGGCGTCGCGTGCCAGCGCGCACAGGTCGGCCACGGGCAGGGTGCTGCCGAGCACGTTCGACGCGCCGTTGATCGACAGCAGCCTCGCCCCGTCCAGCGCGCGCACGAGCGCATCCTGATCGACCGCGCCCGAAACATCGCCGGGCACGATCCGCACGACGACGCCGCGCTCGATCGCGAGACGGTGCACGCAGCGCAGCACGGCATTGTGATCGAATACGGTCACGACGACGATGTCGCCCGGCGCGAGGACACCGTGCAGGGCCGTGTTGAGGGCATGCGTCGCATTGAGCGTAAACGCGATGCGGCCCGGATCTCCGGGCATGTCCAGGAGCCGGGCGACGGCCTGGCGAGCCTCCAGCGCCACGCGCTCGGCCTGGATGGCCAGCCGGTGCCCACCCCGCCCCGGTGTCGCACCGATGTCCTCGAGGTAGGTCGCGATCGCACGCACGACGGCTGGCGGGCGGATCGCTGCGGTCGCGGCGAAGTCCAGGTACACGAAATCGCGCGCGTGCGCGTCGACGCCCTGCCACGCGTGCATCTCAACGCCCTCCCGCAGCCGCTGCGCCGGGACGTTCAGGAACGTCCGACTCGGCCGTCGGCGGCGTGAGATCCAGAGCCACGTAACGGAAGCCACTCGCCCGCAGATCCGGGATCAGCCCGGCCAGGTGTGAGAACCGCTCGGGCGCCGCGCTGAGGCACGCGATCTCGGACTGGTGGCCCGCCGCGCGCACCGTCGCGCCGGCCGTCGCGAGCGTCGCGCCGTCCTGCGCCCTGCGCGTTCCGATCGGAACCGGGGCAAGCGTCTCGTTCAGAGCCCCGCGGCGGTAGCCTTCCAGGTCGAGGACGATCCCCGCGAACCCGACCGTGCGGAGCGCGGCTGCGATCTGCTCGCGCAGGGCGAGTGCGCGCGACATCTCCACCGGTGCGACCTCAACGCGCGCGACGTCTCCATGGTGGCGGACGCGGAACTCGCGGAACCCCGCGCGGCGCAGCCAGTCCTCGCCCGCCTCGACCTGCGCGAGTCGTTCGCGAGTCACGGCCACGCCGTACGGCAACCGGCTCGCCAGGCAGGGCGATGCGGGCAGATCCCACGTGGGCAACCCGCGCACCCGTGACAGGGCGCGGATGTCCGCCTTGGTCAGGCCGGCTTCCAGCATGGGTGAACGGACCCCATGCTCGTGCGCGGCCCGCGCGCCGGGCCGATAGTCGTGCGCATCGTCGGCGTTCGCTCCGTCGATCACGACGTCCAATCCGCGCGCGGTTGCGACGGCGCTCAGGACGGCCCACAGCTCCGTCTTGCAGTGGTAGCACCGGTTGGAGGGGTTGGCGGCATACTGCGGGTCATCCACCTCACCCGTATCGATCTCGAGGTGCGGGATGCCGAGCGTCGCGGCGCACGTGCGCGCCTGCGACCGCTGCTCGGCGGCCACGGCATCGCTGATTCCGGTCACGGCCAGGACGTGCGCCGGCCCGAGCGTCTCGAGTGCGACGGCCGCGAGGAACACCGAGTCGACGCCGCCGGAATACCCGATGCACACCGAACGGAACTCGCGCAGCGAGGCGCGCAGCGCGTCCAGCCGTTCCAGCGCGCCCGGCGAAGGCCGCGCCGTGTCGTGCGCCGACGGCGACGTGATGGCGGACGTGCCCGGGTCCTGCGGATTGGATGCGGTCATCGAACGGAAGCTAGACGGAGCGGCGTCGTCCTACAAGCGGCGGCAGGGCCACGCCGGTCAGGTTGCCCTGCTCGCGCTGGCGGGCCCGGCTGCGGTGCCGGTCGGGCTCAGCAGGAGACGCAGCGGTGGTTGTTCTTCGAACCGAGTCGTTCCAGCAGCGCCACCGTGTCGAGGAAGGGCGAGATGCGCTGCACCGGCCCGTTCGCCATGTCTGCCGTCGTCTGGCCCGAACGCGCCACGGCCGTGACATCGGCGCCCTTCGACACGAGATACTCGATCATCTCGTTGTCGCCGCGCGCGGCCGCGTTGTGCAGCGGCGTGTAGCCGTTGTAGTCGCGCGCGTTCACGTCCGCGCCGAGCTCCTCGACCAGGAACTTCACGGCGGGCAGCCAGCCTCCCGGCACGTGCCGGTGGTCGTTGGCGGCGTAGCCCTGTCCGTAGCCCGTGCCCGTCGCTGCGTGGATGGGCCAGATGCCGGGTCCGCCCTCGGGCACGGGCGGCAGGCCGGACGGGTCCTCGCGCGTCTCGGACGCGCCGCGCCGCTGGCGGGCCGGCGGCCGCGTGGTGGGGATCGCGGGATCCGCGCCGTACGAAAGGAGCAGGCGCATGGCCGCGACGTCGGTCGCGTACGCCGCGCGCCAGAAGGGTGTCGCGCCGCGGAAGTCGACACGCAGGTTGTCGCGGTTGTACGTCGTGTACCACAGGCTGCGGTCGAGGCGCACGTTGGGGTCCGCGCCCGCGTCGAGGAGCGCCTCCATCAGTTCCAGGTACGTCGTCGACTGCTGCAGGTGGTACGTCGGCTGCGGCGTCCGCGAACTGGGCGCCCACTCCTTGTTGACGACCGCGTAGAGCGGCGTGGCGCCGGCCACGCTGCTCCGCCGGACGTCCGCGCCGCGGCGGATCAGGAACATGGCAAGATCGTAATGGCCGTTGATGACGGCCATCAGGAGCGGGGACGTCCCATCTGCGGCGCTCGCCAGGTCGACATCCGCGCCGCCCTCGACGAGGGCGCGGACCACGTCCGTGTGGCCCTCGCGGGCCGCCAGCAGCATGGCCGTGAGACCGCCCTGCCGACCCACCAGACCGGTGAAACCCGCCACGTCCTCGTCACCGCCGCCGGCGCCGCCACCGCCCGTGTACTCCTCGTCGGCGAGCTGCGCGACGGGCGCCTGGCGCAGCTCGACGGCACGCGCGGCCTGCACGGCGGCCTGGACCTGCCCCGGTGTGGGCCGCCAGAGCTGCGGTGAAGCCGAGCGTGCGCGGAAGCTGCCCAGGACCTGGTTGCGGCGGGTGCGCGCTTCCTGATCTTCGGATGCGAGTTCGGTGACATCGACCACGCGCGCGACAGCGGCTGCGTCGGCGCCGCGCGACAGCAGCAGCGTGACGGCAGCCGGTCGATCGGCGGCGGCCGCGAGCATGAGCGGCGTCTGCTCCCATGCGGGTTCGCGCGCATCCACTTCGGCACCACGCTCCAGCAGGGCGTCGATGATGCCGGTGCTGCCGGCCATGGCCGCGAAGTGCAGCGGCGTCACGCCCGTTTCGGTGCGCGCGT
>JBFFZF010000006.1:0-51141 GCA_041568755.1 Longimicrobiales bacterium | reverse complement strand
GCTGATCAGCCCGATCGCGATGGAGAAGGAGCTGCGCTTCGCGATCCGGGAAGGCGGCCGGACCGTCGGGGCGGGCGTCGTCACGGAGATCGTCGAGTAGGGCGGGACCGCGGAGAGACAGACGCGAAAGCGCTTTTTGAAAACAGGAAGGGCGAGCGAGACCAGGACATGGCGACAGGGAAGATCCGGATCCGTCTGAAAGCGTTCGATCACGCGGTGATCGACCAGACTGCGGCGGACATCGTGCGGACCGCAGAAAAGACGGGCGCGCGCATCAGCGGGCCCATTCCACTGCCCACGCGCACGCAGCGCTGGACCGTTCTGCGCTCGCCGCACATCGACAAGAAGAGCCGCGAGCAGTTCGAGCTGAAGACACACAAGCGCGTGATCGACATCATCGACTCGCGGCCCCAGACGATCGACGCGTTGACCAAGCTGGATCTGCCTGCCGGCGTGGACGTCGAGATCAAGGTGGACTGATGGCGGGACTCATCGGACGCAAAATCGGCATGACCCAGTTGCTGGGTGAGACGGGTGCCGTGCCGGTCACCGTGATCGAGGCGGGGCCGTGTCCGGTCACGCAGGTGAAGACGCCCGAGTCGGACGGTTACGCGGCGATCCAGATCGGCTACGGCGCACAGAAGCCGGTGAAGGTGCCGCGCGCCGAGCGCGGCCACGCAGAGAAGGCCGGCCTCGAGCACACGCCGCGCACGCTGCGCGAGTTCCGGCTCGCCGAGCCGGGCACCTTCGAGGTGGGCCAGCAGCTGACGGTCGAGCAGTTCGCCCCGGGCGACCGGGTGAAGGTGATCGGCAGGACGCGCGGTCGCGGTTTCCAGGGCGCCGTCAAGCGCCACGGCTTCCGCGGCCGCCCCGCTTCGCACGGCCACCCGAAGAAGCGCAACCCGGGCAGCATCGGACCCGGCACGAATCCGTCCCGGACGATCAAGGGCAAGAAACTGCCCGGCCAGATGGGAGATCGACGCAGCACCGTGCGCAACCTGTACGTCGAGCGCGTCGATGCCGAGCGCAATCTGCTGTTCGTGCGTGGGGCCGTGCCCGGCGTGCGCAACAGTATGGTCATGATCCGCAAGATGGAGAGCTGACGTCCGGCGCGGGTCGTCCACCGCAACAGAGCGGTGGGGAACGCCCCGCGACAGGACGCTGAAGAGCGAGTCGGGAGAACGAGCGATGGTCAAGGCACCGGTCTATACGGCCGAGGGTGAGAGGAACGGCGAGCGGGAGCTGCCCGCGGCGCTGTTCGACGGCATCGTGCACGAGCCGTCGATGTGGCTCGCCGTGAAGGCCTATCTCGCCAACCAGCGCCAGGCGAACGCGGTCACCAAGACGCGCGCCGAGGTGCGCGGCGGCGGCAAGAAGCCGTGGCGACAGAAGGGCACCGGGCGGGCCCGGCAGGGCTCGATCCGGTCACCGCACTGGCGCGGCGGTGGCGTCGTGTTCGGCCCGCGCATGGGCCGCAACTACACGCAGACCGTGCCGCGCCGCGTGCGCTGGCTGGCGCGCCGCTCGGCGTACAATGCGCGCGCGCAGGCAGACGGCGTGATCGTGCTGGAGGCGCTGTCCTTCGATGCGCCCCGGACGCGCCGGGTTGCCAGCCTGATCCGCGCGATCGGGGCGCAGGGCAACGTGCTGGTGCTGACGGACGCGCACCAGCCGCTCGTGCACCTGTCCGCCCGCAACATGCAGGGCGTCGAGGTGCGGCGTTTCGGCGAGGAGTCCGTGTACGACGTGCTCTGGTCGGACGTCGTGATCATCGAGGCGGCGGCGCTCGAGCGCGCCGCGGAGGTGGCGCATGCGTGATCCGCGCGCGATCGTGCTCGCGCCCGTCGTGACTGAGCACTCCGCCATGCTCCAGGAGGAGTTGCGGACGTACACGTTCATCGTGGCGCGGCAGGCCAACAAAATGCAGATCCGCCAGGCCGTGCAGTCCCTGTTCGGCGTCAAGGTCGAGGCCATCCGGACGGCCAACTACCAGGGCAAGTGGCGGCGCGTCGGTCGCAGCCTGGGTCGCCGTCCGGCCTACAAGAAGGCCGTGGTGCGCCTGGCCGAGGGCGATTCGATCGACGTGTACGAAGGGATTCCGGGGTAACAACAGCCGAGATTCGCAGCCATGCCTACGAAGAAATTCAAGCCGGTTACGCCGGGTTCGCGCTTCCGCCTCGTGTCGCGCTACGAGGAGATCACGCGCGACACGCCGGAGCGGTCGCTGCTGGAGCCGCTCACGCGGTCGGGCGGGCGCAACCACCACGGTCGCATCACGTCGCGCCGCCGCGGCGGCGGGGCGCGGCGCATGTACCGGCGCATCGATTTCAGGCGCGACAAGTTCGGCGTGCCGGGCCGGGTCATCGAGATCGAGTACGATCCGAACCGCTCCGCCAACATCGCGCTGATCCAGTACGCCGACGGCGAGAAGCGCTACATTCTGCACCCCCGCGGCCTGACCAAGGGCGACGCCGTGATCAGCGGCCCCGGCTCCGACATCCGCGTGGGCAACGCGCTGCCGCTGGCCGAGGTCCCGCTGGGCACGGTGGTGCACAACATCGAACTGAAGCCGGGGCGCGGTGGCCAGATCGTCCGCTCCGCGGGCAACGCGGCGCAGGTCGTCGCCAAGGAAGGCGAGTACGTGACCGTGCGGCTGCCCTCGACAGAGGTGCGCATGATCCGGCGCGTCTGCCTCGCCACGATCGGCGAGGTCGGCAATACGGACCACGAGCTGCAGGTCATCGGCAAGGCTGGCGCCAACCGCTGGCGCGGGCGGCGGCCCAAGGTGCGTGGCGTTGCCATGAACCCGATCGACCACCCGCTGGGCGGCGGCGAAGGCAAGTCGTCGGGCGGGCGCCCCGCGTGCTCGCCCTGGGGCAAGCCCGAGGGCGTGAAGACACGCCAGCGCAAGAAGGCCAGCAACCAGTACATCGTGCGCGGCCGTCGCCGCGGCAAGGCGACGGGCGGCGGATGAACGCAGGCGAGCGCAGCCCGGGCCGATCGGCCGGCGGACAGCAGCGCGAGAACTCGGAAACGGTCAGGACATGAGTCGATCCCGGAAGAAGGGGCCGTACATCGATGCGAGGCTCGAGGAGCGCATTCGCATCATGAACAGCCGGAACGAGAAGAAGGTGCTCAAGACCTGGGCGCGCGCTTCGACGATCTCACCCGAGTTCGTCGGGCACACGCTCGCCGTGCACAACGGCAACAAGTTCATCCCGGTTTACATTACGGAGAACATGGTCGGGCACAAGCTGGGCGAGTTCGCGCCGACGCGGCTGTTCCGCGGGCACGGCGGCAAGCTCTCTTCGGACAAGAAAGCCAAGGTCGGCGGCGGGCCGGGCGGCGCACGCCCGCCGGCACGGTCGGGAGCCTGAGCCATGGAAGCACGCGCAATCTCACGCTACAACCGGCAGAGTCCGCGCAAGATGCGCCTGGTCATCGACCAGATCCGCGGCCGGCCGGTGAACGAGGCCTATGCGATCCTGCAGTTCTCGACCAAGCGGGCCGCGGTCACGATCGCCAAGACCCTGCGCTCCGCCGTGGCCAACGCCAAGGTGCGCGCAGAGGATGCCGGCGAGCCGCTCGACGTCGACGCCATGGTCGTGAAAGAGGCCTACGTGAACGAGGGGCCGCGCCTGAAGCGCTGGCGCGCCGCGGCCATGGGCCGGGCCGCCCCGCTCAAGCGTCCGCTGAGCCACGTCGTCGTCGTCGTCGGCGGGAAGGAGTAGCATGGGACAGAAGACGCATCCGCGCGGGTTCCGGCTCGGCATCAGCAAGCCGTGGAAGTCCCGCTGGTTCGCCGAACGGACCTTCGCCGATCTGCTGCGCGAAGACGAGACGATCCGCAAGTACATGCACCAGCGCCTCGGCCATGCCGCCGTGGCGGAGGTCGAGATCGATCGCAAGCCGCAGAAGATCGTCGTGACCGTGCACACGGCCCGGCCGGGCGTGGTCATAGGCAAGCAGGGCGCGGAGGTCGACAAGCTGCGCGATGAGCTGGCGCACCTCACGAAGAGCGAGGTCGCGATCAACGTCGAGGAGATCAAGCGCCCCGAGGTCGAGGCGCAGCTCGTCGCCGACAACGTGGCGCATCAGCTGCGGCAGCGCGTGTCGTTCCGGCGCGCCATGAAGCGGGCTGTGCAGGGCGCGATGCGCTCCGGCGCGGAAGGCATCCGCATCAAGGTCGCGGGTCGCCTGGGCGGTGCCGAGATCGCACGCACCGAAGGCTACCACGAGGGTCGTGTGCCGCTGCACACGCTGCGTGCGGACATCGATTACGCACAGTCGACGGCCAAGACGACGTACGGCACGATCGGCATCAAGGTCTGGATCTTCAAGGGAGAGATCGTCGAGGACCGTCGCGGGCGGACGTACTCGGCGTGAGGCTGACGAGGGATTGACGCCATGCTAGCCCCCAAGCGGGTCAAGTACAGGAAGCAGCAGAAGGGACGGCGGCGCGGTCATGCGACGCGCGGGAACACGGTCGCGTTTGGCGACTGGGGCCTGCAGACGCTGGACGCCGGCTGGATCACGAACCGGCAGATCGAGGCCGCCCGCGTGGCGCTGACACGCCACACCAAGCGTGGTGGCAAGGTCTGGATCCGCATCTTCCCCGACAAGCCGGTCACCAAGAAGCCGGCGGAGACGCGCATGGGCAAGGGCAAGGGCAACCCCGAGATCTGGGTCGCCGTGGTCAAGCCCGGTCGCGTCCTGTTCGAGATCGAGGGCGTCGCCGAGCCGGTCGCGCGCAAGGCGTTCGCCCTGGCGGCCGCCAAGCTGCCGGTCCGCTGCAAGCTGGTCGGCGGCGAACGGAGCGGGGAAGGAGGCGCAGCGTGACGAGCGAGGACATTCGCGATTTGACCAGCGTCGAGATCCAGGAGCAGCTGGTCATCACACGCGAAGAGCTGTTCCGGCTGCGCTTCCGCAGCGCGACTCAGGAACTCGAGAACCCCAAACTACTGCGTTCGCTCCGCCGCGATATCGCGCGCATGCAGACCATCCTGCGCGAACGGGAGTCGACGAATGGCTGAGACGGGAAGCACGCGCGGAGCCCGCAAGACGCGGGTCGGGCGCGTCGTCAGTGCGAAAGCCCAGAAGACGGTCGTGGTGGCCGTCGAGCGCAAGGTCGCGCACAAGCTGTACGGGAAGCAGGTCGTGCGCACCGAGAAGTACTACGCGCACGATGAGGAGAGCCAGGCGCGCGATGGCGACCGCGTACGCATCATGGAGACGCGGCCACTGTCGAAGACGAAGCGCTGGCGCGTCGTCGAGATCGTCGAAAAGGCGAAGTGAGGCCGCAATGATACAGCAGGAGACGATCCTCAGGATCGCCGACAACTCGGGCGCGAAGGAAGCGCTGTGCATCCGCGTGCTGGGTGGCTCGGGCCGGCGCTACGCTTCGGTGGGTGACATCATCGTGGTGGCCATCAAGGACGCGCTGCCCAACGGCGCGGTCAAGAAGGGCGAGGTGGCCAAGGCCGTCGTGGTGCGGACCGCGAAGGAGCTGCGGCGGCGCGACGGCTCGTACATCCGCTTCGACGACAACGCTGCCGTGCTGATCACGGACGCCGGCGAGCCGAAGGCCACGCGCATCTTCGGGCCGGTCAGCCGTGAGCTGCGTGAGAAACGCTTCATGAAGATCGTGTCGCTCGCGCCGGAGGTGATCTGATGCCGCGCAGCGCGATCGGAGTCGGCGGGCACCGGCGCCGGCGGACGCCCCTGCGCAAGTTGCACGTGCGCAAGGGCGACCGGGTGCGGGTGATCCGCGGCGAGTACGCCGGCCAGGAAGGTGTCGTGCTGCGCGTTCTGCCCAAGGAGAACCGCGTGGTGGTCGAAGGGCTGAACATGCGCAAGCGTCACATGCGGCCGACACAGAAGAACCCGGAAGGCGGGATCGTCAGCTTCGAAGCGCCGATCCACGCCTCGAACGTCATGCTCATGGACCCGTCGACGGGCGAGCCCAGCCGCACGCGCCGTCGCATCGACACCGATGGTCGCAAGGAACGGATCGCCGTGCGCAGCGGCAACCCGATCCCGGCGCCGGGGGCGTGATGGAGGCAGGATGAAGCCGAGACTGCAGGTCCACTACGGCGATCGCGTCAGACCGAAGCTCATGGAGGAGTTCGGGTTCACGAACCCCTTCCAGGTGCCGCGGCTGCAGAAGATCGTCCTGAATGTCGGGCTGGGCGAAGCGCCCAAGAACCCCAAGCTGCTCGACGGCGTGGTCGAGGAGCTCACGGTGATTTCCGGCCAGAAGCCGGTCGTCACGCGGGCCCGCAAAGCGATCTCCAATTTCTCGCTGCGCGAGGGCATGCCGATCGGCGCGATGGTCACGCTGCGCGGTGCGCGCATGTACGAGTTCCTGGATCGTCTGATCAACGTCGTGATCCCGCGCATCCGCGATTTCCGCGGTGTGCCGTCACGTTCGTTCGACGGGCGCGGCAACTACACACTGGGCGTGCGCGAGCAGGTGGTCTTCCCGGAGATCGACTACGACAAGGTCCAGCTCATCCACGGCATGGACATCGTCATGGTCACGTCGACCAGCCGGGACGACGAGGCGTTCGCGCTGCTGCGTGAGATGGGCATGCCGTTCCGCGGGACGAGCCCCGTGCTCGTCTCCGGCGCTGACCTGCCCGGACCCGTGAACTGAGGCGAAGAGCGATGGCGAAGAAGGCGTTGGTCGAGAAAGCCAGGGCGAAGCCGAAGTTCTCGGCGCGCCGCGTGCGCCGCTGCAACCGGTGCGGCCGGCCGCGCGCGTTTCTGCGCAAGTTCGGCATCTGCCGGATCTGCTTCCGGGAGCTGGCCCTGAAGGGCGAGATCCCGGGCGTGCGCAAGGCGAGCTGGTAAGAAGAGAATGATCGCAGTTTCCCGGGTACGGGAAACGCAACACAGAATCCTAAAAGTCCGGACGATCCGGATACTCTAGGAGGCAGAAGGCGAATGCAGACGGATCCGATCGCGGACATGCTCACGCGTATCCGCAACGCTGCCCACGCGAGCCACCGCAGGGTGGACATCCCCGTCTCGAAGCTCAAGGTCGAGATCGCGCGCATCCTCAAGGAGAACCACTTCATCCAGGACTACAAGGTCCTCGATGATGGCCGGTTCGGGGTGCTGCGCGTGTACCTCCGCTACTACGAGCAGCAGCCCGTGATCCGCACGCTGATGCGCGTCTCGCGGCCCGGACGGCGCGTCTACCGCGGCGCACAGCAACTGCCGCGCGTGCGGAGCGGGTTGGGCATCGCGATCGTGTCGACGTCGAAGGGTGTGATGTCGGATCGTCAGGCCCGGGCGGAGAAGCTGGGCGGCGAAGTCATGGCGCTGGTCTGGTAGGGGAAACATGTCACGCATTGGGAAAATGCCGATCCCGATCCCCGGTGGCGTCACCGCCACGGTGGAGGGTCAGACGATCCGGGTCAAGGGACCGAAGGGCGAGTTGTCGCGAACGTACCGCCCCGAGATCGACGTGTCGGTCCGGGATGGTCAGATCATCGTCGAGCGACGCTCGGATGCGAAACGGGAACGCGCCTTCCACGGGCTCACGCGCGCGCTGATCGCCAACATGGTGACGGGCGTGTCCGCGGGCTACCAGCGCAACCTCGAGATCGTGGGCGTCGGGTACAAGGCCGAGAAGAAGGGCAGCAAGCTGGTCCTGACGGTCGGCTACTCGCACACGGTCGAGTACGAGGAGCCGGCCGGCATCACGCTGACCGCGCCCACACCCACGACGATCTCCGTCGCCGGTGCGGACAAGGAGCGCGTGGGTCAGGTTGCCGCAGAGTTGCGCGCCGTACGGCCGCCGGAGCCCTACAAGGGCAAAGGCATCCGCTACCAGGGTGAACACGTGCGCCGCAAGGCGGGCAAGACCGGCGCGAAGTAAGGAGAGAGAGAGAGCGGAACGATGGGAGCGACGTCCAAGACCAGCGTGCGCGAGAACGCGCGCCTGCGCCGTCACCGCCGGGTACGCCGACGGGTCGTCGGCACGGCGGAGCGTCCGCGCCTGGTCATTCACCGTTCGACCAAGCACATCCAGGGCCACCTCGCCGACGACATCGCGGGGCGCGTGCTGATGGGCATCTCGACCCTCGCGCCCGAGCTGCGCGACACGGCCGGCAAGAAGACGGAGCGCAGCCGCGCCGCCGGCAAGATGCTCGGTGAGAAGGCCAAAGCGGCCGGGATCACGAATGTCGTGTTCGATCGCGGCGGCTACCGCTATCACGGCAGGGTTGCCGCGTTCGCCGAGGGCGCGCGCGAGGCCGGACTCGAATTCTAGGCGGGACAGGCAAATGCAAAACCAGCGAACAGGCGGCAAGGGCGGGCGTTCTCCACGGCGACCGCGGCAAGAGTCGGACATGGCCGAGAACGTGATCGCCGTCAACCGCGTGGCCAAGGTCGTCAAGGGCGGCCGGCGGTTCTCCTTCACCGCCCTCGTCGCCGTCGGCGACCGGGCCGGCCGGGTGGGCATCGCGATCGGCAAGGCGAACGAGGTGTCGGAAGCCATCCGCAAGGCCGTCGAGCACGCGCGCGCCGGACTCATCGATGTGCCGATCCGCAACGGCACCCTGCCGCACGAGGTCGTCGGCAGGCACGGCGCCGCGCGCGTCATGATCCGGCCGGCCCGGCCCGGGACCGGCGTGATCGCGGGTGGCCCGGTGCGCGCCGTTCTCGAAGCGGCGGGCGTGACGGACGTGCTGACCAAGAGCCTCGGCTCCAACAACCCGATCAACGTTGCCCGGGCCACCATCCAGGGACTGGGCGAGATGGTGACCCCGGAACGCGCGGCCGCGGAACGGGGGATAACGGTGGAAGCTCTGGGACTGGGAGCCAGCCATGGCTAGGAAGAAGGCGGCCGCTCGGCCGGCCCGACTGAGGATCCGCCAGGTGCGCAGCGGGAGCGGCCGACCGGCCGGGCACCGCGCCACCCTGCGCGCCCTCGGTCTGCGCCACCACCAGCACGAGGTCGTGCAGATGGACACGCCCGCGATCCGCGGCATGATCTTTCAGGTGCGACACCTGGTCGACGTGCAGCCGGTCGCGGAAGAGGAGGCATAGATGACCGATCTGAGCAACCTGGGCCGGCCCGCGGGCGCCGCCCGCGCGCGCAAGCGCCTGGGCCGCGGACCCGGGTCCGGCACCGGCAAGACGAGCGGCAAGGGCCACAAGGGGCACAAGGCCAGGACAGGCGGCCAGACGCACCCCTGGTTCGAAGGCGGCCAGATGCCGTTGCAGCGGCGCCTCCCGAAGCGGGGCTTCAAGAACCGCAACCGGCGCAGCTTCCAGATCGTCAACGTGGCGTCCATCGCGAGCCTCGAGGAGGCCGAGATCACGCCCGAAGTGCTGGCCGCGTACCGGCTGATCGATGGCGGCGACAGCCGGCCCGTCAAGGTCCTCGCCGAGGGCGAGCTCGACCGCAAGGTGGCGGTCCGTGCGCACGCGTTCAGCCAGGCCGCCCGCACCAAGATCGAGGCCGCGGGCGGCAGCGTCGAAGTGATCGAGCCGGCCGGACCCGCCGGCGTGGACAGCGGCGAGGATGAGGACCAGGTATGACCAACCCGGTCGCCAGCCTGTTCCGTGTTCCCGAACTCAAGCAGAAGCTCCTCTTCACGCTGAGCATTCTGTTGCTGTACCGCACCGGCGCGCACATCACGGTGCCCGGCGTGGACTACGGCGCCCTGCAGGCGGCATTCGCACAGTTCCAGGGCACGCTGTTCGGGATCTACGACATGTTCGTGGGTGGGGCGCTGTCGCGCGCGACGATCTTCGCGCTCGGCATCATGCCCTACATCTCCGCGAGCATCATGTTTCAGCTGCTCGCGGCCGTCTTCCCTACCATCGAGAAGATGCAGAAGGAAGGCGATGAGGGCCGCAAGAAGCTGACGCAGTGGACCCGCTACGCGACCATCGTGCTGGCTGCGCTGCAGGGCTACGGCTACGCCATCTTCCTGCAGAGCCTGAACCAGGGCACGGCCATCACGCGCCCCGGCATCGTGTTCATCATCACGACGACGATGCTGCTCACGATCGGCGCGATCTTCGTGATGTGGCTGGGCGAGCAGATCACGGAACGCGGCATCGGCAACGGCATGTCGCTCCTCATCTTCTTCTCGATCATCGAGAGCCTGCCTGCAGCACTGGGCCGCACCTGGGAATCGTTCCGGACCGGCGTGATCGGCGTGCCCGCACTGATCGTGCTCGGCATCGTCGTGATCGGTGTGATGGGCGGCGTCGTCGCCATGACAATGGCCGCACGCAAGATCCCGGTGCAGATCCCGCGCAAGGTCATGGGCCGCGGCCGCGTCCGCGAGGGGCAGAAGAGCTTCATCCCGCTGCGCATCAACTCGGCCGGCGTGATGCCGATCATTTTCGCGCAGTCGATCATCATCGTGCCCGGCACGCTCGCCGCATTCACCAGCGTGCCCTTCCTGCAGAACATCCAGGATTCACTGCAGCCGGGCTCGTGGCTGTACAACATTCTGTATGCGATCCTGATCGTCTTCTTCACGTACTTCTACACGGCGATCATCTTCAACCCGGTCGACCTGGCCGAGAACCTGAAGAAGCAGGGCGCGTTCATTCCTGGTGTGAAGCCGGGCGCCAAGACCGCAGAGTACATCGACCACGTGCTGAGCCGTGTGACGGTGGCGGGCGCGATCTATCTGGCCCTCATCGCGCTGCTGCCGTTCTGGATCTTCGACTGGTTCAACATCCAGGCGTTCTTCTTCGGCGGCACGTCGCTGCTGATCGTGGTCGGCGTGGGCCTGGATACCGTGCAGCAAATGCAGCAGCACCTGCTGTTGCGCCACTACGAAGGCTTCATGAAGAAGGGCCGCGTCCGCTTCCGGGGCCGCCAGCGCTACATGTGAGGACGCAGGGCGCAGGCCGGGTATGAACGTGATCCTCTTCGGAGCGCCGGGCGCGGGCAAGGGAACGCAGGGAGAGCTGCTGGCCCGTCGCCGCGATCTCGCGAGGCTCTCGACCGGCGACCTGCTGCGTGATGCAGTGCGCCGCGCAACGCCCCTCGGCACGCAGGCGAAGCGTACGATGGAGGCGGGCGAGCTCGTGCCCGATGCCCTCATCCTGGGCCTGGTCCGCGAAGTCATGGCCAGCGGAGCCGGTGCGGACGGCTACATCTTCGACGGCTTTCCCCGCACCCTGCCCCAGGCCGAAGGGCTCGACGCGCTGCTCCAGGACCTGGGGGAGCGCATCGATGCCGTGATCGTGCTGGCAGTCGAGGACGAGGCCATCGTCCGGCGCCTGAGCGGCCGTCTGTCCTGCCCGGCCTGCGGAGCCATCTACAATCGCTACACGGATGCGCCGCGCGCCGAGGGCCGGTGCGACCGGTGCGGCGGCACGCTCACCCAGCGCGCCGACGACGCCGAGGAAACCGTGCGGCGCCGGCTCGACGTGTACCGCGAACAGACCGAGCCGCTCATCGCGTTCTACCGTGCGCGCGGCGTGCCGCTCCACGAGGTCGACGGAGACGGGCCGGTCGAGTCCGTCCACGAAGCGCTCGTTGCCCGGCTGGTCCCCGCATGATCCCGCTGCGAACGCCGGCCGAGATCGACGCCATCGCACGCGCCGGGCACGTCCTGGCCCGGCTCTTCGAGGCCGTACCCGCCGAGATCCGGCCTGGCGTGACGACCGCCCAGCTGGACGACTGGGCCGAGGACTTCATCCGGGCAGAGGCCGGCGCGGAACCCTCGTTCAAGGGCCTGTACGGATTCCCGGCCAGCCTGTGCACCTCGATCAACGAGGAAGTCGTGCACGGAATCCCCTCGCGCCGGCGCGTGCTCCGGGAGGGCGACATCGTGAGCGTCGACGCCGGCGTCCGCGTCGATGGCTGGTGCGCGGACCGCGCGATCACCGTCCCCTGCGGCAACGTGGGCGCGGAGACCTGCCGGCTCCTCGAGGTCACGCAACAGGCGCTCGAGGCCGGCATCGCCTGTGCCCGCCCGGGCAGCCGCATGGGGGACATCGGCGCCGCAGTCCAGGCCGTCGCCGAAAACGCAGGCTTCAGCGTCGTACGAGAACTCGTCGGGCACGGCGTCGGCCGCGATCCCCACGAGGAGCCACAGGTGCCCAACTTCGGGCGATCCGGCACCGGCATCCGGCTCCTGACCGGGCTCGTACTGGCCATCGAACCCATGGTCAACGAGGGCCGTCCCGAGATCCGCACGCTGGACGATCGGTGGACCGTCGTGACCCACGACGGCCGCCGGAGCGCGCATTTCGAGCACACCGTAGCGGTCACGGACAACGGCCCCCAGATCCTGACCGCCCTGCCATGAGCAGCGCTGCCGGCCACGCCATTCCGGCGCCTCGCCCGGCCTGCGGCGAGCGCGTCCGCGGGGGGTCGGGCGACCTTGCTCGGGCAGCGCAAAGTGACTACATTCCATAGCTTATCAGCAAAACGGGGCCGCCATGAAGGTTCGAAGCAGTGTCAAGCCGATCTGTGAGCATTGCCGGGTGATCCGCCGCAATGGGGTGGTGCGGATCATCTGCAAGAAGAACCCGCGTCACAAACAGCGGCAGGGGTAGATCGATGGCGCGCATCGCCGGCGTGGACCTGCCACGCACCAAGCGGATTGAAGTCGCACTCACGTACATCTTCGGCATCGGCGAGCCTACGGCGCGCAAGATCCTGCGTACGACCGGGGTCGATCCGGACCGCCGCGTGCACGATCTGGGCGACGACGAGGTGAACCGGCTCCGTCGCGTCATCGAGACGCAGCACAAAGTGGAAGGCGCGCTGCGCACGGAAGTCTCGATGAACATCAAGCGACTGATGGACATCGGCTGTTACCGCGGCCTGCGGCACCGCAAGGGTCTGCCGGTGCGCGGCCAGCGCACGCACACGAATGCGCGCACCCACAAGGGCAAGCGCGTGGCGATCGCCGGCAAGAAGAAGGCGCCGAAGAAGTAGGGCGGCCGGCACGGCGATCACGAGCGGGGCGAGAACATGGCGAATCCGAAGAAAGGCGCACGACCCAAGCGGAGCCGGCGCAACGTCGAGTCCGAGGGCATCGCGCACATCAAGGCGACGTTCAACAACACGCTGGTGACGATCACGGACATGGCGGGCAACGTCGTGGTGTGGTCGAGCGCCGGCAAAGCCGGCTTCAAGGGCTCGAAGAAGTCGACGCCGTTCGCGGCTACCGTCGCTGCGGAGCAGGTCGGCCGCGAGGCCATGAACCTGGGCGTCCGGCGCGTGCATGTCCGGCTGCAGGGCCCGGGCAGCGGTCGCGAATCGGCGATTCAGGCGCTGGCCGCGGCGGGCCTGCAGATCCGCTCGATCCGCGACGTGACGCCCATCCCGCACAACGGCTGCAGGCCGCCGAAGAAGCGGCGAGTCTGACGGGATCGTCGGGTGAGCGGGGGTGCCGGCGACGGAATACGGATGGGAATGGGGATGGGGGGTGGTGATGGGGATGGGGTGGTGATGGGGATGGGGATGGGGATGGGGATGGGGAACGAATGAAGTGAGCGGCGGGCGGCGCGGCACGCGTCTGAGCCTGAACCGCGAGAGGCGTAAACCGCCAGGCCGTCCGGGCGGGAGGAAGCCTCGGCAGTTGACCACTCGAGGAGAAGACGGTACACGCACATGGCTCGCCATACCGGTCCAGTCTGCAAGCTCTGCCGGCGGGAAGGGCAGAAGCTGTTCCTGAAGGGCATCAAGTGCTACACGGAGAAATGCCCGATCGAGCGCCGCAACTACGCGCCCGGCCAGCACGGCCCGGCGTCCGCACGGCGGCGCAAGGCCTCCGAGTACTCGCTGCAGCTGCGTGAGAAGCAGAAGGTCAAGCGTATCTACGGAGTGTCGGAGCGCTACTTCAAGGGCATGTTCGAGCGCGCGGCGAAGCAGCCCGGTGTGACGGGCGCGAATCTGCTCGTCGGGCTGGAGACGCGGCTCGACAACGTGGTCTACCGGTTGGGGTTCGGCAGCAGTCGCAGTCAGGCGCGCCAGCTGGTGCGACACCGTCACGTCCAGGTGAACGGCGGCACGGTGGACGTGCCGAGCTACCAGGTGCGGCCGGGCGACGAGGTCAGGATCCATCCGGATTCGAAGGATCTGCTGCCCGTCCAGGCGGCGCTGGAATCGAAGACGCGGCCGGATACCGTGCGCTGGCTGGCGCTGGACGCGGAGACGCGCGCCGGTCGCATGCTGGACTGGCCATCGCGGGCGGACATCCCGCTCGCGGTGCAGGAGCAGCTGATCGTGGAGCTGTACTCCAAGTAGCAGGCAGGGGCAGGGTTCGAGCTGGTTCGGGGCGTGAGCCCCGGGCCGTCAACATATGCAAATGGGGCGAGGCCGGTGCACTGACAGGTGCGGCGGCGTAGCGCCGGGAGGGACACAGTGGAGCTGGATCTGACCGGGTTGGTACTCCCGCAGCGGATCGAGGTCGTACAGCGGTCGGAGGATGGGCGCACTGCGCAGTTCGTGGTGGCGCCGCTGGAGCGAGGCTTCGGCCAGACGCTGGGCAATACGATCCGCCGCATTCTGTTGTCATCGCTGCGCGGATCGGCGGTCTGGGCGTTCCGGATGGAAGGCGTCGTCCACGAGCACCAGACGGTGCCGGGAGTGGTGGAGGACGTGCATCAGCTGATCCAGAACCTGAAGACGCTGGTGCTGGATCTGGATGAGGCGAAGGACGAGGCGACGCTCGAGCTGCGTGTGACGAAGGCGGGTCCGGTCTCGGCGGACCGGATCGAGAAGTCGGCGTCGGTGCGTGTCCTGAACCCGGACCACCATCTGTTCACGCTGCAGGACGACCGCGAGATCACGGCCGTGCTGCACGTGAACAAGGGCCGCGGGTTCGTGCCGGCCGAGCAGCATGCGCTGCCCAAGGGCAGCCCGGTCGACCTGGTGCGCGTGGATTCGATCTACAACCCCGTTCTGCGGGCGAACTACACGGTCGACGAGACGCGTGTCGGGCAGCGCACGGATTTCGACCGGCTGACTCTGCAGGTGGAGACGAACGGCAGCGTGGCGCCGGAGACGGCGCTGGCGTACGCCGCGGAGCTGGCACGGACGCAGCTCAGCTACCTGATGCGGTTCGCCGAGTCGTCGCCGGCGGAGCCGCCCGTTTCGGGTGCGGTCCGGCTTTCGGCGCAGATGCGGGAGATGTTCCGGCGTCCGATCGACGAGATGGCGGAGCTGTCCGTCCGGTCGGTCAATTCGCTGAAGAAGGAGAGCATCATCACGCTGGGCGACCTGGTCCAGCGGACGGAAGACCAGATGCTCAACATCGAGAACTTCGGGATCAAGTCGCTCGAGGAGATCCGGCAGTTCCTGCACGAGCACGACCTGCACTTCGGGATGAAGCTCGAGGAGGGCGAGGGCGGCGAGATGTTCATGGTCTCGGAGGCCGAGGGCGAGCCGGACGAGGCCGAGGCGGCGAACGGGGCGAAGGAGGAGTAGCGACCCATGCGTCACCGGAAGAAGGGCCGTAAATTCAACCGGACGGCGGAGCACCGGTCGGCGATGTTGCGCAACTTGGCGACCTCGCTGTTCCTGCACGGCCGCGTCGAGACGACGACGCCGAAGGCGAAGGAGCTGCGCCGCTACGCGGAGCCACTGATCACGAAGGCGAAGCGCGGCGACCTGCACGCCCGGCGGCTGGTCGCCCGCAAGATCAAGGACGAGGAAGCGCTGGCCCGGCTGTTCGGGGAGATCGGCCCGCGCATGAGCGAGCGGCCGGGCGGGTACACGCGCGTACGGCATGTCGGGCAGCGGCCCGGCGACATGGCGGAGATGGCGATCATCGAACTCGTGGACTGAGCGAACCCATGGCGAGCGGAGCATCCAGGAACCTTTCGAGCCCCGTGCTGGCCCTCGTGGCCATCCTCGGGGCGGCCGGCCTCATGTGGTGGCTGGCCGGGGCGAGTCAGCCGGCGACGGTGGCCGAGGTCCAGGAGGGGGCGACGACGGGCGGGGGTGCCGGGCCGGCGGCCGAGCGGGTGCTGGCGGGCGCCTTCGAGTCGTCGATGAGCACCTACGTGGGTCGGGAGATCGAGCTGGCCGGCGTGCGTGTCGAGCAGATCATGACGCCCGAGATCATCTGGGTCTCGACGCCGAACGGCCAGCCGTTTCTCGTGAAGCTGGACGCGCAGGCGATGGCCGGACCGGCACCTGCGGCACAGACGATGGTCGACGTGACCGGCCGGGTCCTGCTCAAGTCGGATTCCACGCTGAACGCCTGGCAGCAGTCCGGCGCCATCCGGGATGCCGGTCAGCGCGCACAGGCGGAGTTCGGCACGACGTTCATCGAGGCCAGGCGGGTCGTTCCCGCGGCCGGCGGCTGAGGCGGCGGGTTCCGCCGCAGCGGCGACGTACGGAGGACGTGATGGCACGCGTTTGTTACGTTTGCGACAAGGGCACGACGTTCGGCAACAACGTCAGCCACGCCAATAACCGGACCCGGCGCACCTGGCAGGCCAACCTGCGTCGGATGCGCATAGTCATGCCGGATGGCCAGAACCGCAGGGTGATGGTGTGCACGAGGTGCCTCTCGGCCGGCAAGATCAAGAAGGCCGTCTGAGCACCGGCGCGAAGCCCGCGCTGTTCCAGAAGCGGGACCCGGCGACGCCGGGCCCCGCTTTTTTGCCGAGGGGCCCGGCGTCCGAGACTTCCATGGGGCTGCAGGCCCGCCGTACCACGGGAGGAGACGAAGTCATGAGCACCGGACCGAGACAGCGGCAGGCCGGCGGACACCGGCAGGCGAGGCCGTCGTGACGGGGCGCGGCGACGAGGTGCCGTCCGCGCTCCGCGATTTCCTCGGCCGCATCGACCGCGGGGATGCGGTGGTCGGCATCATCGGGCTGGGTTACGTGGGGCTGCCGCTGGCCGTGGAAGCGGCGCACGCGGGGTTCCGCGTCCTGGGCTTCGACGTGTCCGCGCCGGTGGTCGAGGCGGTCAACGCCGGGCGGTCGCACATCCTGGATGTGGCGACGGACGTGCTGCAGCCGATCGTCGCCTCGGGCCGACTCGAGGCGACCACGGACATGGCAAGACTGGCCGAATGCGACGCGGTCTCGATCTGCGTGCCGACGCCGCTGTCGAAGACGCGCGACCCGGACGTCAGCTACGTCGTGGCCGCGACGGAGGCCGTCGCCGCAGCGCTGCGCCCGGGCCAGCTGATCGTGCTCGAATCGACGACCTACCCGGGTACGACGCGGGAGCTCGTCCTGCCCGCCCTCGAGGGGCGCGCCCTGCGTGTGGGTGAGGACGTGTTCCTGTGCTTCAGCCCCGAGCGCGTGGATCCCGCCAACGCGGACTGGGGCATCCGCAACACGCCCAAGGTCATCGGCGGGATCACGGCCGCGTGCGGCCGGGCCGGGGCGCAGCTGTACGCCCGCATCATGGAGCGCGTCATCATGGTCTCGTCGACCGAGGCGGCCGAACTCACCAAGCTGCTGGAGAACACGTTCAGGGCCGTCAACATTGCGCTGGTCAATGAGATGGCGCAGGTGGCCGACCGTCTGGGCGTGGATGTCTTCGAGGTGATCGAGGCGGCGGCGACCAAGCCGTTCGGTTTCATGCGCTTCAATCCGGGCCCCGGCATCGGTGGCCACTGCATCCCGCTGGACCCGCACTACCTGGCGTGGAAGATGAGGACGCTGAACTACAAGACACGGCTCATCGATCTGGCCGGTGAAGTGAACAGCGAGATGCCGCTGTTCGTGGTCAACAAGGTGCAGGATGTGCTGAACGGCCGGAAGCTCTCGCTGAACGGCAGTCGTGTGCTCGTGTCGGGTGTGGCGTACAAGCGCGATGTAGCGGACGTACGGGAGAGCCCCGCGCTCGACATCATCCGACTGCTCGAGGCGAAGGGGGCGGACGTCCAGTACCATGACCCGCATGTGCCCGAGCTGCGCGAGGACGGAGAGGTGCGGCGCAGCGTGGCGCTCTCGGACGAGCTGCTGCGCGGCTGCGACGTCATCGTGATCGTGACCGACCACACGGACACGGACTACGACCGGCTGGCCGGCAGCGGCACGCCGATCGTCGATACACGGAACGTCATGCGGGACCACCCGGCCGACCACATCGTCCCGCTGAGCGGAGTCGCTCGGATGCGCCAGCAGGAGCCGGCCGCCGCAGCCGCACGCTGGAGGGCCGACTGACCGGAGCGGCCGACAGCCCCGGCATCATCGACTTCCACAATCACGTCATGCCCGGCGTCGATGATGGGGCGCGCAACGCGCAGAGCGCGGTCGCGGCCGTCGAGTGGATGCGCGACGAGGGCGTGCGCGTCATCGTGGCGACACCGCACGTCGAGGCGGCGGCGGCGGACGGGGGCGGTGTTTCGCCGGTTCGGCTGGCCGCGCTGGACGAAGGGTGGGCCGCGCTCGATCGCGCCGCGGCCGGGACGGGCGTGACGGTGTTGCGCGGGGCGGAGGTGAGACTGGACGTGCCGGACCCGGATCTCTCCGATGCCCGGCTCCGCCTGGACGGCGGCCGGTTCGCGCTCGTGGAATTCGCCTATTTCGTCGTGCCGCCCCGCTCGACGCGCGTGCTCGAGAACATCCTGGCGCAGGGCTGGATCCCTGTGATCGCGCATCCCGAGCGGTACGGACAACTCGGGCCGGACCTGGCGGTTGCCGGGGATTGGCGGGACGCCGGCGCGCATCTGCAGGTGAATGGACCGTCGCTGCTGGGCCGGTACGGCGCGACGGCGCAGTCCGTGGCGGCCCGGTTGCTGGCGAGCGGTTCGGTCGCGTACCTGTCGAGCGACTACCACGCGCGGGGTGCACCTCGCATCGCCGAGGTCGAGGCGCTGCTCGCCGGCAGCGGCGGGTCCGCACAGGCCGACCTGCTGCTGCGCGAGAATCCGCGCCGGCTGCTGCGCGGCGAAAGCCCGCTGCCGGTGCCGCCGCTGTCCGTGCTGTCCGGTGTGTGAGGGCCGGTCAGGCGGGCTCGGTGTCGAGCGGGCGTGCGCGGGAGCCGCGCTCGACGAGCGCGCGGAAGTAGGGGATCGTCTCGCGCAGACCCTCGCGCAGATCGACAGCAGGCTTCCAGTCGAGCAGTTCACGGGCCAGCCGGATGTCGGGTCGCCGGACCTTGGGATCATCCTGCGGCAGGGGGCGCGACACGATGGTCGATGTGCTGCCCGTGAGTTCGAGGATCGTCTCCGCGGCCTCGCGGATGGTCAGCTCATCGGGGTTGCCGATGTTGACCGGCCCGACGTAATCAGACATGAACAGGCGGTAGATGCCGTCGACTTCGTCGCGCACGTGACAGAAGGAGCGCGTCTGCGAGCCGTCGCCGTACATCGTGAGCGGCTCGCCGCGCAGGGCCTGGACGACGAAGTTGGAGATGACGCGGCCATCGTTGGGCCGCATGCGTGTGCCGTACGTGTTGAAGATGCGGACGATGCGCACATCCAGGCCGTGGAACCGGTGGTAGGCCATGGTCATGGCTTCGGCGAACCGTTTGGCCTCGTCGTAGACGCCGCGCGGACCGACGGGGTTCACGTGCCCCCAGTACGTCTCGGGCTGCGGGTGGATCTGCGGATCGCCGTAGACCTCCGAGGTCGAGGCGATCAGGTAGCGGGCCTGCTTGGCCTTGGCCAGTCCCAGCGTCTTGTGCGTGCCGAGGCTGCCGACCTTGAGCGTCTGGATGGGCAGCTCGAGGTAGTCGACCGGGCTTGCCGGACTGGCGAAATGGAGCACGCCATCGAGCGGTCCGTCGACATAGATGAAGTTCGTGACATCGTGCTCGATGAACCGAAATGCGCGCTGCCCGATCAGGTGCGCGATGTTGTCCGGCGAGCCGGTGATGAAGTTGTCCATGCCGACGACATCGTGGCCTTCGGCGATGAACCGGTCGCAGAGGTGCGAGCCGAGGAACCCGGCGGCACCGGTGATCAGGATGCGCATGGCGGCGAAGACTATCGGAGAGCGCCGGAGGGCACAAGGCGGAGCGGCGCGGGGCGCGCGGCGGGAGCGGCCGCGTGGCGAGTGGGCCGGCCGGGCCGGAACCATGCGGTTGTGTGCGGCAGGGCCGACGCGGCCGGAACGACGAACGAATTCGTGCGGGGGGACGCATGCGTGTTGCCGTCATAGGGACGGGCTACGTGGGACTGGTCGTGGGCGCGGGGCTGGCCGACTCGGGCAACGATGTGGTGTGCGCCGACATCGACGGCGGCAAGATCGATCGACTCAATGCCGGTGACATCCCGATCTACGAGCCGGGGCTCGCGCCGCTGGTCGAGCGCAACCTGGCCGACGGGCGGCTGCACTTCTCCACCGATGTGGCCGGGGCCGTGAGGGCATCGGATGTCATCTTCATCGCCGTGGGGACGCCGCCCGGAGAAGACGGGTCCGCGGACCTGCAGCACGTGCTGGCCGTGGCCGAGATCATCGGTCGGAACATGAACCGCGAGAAAGTCGTCATTACGAAGAGTACCGTGCCGGTCGGTACCGCCGAGAAGGTCCGGGCGGCGATCGCGCAGCACACCAGTCTGCCCGTGCACATCTGCTCGAACCCCGAGTTCCTCAAGGAAGGTGCGGCCGTCGACGACTTCATGAAACCGGACCGAGTGGTCGTGGGCGTCGACTCGGAGTACGCCCGCACCGTTCTCGAGCAGCTGTACGCCCCGTTCGTGCGCACGGGCAACCCGATCATATTCATGGACATCGGGTCTGCGGAAATCACGAAGTACGCCGCCAACGCCATGCTGGCGGTGCGCATCTCGTTCATGAACATGATCGCTGCCCTGTGCGACAGCGTCGGCGCAGACGTGTCCCTGGTTCGCAAGGGCGTGGGCACGGATGCGCGCATCGGCCCGGCCTTCCTGTTCGCCGGGTGCGGGTACGGCGGCAGCTGTTTCCCGAAGGACGTGCAGGCGCTGATTCGCACGCTGAACGCCTACGGCGTGGATGCCGGCGTGCTGGAAGCTGCGGAGCGGATCAACGAAGGCCAGAAACGGCTTCTGCTGGAGCGGGTCCACGCGTATTTCGGCGAGGATCTGCGCGGCCTGACGTTCGGCGTGTGGGGATTGAGCTTCAAGCCCGAGACCGACGATCTCCGGGAAGCACCCGCGCTCGTCATCATCGAGGGCCTGCTCGCAGCGGGTGCGACAGTCCAGGCCCACGATCCCGAGGCCATGGAGGCGGCGCGCCGCGTCTTCGGAGAGCGGATCGCCTACGCGGGCACGAACTACGAGGCCATCGAGGGCGCCGACGCGCTGATCATCGTGACCGAGTGGAAGCAGTACAGGACGCCCGACTTCGAGCGCATGCGGCAGCGCATGCGGCAGCCGGTCATCCTGGACGGCCGCAACATCTTCGATCCCGCCGTCGTTTCGCGTGCGGGTTTCACCTACCGCGGCGTGGGCCGGGGTCCGGCCCGCGGCCCCGAACGGGCGCCGGCCTGACGGCTCGCCCCGGTGCACCTCCACGCGTAACTTCAGGGCCACCATGGAACAGCGACACAAGGACCGGATCGAGCGCGGTCGGCGTTCCTTCGAGCGGCGGGACTACGCGTCCGCCCTGGCGGATTTCCGCGAGGTGCTGGCCGAGCACCCCGGCTACGCGGATCTGCGCCACCTGTGCGGCCTCTGCTACAGCTTCATGGGCCAGCCGGACGCCGCGCTGGACGAGTTCGACCGGGCGCTGCAGGTGAACGACCAGTACGTCGAGGCGCACCTGAACCGCGCCCTGACGCTGAACGAGCTGGGCCGGTACGACGAGGCGGGCGAAGCGTTCGAGCGGGCGGGTTACTACGAGTATGCGGTCGCCGGCCGATTCCCCTCGGCGATCATGGCCCGGCTGGCGCAGGCGCACACCCGGGTCGGCGACCTGTACCACGAGGCCGGCGCCCCGCTGGAGGCGGCCGCGCAGTACCGGCGCGCCCTCGAGCTGCGGCCCCGGTTCCACGACATCCGGAACAAACTCGCCCAGGCGCTGTTGCAGATCGGGGACCTCAGCGGTGCGGCGGACCAGCTCCGCATCACGCTGAACGGCAACCCGCGTTTCGTGCCGGCCCGGCTGAACTACGGGCTGGTGCTGTTTCGTCAGGGAGACACGGAAGGCGCGCGGCGCGAATGGGAAGACTGTCGCAACCTCGAAGCCAACAACCCGCAGGTGTCGGCGTACCTGGCGCTGCTCGAGCGGAAGGAACCGTGACGGCTGGGGCCACAAGCCCGGGCGCGCGCGCCTCGCGTGGCCCGGTCCGCCTGGCCGCCGTCGTGCTGCTGCTGGCCGGCGCGGCGGCCTGCGGCGACGCCGAATCGGCCATCGCCCGCGGCGACCGCTTCTGGGCCGAAGGCGCCCGCGCGGAAGCCCTGGCCGAATACCGCCTGGCGCTCCGCGAGAGCCGCACGGAAACGACGTTGTCCCGGGTGGCCCATGCGTACATCGAGAACGGCCAGTTCGAGCGCGCCCGCGAAATCTACGACGAGCTGCTGGCCGCCGCCCCCGCATGGACGGACCAGGCGATTTTCGACTACGTGACTGTCGCGATGCGCGCCCGCGACCGCGGCGATCGCTACGGCCTGGCGAACGCCGTGGAGGCCGCGCGCGTCCTCCGGCCCGGACTGCCCCTCGACGAGTTCGCCATCCCGCTGGCCCGCTACTACGCGGCGGGCGGCGATCCGGTGCGGGCCCTCGATTCCTACGAGCGCGCCCTCGCCGCCGCGCCGCCGGACAGCGTTCCGACGCTGCTGTTCGAGATGGCCCGCATGCACGAGTCCCAGGGCAACTGCGCCGAAGCGATCGGGCTGTTCCGGGCCTTCCGCACGCGGGAGCGGCGCGGGCCCAGGGCGGATGAAGCCAACTGGCACATCGGCAACTGCTCCTTCAGCCTGGCACGCCGCTCCCGCCAGGATGGAGACCTGTTCAAGGCGCTCCGCGAACTGGATGTCGTCATCGACCTCGGCGTCCCGAAGAACCTGCTCGACGAAGCCTGGTTCGACCGGGGCGAGGTCCTGCTCGGCCTGGGACGGCGGGATGACGCGATGTTCGCCTACCTGATGGTGCTGGACCTCAACCGGGCCGGCACCGGCCAGCTGGTCGAGCGGGCGCGGCGCCGCATCGATGACCTCCGCTTCGGCCGCGTGCCGGGCGAAACCACGCCGTGACGGGCCGGGTACTCCACGCCATGATCGACCCGCTGCTTCGCCGGACCCGCTGGCTGGCCTGCGTGGCCTGCGCGCTCGCCCTGGGCTGCGGCTCCGGTGCGCCGAACCTGGGCCAGATGCCCGCCGACGCGCTCTTCGCGCGCGGGCTCGAGCGCATCGAAGCGCGCAAATGGGACGATGCGATCCGCGCCCTCGAACAGTTCATCTTCCAGTACCCGACGCACGAGAACTACCAGGAGGCGCGCTTCCGGCTGGCCAGCGCGTACTCGGGCAAGAACGAGCACATCATGGCGGCCGGCGAGTACGCCCGGCTGGCCGACGATTTCCCCACCGGACCGTGGGCGGATGACGCACGTTTCGCCGTGTGTCTCGAGTACAACGAGCTGTCGCCCATCGCGCCGCGCGATCAGCAGTACACGGTTTCCGCCATCCAGCATTGTGAGTCGCTGCTCGCGTACTATCCGGACAGCGAGTACGCGCCGAGGGCCCGCGCCCTGATCACCGAGCTGACCGACAAACTCGCCGAGAAGCTGTTCCTGGGCGCGGAGTTCTACTACAAGGCCAAGGCCTACGATTCGGCGATCAATGTCTACGAGCACGTGCTGGAAGCGTTCCCGGGGACGCCCTGGGCGCCGCGCGCGCTGCTGCGGCTCTACGAATCGTATGTCGGCATCGGGTATACCGAGGAAGCAGCGCAGACCCGCGAGCGGCTGCTGCGCGAGTATCCGGACAGCGAGGCGGCTCGACAGTTGAAGGGGGCACCCGGCGCGGTCGCCCGGTGAGGCTGGGTCTCTTCGGAGGGACGTTCGACCCTCCCCACATCGGCCACCTCATCGCGGCCCAGGATGCCATGGCCGCGCTCGAGCTCGACCGCATCTTCTTCATTCCAGCCGCGCTGCCGCCGCACAAGCGGGATCGCGTCCTGTCCGCGCCCGAGCTGCGCGCGGAGCTGCTCGAGGCCGCTCTGGCCGCGGACGACCGCTTCCGCATGGACACGCTGGAGCTGGAGCGGTCCGGGCCATCGTACACGGTGGACACGCTGCGCGCGTACCGGGCCCGGTTTCCGGAGGCGGAGCTGTTCCTGCTGCTGGGGGCGGACCAGTACGCGGAACTCGACACGTGGCACGAACCGGCCGCGATCCGCGCGCTGGCCACGCTCGCCGTGCTCGACCGGAGCGGGTCCTCGTTCCCGGAAGAGCCCGGCGTGGTCCGGGTCGCGGTGACGCGCATCGACGTGGCTTCGACAGCGGTGCGGGCGCGCGTCCGGGAGGGCCGGTCCATCCGGTACCTGGTGCCGGACGCGGTCGCGGCGCGGATCCGCGCCCACCGGCTGTACGTCGGGATGGAAGTCCGCGGCGGGACGGGCGAGCCGTCCGGTACGCTCGGTGCGGGACCGATCCACCCCGGGACCGACCGTCCGGCGCGGGGGTAGGACGAGGCTTGGGGCAATTTCCCCTGGAAGGGTGACACGAGGGACATGATCAAGGCACTGGTCAAACGCATCATCGGCGATCGTCACGCGCGGGACGCGCGTCGGCTGCAGCCTCTGGTCGACGAGATCAACGACATCGCGGAGCGGCTCCAGGAGCTTCCCGAGAGCGAGCTGCAGGCCCAGACCGCGCGGCTGCGCGGGATCGTCGAAGACCGCATTGCCGACCTGAAGTCGACCGTGGAGGAGCTGCGCGCGGAGAAGCGGAAGACGGAGGATGCGGCCGACCGCGAACGGCTGACCATGGAGATCCGCTCCGCTGAGGAGCGCCTCAAGTCGGAGCTCCAGGCCGTTCTCGATGAGATCATGGCCGAGGCCTTCGCGACCGTGAAGGAGGCGTGCCGGCGCCTGATGGGCCGCCAGATCACGGTCACGGGCCAGGCCATGACGTGGGAGATGATTCCCTACGACGTGCAGCTGGTCGGCGCCATCGCGCTGCACCGCGGCAAGGTCGCGGAGATGGCGACCGGCGAAGGCAAGACGCTGGTCGCGACCATGCCGCTCTACCTGAACGCGCTGGCCGGGCGTGGCGCCCACCTGGTGACAGTCAACAACTATCTGGCACAGCGCGACAGCCAGTGGATGGGGGCGGTCTACAACTACCTGGGCCTGACCGTCGACTGCATCGACCAGCACGAGCCGGGGACGCCGGAACGGCGCGCCGCCTACATGGCGGACATCACCTACGGCACGAACAACGAGTTCGGCTTCGACTACCTGCGCGACAACATGGTGCACGTGCTGGACCAGCGCGTGCAGCGGTACCACTACTACGCCATCATCGACGAGGTCGACTCGATCCTCATCGATGAAGCGCGCACGCCGCTCATCATCAGCGGGCCGGTGGGGCACGAGCAGTCCGATGAGTACCGGCGCTACAATCCCGCCGTCGCCTCGCTGTTCCGCAAGCAGACCCGTATCGTGAGCGAGCTCATCGCGGAGGCGGAGAAGTCACTGGAGTCCGGCGATGAGGAGGACGAATACCGCGCCGGCATCAACCTGCTGGCGGCGCGCAGGGGCGGGCCGCGCAACAAGCGGCTGCTCAAGCTGTTCGCGGACGATCCGCGGCTGGTCAAGCTGGTCCAGCGCGTGGAGGCCGACTACATGCGGGAGAAGCGCCTCTACGAGATCGATGAGCTCGTCCTTTTCGCCATGGACGAGAAGGGCCACAGCATTCACCTGTCCGACAAGGGTTACGACGAGCTGTCGCCCAGCGATCCGCAGGCGTTCATCGCGCCCGACCTGTCGGAGGCCGTGGGCGCCATCGAGCGGGACCCGGACCTGTCCCTGGACACCAAGCGGGACAGGATCGCGGAGCTGGAGAAGGACTACGCCGAGAAGAGCCAGAAGATGCACGCCATCCACCAGCTGCTCAAGGCGTACACGCTGTACGTGAAGGATGAGCAGTACATCGTGGAGGACGGGCAGGTCATCATCGTCGACGAGTTCACCGGCCGCAAGATGGCCGGCCGGCGCTGGTCCGATGGTCTGCACCAGGCGGTCGAGGCCAAGGAAGGCGTGAGCGTGCGCGGCGAGACGCAGACGCTCGCGACGATCACGATCCAGAACTACTTCCGCATGTACGACAAGCTGGCCGGCATGACCGGGACCGCGGAGACCGAGGAGTCCGAGTTCCATCAGATCTACGGACTCGAGGTCACGGTGATCCCGACGAACCGGCCGGTCATCCGCGACGACCGGCACGATCTGGTCTACCGTACCAAGCGCGAGAAGTACAATGCGATCATGGACGAGATCGAGCGTATGCACCGCATGCGGTTGCCGGTGCTCGTCGGCACGGTCTCGGTTGACGTGTCCGAGACGCTGTCGCGCATGCTCAAGCGGCGCGGCATCCCGCACAACGTTCTGAACGCGAAGTACCACCAGCAGGAAGCCGAGATCGTGGCTTCGGCGGGGCTGCCCGGCGCGGTCACGATCGCGACGAACATGGCCGGCCGTGGTACCGACATCAAACTCGGGCCCGGCGTGACGAGGACGCGCGACGGCGCGTGGCTGTCCGAGCACGACGTCGACCTGGAAACGGCCACCGCGTCGCCGGATCCGGCGGGCGCGCTGGACCCGGCCAAGGTCAAGGGGGACACGGTCGTCGAGGTCGGCGGTCTGCACATCATCGGGTCGGAGCGACACGAGTCGCGGCGCATCGACCGGCAGCTGCGCGGCCGGGCCGGCCGGCAGGGAGACCCGGGCGCGAGCCAGTTCTTCCTGTCGCTCGAAGACGATCTGATGCGGCTGTTCAACTCCGAGCGCGTGGCCGGCATCATGGAGCGGCTGGGCGCGCAGGAGGGCGAGGTCATCACCCACGCGCTGGTGACGCGGTCGATCGGGAGCGCACAGAAGCGGGTCGAGGGTCAGAACTTCGAGTCGCGCAAACGGCTGCTCGAGTACGACGACGTGATGAACCAGCAGCGCGAGGTCATCTACGACCGGCGTCTGTTCGCGCTGGAGGGCGGCGAGGACCTGAAGGGCGAGGTCTGGGAAACGATCGAGCATGCCGTGCGGGCGATGGTCGATGAGTTCGTGCCGCCCGAAGCGCACCCGGAAGACTGGGACCTGGCCGGGCTGCGCAACCGGCTCATGCTCGACACGTTCGTGGTCGTCGATGCGCTGCCCCGCGAGAACACCGAGGAGCCGGAACTCCATCACGCGGAGGAGGTCCGCACCGTCGTCCTGGAGAAGGTCCATGACGCCTACCGGCGCAAGCTGCAGTCGTGGGGCGACCACCAGGAAGGCATCCTGTCGTTCATTCTGCTGGGCGTGATCGACCAGAAGTGGCGCGACCACCTGTACGATCTGGACGGGCTCAAGGCATCGATCGGCTTCCGCGGGTGGGGCCAGAAGGACCCGCTCGTCGAGTACAAGCAGGAGGCCTACACGATGTTCGTCGATCTGATGTCGGACATCCGCAAGACCGTCACGACGATGACGTTCCGCACGCAGATCGCGCCCCCGCAGCCGACCGCCGCCGTGGCGCCTCGCCGGCTGATCCTGAGCGGGCCGGGCGACGCCGCGGCTGCGGCGCCGGTGCCTGCGGGCGTGCCGGAGCCGGCAGCGGCCGATCCTGCCGACCCGCTGGCCGCGGCCATGGCCGGCAGCCGGCGCATCGGCCGGCGCGCCGCGGCCGGTGTCCCGGCCGGCGCGACGGACGTGCGTCAGCTGCAGACGAACCGGGGGGACGACTCGCCCGTGGCGCGCGAGCCCGTGCGCGTCGAGGAGAAGGTCGGTCGGAACGACCCCTGCCCGTGCGGTTCGGGCAGGAAGTACAAGAAGTGTCACGGCGCGGCGTGACGGACCGGCCTGCGACCCGCGCACGGGAGGCCGACGAGCCCGGGACCACGGTCGCGTCACCGCCCCGCTGGCGTGCGCCGGCGCGCGGCCGGGCCGGCATCCGCGGCTGGCCGGCCCCGGAACGGCCGCGCGAGCGGCTGCGGGCGCTGGGCGGGCAGGCCCTGTCCGTGCGCGAACTGCTCGCCATCCTCGTGGGCAGCGGGACGGCCGGCGCCAGCGCCCTGGACGTGGCCGGCGCTCTGCTGGGCGGGGCGGACGGCTCGCTGCGCCGGCTGGCCGGGTCCGGGCCCGCCGAACTGGAGCGCGTCGACGGCGTCGGGCCGGCCGTCGCCGGCCGCGTCGCGGCCGCGCTCGAGCTGGGCCGGCGGCTGGCGCGTGAGGAGCCCGAGCGGCGCGCCCGCATCGACGGCGCGCGCGACGTGTACGACCGGTGCGCGCCGAACATGCGCGACCTCATGCAGGAGGAGTTCCACGTGCTGCTGCTGGATGCCCGCCATGCGGTCACGGCCGAGTACACGATCACGCGGGGCACGCTGGACACATCCATCGTGCACGCACGTGAAGTGTTCCGGCCCGCCATCCTGGAGTCCGCGGCGGCCATTCTGCTGGTGCACAACCACCCGTCGGGCGACCCCACCCCGTCGCGGCTCGACGAAGCGGTGACGGCCAGCCTGGACGCGGCCGGGGAGCTGCTCGGCATCCCGGTCCTGGATCACGTCATCATCGGGGACGGCCGGTACGTCTCGTTCGTCGAGACCGGCCGTCTCGCTGCGCGCTGAGGCGGCCGTGGCGACGACGGAGACGCGAGTCGGACAGCCGGCGGGCCTCGATGTGCTGCCGGGCCCGCTGCGCGAGGCGATCGAGAGTCACGCGGAGCGGCTGGACCTCGAGCTGATCGGCCGGGCGTTCGCGTTCGGCGCGGACGCCCACGAAGGCCAGCGGCGCGCGTCGGGCGAGGCGTACACGGCACACCTGGTCGAAGTGGCGCGCATTCTGGCCGACCTGCACCTCGATTCGGTCTCCATCGCGGCCGCCCTCATCCACGATGTGGTCGAGGACACGGACATCTCGCTGAAGGACATCCAGGCGGAGTTCGGGCCGGAGATCGCGCGCATCGTCGACGGCGTCACGAAGATCGGCAAGGTGCAGTACCAGTCGACGACGGAGCAGCAGGTCGAGAATTACCGCAAGTTGCTCCTGTCGATGGCGCAGGACGCGCGCGTGATCGTGATCAAGCTGGCCGACCGGCTGCACAACATGCGCACGCTCGAGCACCTGCGCCCGGACAAGCGCAAGCGGATCGCGCTGGAGACGCGCGAGATCTACGCTCCGCTGGCGCACCGCCTGGGCATGGCCCGCATCCGGTGGGAGCTGGAGGACCTGGCGTTCAAGCACCTCGAGCCGGACGAGTACCGCAAGCTGGCCAACAAGATTGCGGACCGGCGCGACCAGCGCGAGACCCACATCGAAGCGCTGCGCGCCCCGCTGGAAGACGAGCTGCGCAAAGCGGGCATCCCGTGCGAGGTCTACGGCCGGCCCAAGCACCTGTGGTCGATCCACCGCAAGATCACACAACGCGGCACGCCGTACGATGAGATCTACGACCTCATGGCGATCCGCGTGATCACGGACAGCGTGAGCAGCTGCTACCACGCGCTGGGCGTCATTCACAACAAGTGGACGCCGTTGCAGGAGCGCTTCCACGACTACATCGCCACGCCCAAATCGAACATGTACCGGTCGCTGCACACGACCATCTTCGGGCCGGGCGGGCGACTCTACGAGATCCAGATCCGGACACACGACATGCACCGCACCGCCGAGTACGGGATCGCGGCGCACTGGCGGTACAAGCAGGGCGATGGCCGCAGCCCCGACGAGGTGGACGAGCGTCTGTCGTGGTTCCGGCAGGTGCTCGAGTGGCAGCAGGACACGCGGGAACCCGAAGAGTTCATGGAGTTCCTGCGCATCGACCTGTTCCACGACGAGATCTTCGTGTTCACGCCGAAAGGCGATGTGAAGCAGCTGCCGCGCGGCGCGACGCCCATCGATTTCGCCTTCGCGGTGCACACCGAGGTCGGCCTGCACTGTTCGGGTGCGCGCATCAATGGCCGTATCTCGCCGCTGTCACGCGCGCTGAGCAACGGCGACACCGTCGAGGTCATGACGGATCCGCGCCAGAAGCCGTCGCGCGACTGGCTGGCGTTCGTGAAGACGGCCCGCGCCCGCCAGAAGATCCGCCACTGGATCAAGCAGGAGGAGTCGTCGTCTTCGGTCGCGCTGGGACGCGAGCTGTTCCAGCGCGAACTGCGCAAGCTGCGCAGGCCGCAGCCCTCGGAAGACCAGCTCGCCGATGCGGCGGAGGCGCTGGGGCATCCGGACTGGGATGCCGTGCTCGCCGCGCTCGGCCTGGGCGACCTGGGACCCGTCGCCATCTTCAAGAAGCTGTTCCCGGGTGAGCCGACCGAGCCCGTCCCGGCGCAGACCGCGTTCGGCCGGCTGGTCGATCGGGTGCGCGGCACGGGCAAGGGCGTGCGCATCCAGGGGCTCGACAACATGATGGTGCGCTACTCGCAGTGCTGTCAGCCGGTGCCGGGTGATCCGGTGATCGGCTACATCACGCGGGGCCGCGGCATCTCGATCCACAGGACCGACTGTCCCAACGTGCTCAACCTGTCGGCCTACCCGGAGCGCCGTGTCGAGATCGACTGGGCCGCCGAGGAGGACGAGCGGTTCCTGGTGCGGCTGGTCGTCGAGGGAAATGACCGGCGCGGCCTGCTGTCCGACGTGGCCAGTGCGATCAGCGGAACGGGCACGAACATCCAGTTCGCCGAGATGCGCGCCATCGAGGGCGGCATGACGGGCGGATTCGTCGTCGAGGTCCACGACCTGACCCACCTCAAGAAGGTCATCAAGGCAGTGCGCCGCGTGAACGGCGTTCTGGCTGTGGAGAGGCGCGAGCACGCACCGGAGCCGGAACCGGAAGGCTAGCCGGTGGCGACGTACGATCTGCAGCTCCCGTTCGGCCTGGCCGGCGACCAGCCGCAGGCGATCGCCGAGCTGCTCGAGGGCCTGCGCCGGGGTGACCGGGCCCAGACACTGCTCGGCGTCACGGGCTCGGGCAAGACGGTGACCATGGCATCGGTCATCGCGGAGTACGGCCGGCCGGCGCTCGTGATGAGCCACAACAAGACACTGGCGGCCCAGCTCTACGGCGAGCTGAAGCAGTTCCTGCCCAACAACGCCGTCGAGTACTTCATCTCGTACTACGACTACTATCAGCCCGAGGCCTACGTCCCCTCGACGGACACGTACATCGAAAAGGACGCCTCGATCAACGAGGACATCGAGAAGCTGCGCCTGCGCGCGACGTCATCGCTCATGGAGCGGGAGGACGTGGTCATCGTCGCGTCCGTTTCGTGCATCTACGGGCTGGGCGATCCGCGCGAGTACCGCGAGCTCATGCTGATGCTGCACACCGGTCAGCAGATCGGCCGGCGCGACGTGCTCGAAGCGCTCGTGCGCGTGCAGTACGGGCGGAACGACGTCGAGTTCGAGCGCGGCACGTTCCGCGTGCGCGGCGATGTGGTGGAGGTCTTCCCGGCGTACGAGGAACAGGCCATCAGGATCGAGCTGTTCGGAGACGAGATCGAGCGTATCTCGCGCTTCGATCCGCTGACCGGCAACACCATCGCGCGGCTGGACCGGACTGCGATCTACCCTGCCAAACACTTTGTGACGCAGCGTGGTACGATCGAGACGGCAGCCGTGAAGATCCGTGCAGAGCTGGAGGAGCGGCTGCTGGAGCTGCGCGGCGATGGTCGCCTGCTGGAGGCACAGCGGCTCGAGCAGAGGACCAACTTCGACCTCGAGATGCTGCTCGAGATCGGCACCTGCCCGGGAGTCGAGAACTACTCGCGCCATCTGACGGGCCGCGAGGAGGGCGACCGGCCCGCCTGCCTGCTCGACTATTTCCCCGAGGATTACCTGGTGATCGTGGACGAATCTCACGCCACCGTGCCGCAGGTGCGCGGGATGTACAACGGCGACCGTGCACGCAAGCTCACGCTGGTCGAGCACGGGTTCCGTCTGCCCAGCGCACTCGACAACCGGCCGCTGACGTTCGACGAGTGGGCATCACTCGTCCCCGTCGTGATGTTCGTGTCGGCGACGCCCGGTGACTACGAACTGGTCCGTTCGGGTGGTGTGGTCGTCGAGCAGCTGATCCGCCCGACGGGTCTGGTCGATCCGGTCGTGGACATACGGCCCGTGCGCGGTCAGATCGACGACCTGATCGCCGAGATCCGCGAGCGGGAAGCCGTCGGCGAGCGCGTGCTGGTGACGACGCTGACCAAGCGGATGGCCGAGGACCTGACGGAGTACCTTCAGCGCATTGGCGTGCGCGTCCGCTACATGCATTCTGACATCGAAGTCATCGAACGGATGGAGATCCTGCGCGACCTGCGCCTGGGGCGCTTCGACGTCCTCGTCGGCATCAACCTGCTGCGTGAGGGCCTGGATCTGCCGGAAGTCTCGCTCGTGGCCATCCTCGATGCCGACAAGGAGGGCTTCCTGCGCGACGCGCGGTCCCTGATCCAGACGATCGGCCGCGCGGCGCGCAACGCGCGCGGCAAGGCGATCATGTACGCGGACCGGGTGACCGGGTCGATGGAGCGCTGCATCGAGGAGACGAATCGGCGGCGCGCCGTCCAGGTCCGTTACAACGAGGAGCACGACATCGAGCCGCGGACCATCGTCAAGAGCGTGGAAGAACTGATCCTGTCGACGCGTGTCGCCGATGCGCGCGGCGATGGCCGGCGGGCACAGCGCGTGGCGGAGCCCGCGCCGCGTTACGCCGACGAGGTCAACCTGGAGGAGTGGGCCAAGATCCTCGAGCAGCAGATGAAGGAAGCGTCCGCCATGCTCGACTTCGAACGGGCCGCCGTGCTGCGCGACGAACTCCTCGAGGTGCGTGTCCGTCTGGGCGCTCCGCCGCAGGAGCCCTCCGTTTCGTGATGCTGGACCAGCCGGCGCTCGAGGCGTGGGGGCGCAGGATCGGGCGTGAGGCCGCCCGCCCGCTCTTCCTGGCGCTGCGCGGTGATCTGGGCGCCGGCAAATCGGTGCTGGCGCGGGCCATCGCCCGCGGCGCCGGCGTGACCGGGCCGCTGCCATCGCCCACGTTCAATCTGCTCTACCGCTACGATGCGGAGCGCGGCAGGATCGTGCACATCGATCTGTACCGGATCACGGCGCCCGAGGACGTCTGGGAACTGGGCTGGCAGGAGCTGGGCGGGCCCGACGACGTCGTGCTGGTGGAGTGGCCCGAACGCGCGGGACCGCTCCTGCCGGAGCCGCGCTGGGACATCGTGCTGGAGGAGGACGTGCCGGGCTCCCACCTGCGCCGCGTCCGGATGGAGCCGCACGGGCGTCCCCCGGACCTGCCCGGGCCGCCGTGAGCGCCGCCCACCGGTCGGCTGCGACCACGCTGCTGGCGATCGACACCGCGACCCGGCTGGGAAGCGTCGCGGTGGGCAGCCCTGATCATGTCCGCGCGGAGCTGACCATCGGCGCCCATGCCCGACACGCCGAGGCCCTGCTCCCCGCCATCGATTTCGCTTTGCGCCAGGCCAACCGCTCGCGTGCTGCGCTGACCGGCGTCATCGCGGGCGCGGGGCCCGGTTCGTTCACCGGCGTTCGCATCGGCGCGGCCACGGCCAAGGCGATCGCGCACGCGCTCGACATTCCACTCTACGTGCATTCGAGTCTGGCCGTGCTGGCGGCCGGCGCGGCGGCGCCCGGGCGCGCGGTCTGCGCGCTCTTCGACGCGCGCCGCGGCGATGTGTATGCGGCGTGCTACCGGTTCGAGTTCCCGGATCGAAACGGCGCCCCCGCCCGGATGACGACGCTCCTCGCGCCGTGCACGGGTCCGGTCACGGAGATCGCGATGGCGCTGGCCGGCCACGCTCCGCTCTGGGTGGGCGACGGTGCGCTGCGACATGCGGTTCAGCTGGCCCGGGCCGGAGCGGTGGGGCCCGCCGCGCTGGCGGAGCCCCGGGCCTCCGCCCTGCTCTGGCTGCACGGTCTCGACCCCGAGGCGAGCCGCGTGACGGAGCCCGCCCGCTGGACGCCGGACTACCTGCGGCCCCCGGTCCCCGTCCCGGCCGGCCCGTCCGGCGCGGGTCGTGCTCCCGGACCCGACGCCCGCCCGTCGCCCGGCGCCGGGGCATGAGCACGCGCTCGCTGGACCTCGCGGTGATCCGGGCCCTCTCGGCCGAGGATCTGCCGGCCGCGGTGCGGATCGAGGAGGCATCGTACTCCATGCCGTGGAGCGATGAGACGTTTGAGACGCTCCTGCGCAGACCGGATTCGACGCTCCTGGCGGCCACGTCCGCCGGTGCGCTGGTGGGTTATGCCATCGGATGGTACACGCTGGACCAGGGCGAGCTGGGCAACGTGGCGGTCGACATACCGTGGCGGCGCAGGGGCCTGGCCACACGACTGGTGAACGAGTTCCTGCTGCGACAGCAGAGACTCGGTGTGAAGGACGTCTTCCTGGAAGTCCGGCCCAGCAACGAGGCGGCCCGCAGTCTGTACGCGCGCCTGGGGTTCGTCGAAGTCGGCCTCCGGCGTGGTTACTACGTCCGGCCGGCCGAAGACGCGATCGTCATGCGGTGCACGCTGCGGTCCGGGTCATGACCCGGGGGGCCGGTGCCCGCTGCGCAGATCGGCTGCGGAGCGCCGGGACTCGTGCCGATACTGTGGGAACGCGGTGCATGCGCGCAGGCCTGATGTCTGCTGTAACATTCGGTTCTGCAATGATTTGCCGATCGGGCCGGCGAAACCCGGAGGGGCGGCCGTGAGCCGCTGCGTGAACCGCATCCTGCTCATCGGGCACGTTGGGAACGTCCCCGAGGTGGGGGCGACGACGACGGGAGCGCGGGTCGCGACGTTCCGGATGGCCACGGACCGGCGTGGTCCGGGCGACGACCGGAAGACCGACTGGCACACGATCGTGGCCTGGGGGCCGCTGGCGTCCGAGGTCGAACGGTGGGTGCACAAGGGCGACCGCGTGTTCGTGGAGGGCCGCATCGAAACGCGCACCGCGAAATCGCGGCGCGGCCCGCCCCGGGAAGTGACCGAGATCGTCGCCGAAGAAGTGATTCCGCTCGGCATGCACGACGGCGCGAGGCCGGATCCGGCCCGCTGAAGCGCAGTGCAAGGGGCGGGATCCGGCTGGCAAGCGTGGATTCATTGTCCCCCTGACGGAGTGGTTCATCCTTGAGCGGATGCACGAGCACACCGGCCCGCACGATTCTCTCCCTGGTCCTCGTCCTCGGTGGTGCCCACGCGCAGGCGTCGGCCCAGCAGACTTCCACGAACCGCGAGCACATCGTCCGTCAGGGCGAGACGCTCTGGGGACTGGCGGGAGTCTACTACACGAATCATTTCCTGTGGCCCGTGATCTACGAAGCCAACCGCTCGGCGATCCGGGATCCGCACTGGATCTATCCGGACCAGCGACTGCTCATCCCGGGCGTGGAAGGCGGCCTGCCGGTCGCCGTGCAGCAGGCCGCTCCCGCGATGGCCATCGCGCCGGCGGCGCGCGCGGGCGCACCGGGCCGGACTCGCTTCTACATGGCGCCTCCGCCGCCCAACCAGGAGCGGGAGGCCGCACTCGTGAACCGGCGCGAGCCTCTTTACGCGGTGTCCGCTGCCGAGTATCTCTCGACGGCCTGGCTGGCGGACACAGCGACCCTGGGTGTGCGTGCGCGACTCGCGGGGCTGGCCGATCCGACACGCCAGGCGGACCGTCTGCCGGCGCGCCTGCTGCCGCACGACCGCGTGCTGGCCTCGCGGCTGCGTGGGACGCCGGCCCGGGCGGGGGACAGTCTGCTGGTCGTGTGCATCGCGGAGCGCGTCGGGCGCCTCGGTCACATGATCAGACCGGTGGCCATCGTGCGCGTCGATTCCGTCGGTGCCAGCGCGATGCGGCTCGAGGTCGTGAATCAGTTCGCGGACGCGATGATCGGTGATCATCTCATCGCGATGGAGCCGACGCCGGCCCTGCCCCGCGGTCAGGCGCAGCCGGTGGGTGGAGGCGCCGAAGGGCGTCTGATCCGCTTCCTCGACGAGGAGCCGCTGTACGGAACGCAGGACCACGGGTTCGTCGATCTGGGCCGGGCCAGCGGGCTCGCGCTGGGAGACGAACTCATCGCGTTCGTCGAGGCCCGGCGGGCCGACCGCCGGACCGAGCTGCCGCCGGAGGTCCTGGCCATGCTGCGTGTCGTCCGGGTGGGCGAAAGCAGCGCGACGGTCCGCGTCGCCGAGACCTATTCGACCGGCCTCCGTCCGGGTCTGGCGGTACGGGTCGTGCGTCGCGTGCAATGAGGGCTGCGGCCGCGGTGCCGCGGCCCCGAAGGTCGGAGAGCAGATCGGATACGGGCGCCGCGTGGCGCCCGTATCCACGTCGGGACCGGACCATGACTTCCGAAGGAGCGGACGGGACACATGAACGTGCTGGTGACAGGGGGCGCGGGCTTCATCGGGAGCCACGTCGCGGATGCGTACCTGGCCCGGGGCGACCGGGTCTGGATCGTCGATGATCTGTCCTCGGGACGACGCGCCAACGTGCCCGCCGGCGCGGAGTTCGTCCACATGGATCTCCGCGATCCGGGACTCAGCGACCTCTTCGTGGCCGCAGGCGGCTTCGACCTGGTCAACCACCACGCCGCCCAGATCGATGTGCGCTCCTCCGTGGCGGACCCGCGTAACGACGCCAGCATCAATGTGGATGGGTTCCTCAACCTCGCCGAGGCGGCGCGGGTCCACGGGACGAGGCGGCTGATCTTCGTCTCGTCGGGGGGCGTCGTCTACGGCGAGCCCGAGACGAGACCGACACCGGAGCATGCGCCCAAACAGCCGCTCTCCCCGTATGGCGTGACCAAGCTCGCGGCCGAGTTCTACCTGCACTACTATCATCGCATTCACGGGCTCGACTACGTTGCCCTGCGCTACAGCAACGTGTTCGGTCCGCGCCAGGATCCGCACGGCGAAGCCGGCGTCGTGGCCATCTTCTCGCAGCGCATTCTGGCGGGCGAACCGCTCACCATCTTCGGCGATGGGGAACAAACCCGCGATTACGTGTACGTAGGCGACGTGGTCCGCGCGAACCTGATCCTGGGTGATGCCGATCTGGCCCCGAGCCCGTCGCTGGACGAGCGCGCCTTCAACATCGGGACGGGCATCGAGACCTCCGTGGTCCGTCTGGCGGAAGCACTGCAGCACGTGGCCGGGCGCACGGTCGGGACCCGCCTCGCCGAGGCGAGGGCAGGGGAGCTCCGCCATTCGTGTCTGGACACGCGCCGCGCAGCGTCGGCCGGGTGGACGCCGAGAACGTCGCTGACCGAAGGGCTGCGCGCCACGTTCACGTTCATCGCCGAGCGAGAAGGGAAGCTGGTGTGATCCTGGTCCTTCAGGGAGGGCTGCCCAGAGGCCTGGGCATGATCCTGGGTGCCTCGCCGTCGACCCAGGTGGTCCTGGCCATCCTGGCCGGGGCGTCGATCCTGTCGTGGGTGATCATCCTGTGGAAGGTCCGCCAGTTCCGCCGCGTGCGCGGAGAAGGCGAGGTCTTCGTCGACGCGATCGGCCGGACAACGCGCCTCGAGGACGCCTACAAGGCGACCATGCGACTGGCCGAGACGCCCTACACACGCATGTTCCGGCAAGGCACGAATTTCTTCAGCGAATTGCGGCCGGGCGCGCTCCGCGAGGACGCGGCCCCGGGGCCGGGCCTGTCCGAAACGCAACTCAACGCGCTCTGGCTCGTGCTCGAGAAGGGCCAGGCCGAAGAACGGGACAACCTCTCCGGCGGGCTGCTCTGGCTCGCCATCATCGCGGTGACCGCGCCGCTGATGGGGCTCCTCGGCACGGTCATCGGTGTAATGAACGCGTTCCTCGGGATCACGGCGACGGGATCCGCGAACATCGCCGCGGTCGCGCCCGGCATCGCCGAGGCCCTGATCACGACGGCGTTCGGACTCGTTGCGGCGATCCCCGCCGCGATCGGCTACAACTACTTCGCGACGCAACTCGATCGCTTCAGCGGCGAGCTGGAAGGGTTCGCCAGCGAGTTCGTGGGAACGCTCGCGAGAGAAGGCCGGCTGTAGGCGAGGAAGATGGCGGGCAGGAGGATGGATGATCGGGATCGGTGATCGGGGACGGCGAACGACGGGTGGGGCGTCGGTTACGGTCGAGCAGCCGTTTACCATCCTCCATCCCCAACCGCGATCCCCCTACCCGCCGTTGCTGCCATGATGCACTTTCGCCGGCGCCGGGGCGGCCTCCCGGTGAACGCCGAAATCAGCATCACGAACCTGGTCGACGTGGCGTTCGTGCTGCTCATCATCTTCATGATCACGGCGCCGATCCTGCAGGGCGGCATCGAACTGCAGCTGCCCGAGGCGGACTCCCAGCCGCTTTCCAACCCGGACCCGGTCACGGTCAGCGTCGCACAGGACGGTCGACTCTTCGTCGACCGCACGGCGATCAGCTCGCTGGAGGAACTCGAGCTGGTCCTGACCACGTTCACTGCCGACGCCGACAAGCAGGTCAACGTGAAGGCGGACCAGGGCGTGTCCTACGGCCGCGTCGCCGAAGTCCTGGGCGTGCTCATGAAACTGGGGCTGGACAACGTGGGCCTGCCCGTGGAACCGCGGCAGCGGTGAGGCGCGGGACCGTGCGCGGACCGCAGTCTTCCCGTCCCGCGACGCCGCACGCGCTGCGCGGGCTCGTGCTCGGCAGCGGCATCGGGCTGCGTCGCGACCGCCCCGACAAGCGGGCCGTGACCTCGTCGCTGCTCGTGCACGCCGTCCTCGTCGCCGCGTTCGTGCTCGCCGGCGCCGTCGCCCGGCGGGACCTGCCGGAGTTCGAGAACTACCGCGTCCGCCTGCTTTCGCCGCCGCCGCAGGTCGAAGGACCGCCGGCGCCGCAGCCACAGGTCGTTCAGACGATCGTGGCCGCTCCACGCCCGGAGACGCCGCGACCGCGCGAACGGGCACCGGAAGTCCGGCGCACGGAAAGCACCCCGGTCGAGACACCGAAGCCGAAGACGCCGGAGCCCGTCACGGGCGCGGCGCCCAAACCGGACTCGCCCGGCGGGGACAACCTCGACGTCGACATCCAGGGCCAGGAGTTCCCGTATCCGGCGTACCTCGACAACATCATCCGTCAGGTGAACCGCTATTTCCGCTGGTCGGGCGCCTCCAATCCGGAGGTCGTCCTGGCGTTCTACATCCAGCGCGACGGGAGCGTGGGCGGCATCCAGACCGTGGAGAAGTCCGGCGACTTCTTCTTCGATCTGGAAGCGCAGAAAGCGGTCGAGCTGGCAGGCCGGCAGGGCGCATTCGGTCCGCTGCCCGAAGGCTGGCTGCAGGATCGGCTCTGGGTCCGGTTCCGCTTCATACCACCCGGCGGCTGAAGCCGGGGCACAGGCATTGCCCGGAAGGGGCTGGAAGGAACGATGACGAAATACGTACGGATCGCGCTGTGCCTGCTCGTGATCGGATCGCCGCTCGCGGCGCAGGACACGCGCCTGCCGCCCGGTGTGATCCTCGAGACGCGCTACAGCAAAGCCGGCCGCCAGATCCTGGCCGTACGCCCGTTCGAAGCACCGATGGGCGGCGCCGAGGTCGCGCGCCAGATCGCAGACATCATCCGCAACGACCTGACGCTGAGCGACCGCTTCATCCTGCTGCCCGTGCCGACCGATCTGGCCAGCGGCCCGATCGACTACCGCAACTGGAACGGGCTGAACGTAGTCTGGCTCGTGACCGGCGAGGTCCGTCCCTCGGGCGGCGGCTTCCAGGTCGATGTCGTGCTGCACGACGTCGTGTACGGCACGACCCGCCAGACGCGTGCATTCACGCTGCCGGAAGAGGCCTCCCGGGACTTCCGCCTGGCCGTGCACGTGATCTCCGATGACATCGTGATGTGGATCACGAATCAGCCGGGCACGGCCGCCACGCGCATCGCGTTCGTGCGCCAGAACGGGAGCGGCAGCTACGACCTGATGGTCGTCGACTCGGACGGCGAGAACGTGCGCCGCATCTCCGGGTCGCCGGGCCTGATCTACTCGCCGACGTGGTCGCCGGACGGGACGCGCCTGGCCTACACGGTCAAGGAGACCGAGGGCTGGTCCCTCGTCGAACGGGACATGGCCACGGGCGCGACCCGGATCGTGCACCGCGCCGATGGTGAGACGCAGATCCTGACCCCGACGTACGTGCCCGGGACGACGAAGATGGCCTTCGCGTCGTGGGTCGGCCGCGGCCTGCAGATCCACGAGATGGACGTCGCCGCCGGGTGCTGCCTGCGGCGCCTGACCAGCGGTGGCGGCGACAACATCTCGCCGACCTACGCGGCGGACGGCAGCCGCTTCGCCTTCCACTCGACGCGCACCGGCCGCCAGCACATCTTCGCCGCCGCCGCGGACGGCGGCGGCGCGATCGCGATCACCCCGTTCGGTGAGAGCGTCGAGTACGCGTCGCCGGACTTCCAGCCGACCGGCACGCGCGTGACCTTCCATGGCGCATCCCGCGGCACCTTCCAGATCATGGTCGCCGATGCGGCACGTCCGGGCGGACAGATCCAGCAGCTCACATCCGTGGGCAGGAACGAGGATCCGAGCTGGGCGGCCGACGGCCGCCACATCGTCTACACAAGCCAGCCGAGGCTAGGCGCAGGCGCAGCCAGCTTGTATGTTATCGACACCGTGACCGGCGAGATCCGGTTGCTCGTCAGCGGGGGGAACGGCGGCGGTCTGCGACTGGCCGACTGGTCACCCTCACTCGCGAAAACGCTGGCTCTCGTGCAGAAACCGTGACGTCAGTCCAGATCCTCATCAGCAAGGAGACGCGATGATGCTCCAGCGCGCGCTGATCATCACCATGGCGGCCGGACTTGTCGTGGCGTGCTCGCGCAGGCAGCCACCACCGCCGCCGCCGCCGCAGCAGCCGCCGCCGGCGCAGGCGCCGGCCGGGCCGAACCTCGATTCGCTCGAGGCCGCCAGACGCGCGGCCGAGGCGGAGCGGCTCGCCGCCGAAGCGACCGCGCGGGCCAGGGCGACCCTGGAAGAAATGATCTTCTTCGACTACGACGATTCGCGCATCCGCTCCGATCAGCAGCCTCGGCTCAACGCCAAGGTCGGGATCCTGCGCGCGAATCCCAACGTCGCGCTGCGCGTCGTCGGCCACGCCGATGAACGCGGCTCGCTGGAATACAACCTGGCGCTCGGCCAGAGGCGCGCCAATTCCGTGCGTGATTACCTGAGCGGCTTCGGCCTCGAATCGACCCGGTTCACGACCGACTCAATGGGCGAGGACCGGCCCCTCGATCCGGGCCACACCGAGGCCGCCTGGTCCCGCAACCGCCGGGCAGAATTCGTCATCACCCGCGGTGGCGAACGCATGGTGACGGGCGATCGATGATGCGCGGGCAGGGCAAGCTGCGATGGACCGGGCTGGTCGGGCTGTCGGCCATCCTGGTCCTGACCGGCTGCGCGACCAAGCGGGATCTGAAGGACCTGCGCGAGGAGGTACTGCGCCTCCAGTCCCGTCAGGACTCGCTGTTCCGCGAGACCCAACGTCAGAATCTCATGCTGCTCGACACGCTGCGGCAGAGTTTCTCGGCACAACTCGATGCGCAGGGCCAGACCAGCCACCGGTTCCGCGAGCTGGAACAGCAGCTCGGACGAACCGAGGCGATGATCAACCAGCTGCCCGGTCTCATCGCGCAGTTGAACACGCGGCTCGATCAGGCCGTGCAGCAGCGGTCGATGGCGAGTCCGGGCGCTCCGGTGAGCTCCTCCCAGGTCGAGATGATCTATACGGCCGGGATGGACAATCTGCGTCAGGGCGCGTACTCGACCGCGCGCACCGCGTTCATGACCATTGTGAATCAGTCGCCCGACGATCCGCGCGCACCCGACGCCCAGTTCCAGATCGGCGAGACGTACGCGGCGGAGGGTGACTTCCAGACCGCGATCACCGAGCTGGCCCGGGTCGAGGAGAAGTGGTCGCGCTCGCCCCGGGCTCCGGCCGCGTTGCTGCGGGCGGGCGTCATTGCACAGGAGAATCTGCGCGACAACGCGCGGGCCCGCGACCACTACGAGCAGGTCCGCCGCCGCTACCCCGATTCCGAGGAAGCCCGGGAAGCAGGCCGGCGCCTGACGGCCATCAGACGGTAGATGCGCTGCCCGTTCTGCAGCGGGATGGACAATCGCGTCGTCGACTCACGCGTCAGCCGGGAAGGGCGGGCCGTGCGTCGGCGACGCGAATGCGTTTCATGCAAGCGCCGGTTCACTACGTACGAGTACGTCGAAGAACGCCCGCTGATGGTCATCAAGCGGGACGGATCGACGGAAGTCTATGATCGGCGCAAGGTCTTCCAGGCGCTGGCGCGGGCGTGTGCGAAGCGGCCGATCTCGACGCAGGAAATCGACGACATGGTCGACGCCATCGAGGACGGCATGGCCAGGCGAAACGAAGACGAGATCGAGAGCCTGGTCATCGGCGAGATGGTGATGGCCCACCTGAAAGCCAGGGATCAGGTGGCCTACGTCCGCTTCGCTTCCGTGTACCGGAACTTCCAGGACCTGGAAGAGTTCTACGAAGAACTGCGGGACCTGAGCGCCCGGCGCGCCCGCGCCGCGCAGCGTGAGGGCCAGGTGGAGCTGCCGCTGTCCGACGCCCCATGAAGTGGTTCGGCAAGAATCAGAGTGCCGAGATGCCGTTCCTCGACCATCTCGAAGAGCTGCGCTGGCGGATCATCTGGGCGCTGCTCGCGCTGATCATTGCGACGGCCATCGGGTTCCTCGTCGTGTGGACCGTGCCGGTCGTCGAGCTGCTCAAGCAACCAATCGATCCGTATCTGCCCGACGGCAAGCTGATCTTTCTGGCAGTCACGGATGCGTTCTTCGTGAAGCTGAAGATCGCGTTCGCGCTGGGCTTCGTGCTCGCGTCCCCGATCGTGTTCTACCAGGCGTGGGCGTTCTTCGCGCCGGCCCTGACGAAACGGGAGCGCGGCACGATCGTGCCCGCGCTCTATCTCGGCCTGATCCTGTTCGCGGCGGGTGTGGCACTGGCGTATTTCGTGGCCTTGCCGTTCACGCTGCAGTTCATGTTCAGCATCGAAACCGAGACCATGATTCCCCAGATCACGGCGGGTCTCTATTTCGGGTTCGTGCTGAAGCTGCTGCTGGGATTCGGTGTGCTGTTCGAGTTGCCCGTCGTGGTGCTGATCCTGTCGGCGATCGGTCTGATCACGTCGCAGTTCCTGCGTTCCAAGCGGCGCTACGCGGTGGCCGGGATGGCGATCCTGGCGGCGCTGATCACGCCCGGCGATGCGATTACGGCGACGGTCGTGCTGATGGGCCCGCTGCTGCTGCTCTACGAATTGAGCATCGGCCTGGCGGTCCTGGTGGAACGGAGCCGGCGGCGGGCCGCGGCGGCCGAAGTGACGGCCGAGGCGACGGCGGAAATGGTCTCGGGGGAGACGTGATCGCCACGCCGCGGGCCCGGCTCGTCCTGCTGTTCACACTGCTGGCCCTGGCCTGGGGCGCGCTCCCGGCCCGGGGGCAGAGTCAGGACACCACGCGGACCCGTCAGGATGTGATCCGCGATCGGCTGCGCACCGTCCAGCCGCTCATCCGGCGGGACAGCGTGGCGGCCGATTCGCTGGAAGGAGATACGCTGGGCGTGCGCGGGGCGGCCGATACGCTGCGCCGCGGGCAGGTCGCGAGGGGCCTGACCAACGTGCAGCGGGACAGCGTGATGGACGCGCTGTTGCGGCTGGCCGGCTTCGTGTTCACCGAATACAAGGCGGACAGCGCGCGCTTCGATTCGGACAGCAGCCTGCTCAATCTGCGCGGGGCCGCGGAAGTCGTGCGCGAAGGCCAGCGTCTGCTGGCGGATACCAGCATCGTCTTCTCCCAGGAGACGAACATCGCGTGTGCGTACGGAAGACCCGCGTTGAGCGGAGAGGGCATGAGTTCGCCCCTGACCGCAGATTCGCTGTGTTACAACACGGACACGAAGCTGGGCGTTGCACGCGGCACGCGCACCGAGATCTCGGAAGGCGCCAACTGGATCGTGAGCAGCCGTGAGGCGTTCCTGCGCGGCGATACCGCGTACACGCACGCGGGCGTCTTCACGGACTGTTCCCTCGAAGACCCGCACTACCACTTCGCTGCTGGAGAACTCAAACTCGTGCGCGGCGACATTCTGGTCGCGCGCAACGTCACCTTCAACTTCCAGGATGTGCCGGTGTTCTGGCTGCCCTTCTTCGTGCAGAGCATGAAGCAGGGCCGGCGCAGCGGCGTCCTGACGCCACGCTTCGGCATCAACGATGTGTTCCGCAACCGATCCGATTACAGCCGGACCATCGAGGACGTCGGCGTCTTCTGGGCCATCAACGACCATTTCGGGGCAGAGACTTCGCTGGACTGGCGGAGCGGAGATTACACGGCCATGCGCGGTACGCTCGACTTCCGCTTCATACGGCAGTTCCTGGCCGGCAGCATCACGTACCGCAACTTCTGGAAGGAGGAGGGCGGGCGCGACTTCACGCTCGGCGGCCGCAGTGACTGGCAGCCCGACGAGCGGACGCGGCTCGCCGCGGATGTCAGCTATGCGACATCGACGCGCTTCGTGCAGCAGCGGTCCATCGATCCGCGCGAACTGAACCGGTCGATCCGCTCCAGCGGGGGTCTCTCGCGCCGGTTCGACTGGGGCTCGCTGACCGTGAACGCCCAGCGCGACCAGTTCCTGAACGACAACACGGTGAGCGCGACGCTGCCGTCGATCGGGCTCAACCTGTCGTCGATCACGCTCTTCGCAGCCGAGCCCGGAGACGAGAAGTTCTACAGCAACACGACGTGGACGGCCAGCGGCAACTCCCGGCGCCAGATCCGCCGCATCGACGAGACGCGGGCGTCGCGTGGCGCGCGCGGCCGCACGGAGACCTCCAGTACGTTCAACAGCAGCCTGGCCATGGGCCGGTTCTCGATCACGCAGGATGTGCAGCTCAACGACGTGACGGAGCTGGCCCGTGCTTTTCCGGGCGACACGCTCATGCCCCTGCCGGAGCGGAGCGAGCAGCGGATGACGTGGGGCGCCGGCATCAATTTCCAGCAGCGGCTGATCGGATCCACCACGTTCACGCCCGGCCTGCGGCTGCGCGGCGAGGTACTGCAGGGTGACACCACGGGCGGGGACAATGTGGCCGCCCCGATGCGCATCGATTTCAGTGCCCAGTTGCGCAGCGATCTGTACGGCTTCATCAACGGGGCCGGACCCGTCGAGCGGATCCGGCACAAGGTCTCGCCGTCGTTCACCTACACGTACTCGCCCGAGCCGACGATCACGGACCGGCAGCGCGAGGTCTTCCGCATTGGCGAGATCCAGGAGCAGAACCGGCTGACCATCGGCATCGCCCAGACGTTCGAAGCCAAGATGCGGCAGAGTCCGGAGGACTCGGTACGGGCCGCCGGGCGGACGCCCGCAGACACGACCGGTGCGGCCGCGGACACGGCGGCCACGGCTGCGACGACGGGTCAGACGGGTCCGCGCCGGCGCGAGACAGTCCGCCCGATCAACCTGCTGTCCATCACGACCGATGCCGTGGTCTACGACTTCGTGCGCGCCCGGGAGGACGGCGAGGGGATCCAGACGATGGAGATCGGCAACAGCATCCAGTCGGATCTGTTGCGCGGCCTGCAGTTCAGTTTCGCACACGATCTGTTCGAGGAGGTGAGCGCCGACTCGGCCGCGGGCATCGAGCGGGGCCGGCGCTTCAAGCCGCACCTGTCGCGCGTCAGCGCCTCGTTCTCGCTGAGCGCCGATTCGTGGCTGGCACGTGTGCTCGGCCTGGGTCGGAAACCGGCACCGCAGGAGCAGGCCCGCCAGGAGCAGGCGCGCGCCGACAGCCTGGCGCGGGCGGATTCGACACGGGCCCCGGAAGTCACGCGCGGGGATGCCGACTTCGGCGTCATGCGCAGAGGCAGCGACAGGGCCGCACCGCCGCGCCAGCCGACGGGCAGCTGGAACGCGTCGTTCAACTACACGATGTTCCGGCCGCGCGAGGGCGAGGTGGGACTGGAGAACCAGATGCTGACTGCCAACCTGTCGTTCCAGCCGACGCAGAACTGGGCAGTGCAGTGGAACACGGGCTACAACTTCTCGGATGGTTCGTTCACGGACCACATCTTCACGCTCACCCGCCAGCTGCACGACTGGGACGCGAACTTCGACTTCGTGAAGGCGCAGAACGGCAACTTCAGCTTCCAGTTCCGCGTGCAGCTGCGCGCCAACCCGGACATCAAGCTGGACTACGAACAGCGCGACGTCGTACGACCGATCCGGTAGGGGAAGCCCTTTCCCCTTTCCCCTTTCCCCTCCCCCCTTTCCCCATAACTCTCCCTCTCCCTCTCCCTTCTGTTCCCCGACCCCGTCCGCCTTCTATCTTCGCCACCCATGACGTCAACCACCGTCACCATCGACGGCCGGTCGCTGACGCTCGAGGACCTCGAGCGCGTCGCGATCGGCACAGCGGACATCCGCCTTGCGGACGACGCCCGCCCGCGCGTGGTCGCGTCCCGGCAGGTGGTCGAGGATGCCATGGCCGAGGGCCGCGTGATCTACGGCCTGACCACCGGGTTCGGCGCGCTGGCCGATGTGGTCATCCCTGTGGAGCGGATCCGCGAGCTGCAGCTCAATCTGATCCGCAGTCACGCGGCCGGTGTCGGCGCGCCGCTGCCGGTGCCGGAGGCGCGTGCGGTGATGGTGCTGCGCGCCAACGTGCTGGCGGCGGGCGTGTCCGGTGTGCGACCTGTGCTCGTCGACCGGCTCGCGGCGCTGCTGGCGCACGGCGTGACGCCGATCATCCCGGAGCGGGGCAGCGTGGGGGCCTCCGGCGATCTCGCACCGCTGTCTCACCTGGCGCTCCTTCTCGTCGGCGAAGGCGAAGCGGAACTCCGCGGCGGGGAGCGCGTGGGAGGCGCGGAGGCACTGCGCCGGACCGGACTGCAGCCCGTCGTGCTGGAGGCCAAGGAGGGCCTCGCCCTGATCAACGGGACGCAGGTCATGACCGGGATCGGCGCACTCGCGCTGCTCGGGGCCGAGCGAGCGCTGGACACGGCGGAAGTCGCCGGCGCGATGAGCCTCGAGGCGCTGCGCGGCACACCGGACGCCTTCGACGAGGCGATCCAGCGCGTGCGCCCGCAGCCGGGCCAGGCGACGAGCGCGCGCATGCTGCGCGGTCTGCTGGACGACTCGGAGATCCGCGAGTCGCACCGGCACGGCGATCCGCGCGTGCAGGATGCCTACTCCCTGCGCTGCATGCCGCAGGCGCACGGGGCGGCGCGCCAGGGCCTGGCCTACGTGCGCGCCGTCCTGGAGACCGAGTTGAACAGCGTGACCGACAACCCGCTGGTGTTTCCGGAGGATGGACGGATCCTGAGCGGTGGCAATTTCCACGGCCAGCCGGTAGCGCAGGCCCTGGACCTGGCCGCCATCGCGTGCGCCGATCTGGCCGTGATCAGCGAGCGCCGCCTGGCCCGGCTCGTCGATCCGGCGTTGTCCGGACTGCCCGCTTTCCTCACGCCGGAGCCGGGCGTGCACTCCGGGCTGATGATGGCGCAGATCGTGGCGGCGTCGCTGGTGGCGGACATCCGGCTCCGTGCGGTACCGGCGAGCGTGGACAGCATCCCGACGGACGCGAACCGCGAGGACCACGTATCCATGGGCGTCGGCGCGGCCATCAAGCTGCGCGAGGCCGTCCAGTTGCTCCAGACGGTGCTCGCGCTGGAGCTCATGGCCGCCGCACAGGGGCTGGAGTTCCTGGCCCCGCTGCGTCCGGGTCGCGGCGTCGCGGAAGCGCACGACCAGGTGCGCCGGCGCGTGCCCGCACTGGCCGGCGATCGTGTACTCGCGCCCGATATCGCGGCGCTCGAAACGCTGGTCCGGGAGGGCGCGTTCGCGGACATCTGTCGGCGCTACGCGGAGTCGGCGTGAGCGCGCTGCTGCTGGTGGGCGCCGCGCAGGTCGTCACCTGTGAGACCGCCGACGAGAGCAGCGTCCATACGGGCACGGCCGTTGCCATCGCAGAAGGCCGGATCGCCGCCGTGGGGCCGGAGGACGCCCTCATCCGTGCGTACGGCGGCGCGGAACGCGTCGCGTGCGCCGCCGGCGTCCTCACGCCCGGCTTCGTGGACGCGCACACGCACGCCGTCTTCGGCGGCTGGCGTGCCGACGAGTACGCCATGCGCTCGGCCGGCGTGCCGTACATGGAGATCGCGCGCCGGGGCGGCGGCATCAACGCCTCGGTCCGGGACGTGCGGGCCCGCTCCGAGGAGGACCTGACCGAGCGGACCCGGGACCGGCTGGGCACCATGCTGGCGCTCGGCACCACGACCGCCGAGGTCAAGAGCGGCTACGGTCTGGAGACCGCGGCCGAAATCAAGATGCTGCGCGTCGTGCGCACCCTGGCGGCGGAGGGTCCGGTGGACCTCGAGCCGACGTTCCTGGGGGCTCACGAGTTCCCGCCGGAGTACGCCGACCGCCGGGACGACTGGGTAGACCACCTGTGCCGGGAGATGATCCCTGCCGTGGCGGAGCAGGGCCTGGCACGCTTCTGCGACGTCTTCATGGAGCCGGGCGTGTTCACGGCCGGGCAGGCCCGGCGCGTGCTCGAAGCCGGGCTTGCGCACGGGCTCATCCCCAGACTGCACGCCGACGAATTCGAGTGGTCCGGCGGGGCCGAGCTGGGCGCCGAACTGGGGGCCTCCTCCGTCGACCACCTCGCATGCATCAGTGACGCCGGGATCGCCGCGCTGGCCGCCAGCTCGACCGTCGCCGTGCTGCTGCCGGCCACGATGTTCTTCCTCGGGAAGTCCGGGCAGGCGCCGGCCCGACGCATGCGGGACGCCGGAGTGCACCTGGCCCTCGCCACCGATTTCAATCCCGGGTCCGCGCCCTCGCCCAGCATGCCGCTCGTGCTGACCATGGCGTGCTCGCTCCTGGGGCTGAGCCCCCTCGAGGCGCTGCACGCGGCCACGGCCGGCGGCGCCCAGGCCCTGCGGCTCGACGACGGCCGCGGCACGCTCCGCCCCGGGGCACCCGCCGACCTCATCCTCTGGGACGTGGGCCACCACAACGAGATCCCCTACCACTTCGGCAGGCCGCCCATCCGACAGGTGTGGAAGCGGGGATCTCCCGCCTTTTGAAGCTTGGTGCCGGATCAACCGATCCTAGGAAGCGAGGGATGACCGCCCGGATTCTCGAGACGGTGCCCAACTTCAGCGAGGGCCGCGACCCCGCAGTGCTGCGCGAGATCGTCGCAGCGATGCGGGGTGCAGGCGCCGAGGTCCTCGACTGGACGGCGGACGTCGATCATCACCGATGCGTCGTCACCGCAGTAGGTGAGCCGGCCGTGATCGAGGATGCCGCCGTGGAAGCAGCGCGTGTCGCGATCGCGCGCATCGACCTGCGCAGCCACCGCGGCGTGCACCCGCGCATTGGCGCTGTCGATGTCGTGCCGTTCGTACCGCTCTCCGGTCTGAGCATGGCCGATGCGGTGGCAAGCGCGCGGCGCGTCGGCGAACGAATCGCGCGGGAACTGCGGCTGCCCGTGTTCTACTACGCGCACGCTTCCTCGCCACCGGGGCGGACGCTGGCCGCGCTGCGGCGCGGGGGCTGGGAAGCGCTGCTCGACGCGTGGCCGGCCGGTCGGACGCCTGACGAGCTGCCGGCAGACTGGCGCTGGCCGGGTGCGCACCCCACGGCGGGTGCGGTGTGCGTCGGCGCACGCGACGTGCTGCTCGCGTGGAACGTGTGCGTGCAGGGTGTGGATCTGGAAGTGCTGGCAGGGATCGCAGCCCGCCTGCGCGAAAGTGGTGGAGGCATACGCGGACTGCGCGCCATCGCCGTGGCATTGCCTGAACGGGATGTGCTGCAGATCTCGATGAATCTGGAGGACGTGGAGCGGGCCGAACCGATGGAGGTGTTCCGCCGCATCGAGGCGGCCGTCACCGGGCAGGGTGGAGAGATCACGGCCACGGAAGTGATCGGTCTCGTCCCGGATCGGCTGTTGATGGATGCAGCGGCGGACCGGCTCCGGCTGGAGCCTGGCGCGGAGGACCGATTGCTTTCGCGCCGTCTGTTCGGCCGCGTCGTGGGAACGACGAGGAGAGTCGCGGAGCCATGAAGATGTCAGCCAAGCTCAAGGATCAGGCACGCCGTCACGAACAGCGCGAGGAGTGGCAGGCCGCGATCGACACCTACCTGCGCGTCCTCAAGGACGGCGAGGATCGCGATGTCACCGAGCTGCCGCTGTACAACCGCGTCGGCGATCTGTACCTGCGGCTGGGCCGCGGCGATGACGCGGTCCGCTACTACGAACAGGCCGCGACACAGTACGCGGAAGCGGGTCTGTTCAACAACGCGATCGCCCTGTGCAACAAGGCGCTGCGTTACTCGCCCGGCCGTCTCGATCTGCTGCACCGGCTGGGTACGTACTCCGCCTCTCAGGGCTTCCTCACCGACGCACGGTACTGGTTCCTCGAGTTTGCCGAACGCGCCATCAAGCGGGGCGAGCCGGACGCGGCGTTCGTCGCGCTCGATGAGTTCGCGGAAACCTCGGAGGACCCGGAAGTCCGCGAGCTGCTGGCGCGCCACATGCATGCGCATGAACGCACGGAGCACGCGCTCGACGAGTTCCGCAAAGCATACACGCTGCGCGTGCGGGCCGGCGATGACGAGGGCGCGCGGGCGCTGCGCGACGAAGTGGCCGGCCTGTACCCGGACATCGAGCTGGAGGCCGAGGCGCCCGCAGCCGAGCCGGTGCCCGATCACGGCTACCAGACTCGTCACGGGCTGCCCACCCTGGCCGAAGCCGATGGGGTCCGTGCGCCGGCCGGGCTGCCCGGACTCGAGGCCACAGCGCTTGCGGACCCGAGCGACGAGGCCGCGGATGCCGCGCTGAGCAACGGCCGCCTCGACGGTTTCGAGGAGACCGCACTCGACGACGCGACCATGGCCGAGGCGGAGGACACGGAGAGCGCGAGCGCCGACCTGCCCGGCTGGGACGAGATTCCCGGGGCGGCGGCCGCCGCGGGCGATGACGCACCGGACGCCACGGGAAGCGACGAGGGCGGGGACGTGCAGCCGCCTCCGCTCCCGGGCTTCGACCCGACCGTGCCCGCGGACG